>JAAXHN010000041.1 GCA_012270885.1 Acidimicrobiia bacterium | reverse complement strand
GACCTCAACCTTGGCAAGGTTGCGCTCTACCAGCTGAGCTACTTCCGCGTCTCGGGGTCATTATAGTCCTCCGCTCACCAACCGGTCGATCCGAATCCGGCCTCACCGCGCTCGGTCGAGTCCAGGCGGTCCGCCTCAGCCAACTCCACCGAAGGGACTCTCACCACCATCAACTGGGCGATGCGATCACCCTTCGAGAAGCGGGCAGTCTCTCGGGAGAGGTTGACCAGTATCACCGAGATCTCGCCACGATAGCCGGAGTCGATCAACCCCGGACTGTTCACCACTCCGATGCCCAACCGCTCAGCCAGTCCGCTGCGCGGCAACACCAGACCAGCACACCCTTCCGGAATGGCGACAGCCAAACCGGTCGGCAACTTGACTCTCTCCCCGGGCAGGATCTCCACATCGACCGCGGTGGGCAAATCGAAGGCGGCATCTCCTGGATACGCAGCCCGCGGGAAAGGTACTTCGTTGTCCAGTCTCCGAACGCTAACCTTTATACTCTGCATAGTGGAAGTCGGGCGGACAACCACAAAGTAGGTCCGCTTGTCCAACCGAAACTTTACACCGCGGAGGCAGAGACCGCGCGGGAGGCACTTACTGCCCAGCACCCAGCGAAGCCTTGGACACGTCCGAAGATCGACTCCCCGGCGTGGCCCAACCCCGAAGACGGCCCTCGACACGGATCCCACTGACACACCTCCCGACTCGGGAAATCGCTACAGGCGCGCACAGGGTCCTCCACGAGACGAATCCGAAACGAAACGAAACGGAGCGCGCCCCTCGGGAAACGGCACTCATCCGGTCGCGAACGGAGCCCATCAGAACCTGATCACCTCCCAACACCCCGCCCTGGAAAACGGATACCTTAAAGACCCCAACGGAACAGCTACCCAATCCCTCGCTACGCCTACCGCCACCGGCGTGCTCTCCCGCCCCGAGGCCCAGGGCTATGACCTGACCGAGGCTGACATCCGGGAAATGTGGAATGCGCCTTCGCCCCCCATTTCACTTCCCCGTCTGCAGCCCCGTTCATCCCACTCCCTTCACCAGATAACGGGACGGCCGTCCCGCTCCGCCATGTGGGTAACGATTGCACTGGCGGCCGCATCTGCAATCATCACGGCAGCCATCCTCACACTCGTACGGGGTGCGGAACAGGACCAGAGCGAACTGCATGCCACCGTGATGAACGCAGCCTCCCTGGCCGCAGGATCCGTGAACGACAGCATTTCCACCCTCGAATCCTTACGTGAAGGCAGTGCCTTCACCCCGGAACTGGTCTCCTCGATCTCCGCACTGGGGGACTCCTCGAGGGGCCTGGTGGAATCCGCAGGAGCCCTTCCCACCGATGGATCCTCCTTGGCGGAGCTGCGGCTCTCGGCCACTGCCCTGGCCGGACGCATCTCCCGGCTGGGAGAGACCTTCGGGGCCACGTTTTCCTACCGGGGACAGATAGCCCCGAATCTGATGCCTCCCTCCTTGACGGACCCCCTGGAGATAGACAATCTGGCGGACAACACGGCCCTGCTGGCCGGGTGGCAATCTCGCCTCGAGCAAGCCGCAGCCAATCCACCCAGCCAACCACGTCTCCTCCAAAACCATCAAGCCCTGGAAGCGACGTTGCCATACCTGGCGGTTCACCTCCAGTCTTACGCCGACGCGGTTCAGAACGGCCGGCCGGAACAGGCTTCGGCCGCGCTGACGCAAGTCGCGTCCCTGCTCTTGGCGATAGGACAGGATCTTGACCAGGCTGTCTCCGAGATCACGGAGATAGCTGAAATCGAGATCCAATCCCTGACGACCGATCTTCAGAATCTGTCGGCTGGAACCTGAAGGACCTGACCGGGTCTCAACACCTTGGATTCCAACCTGTTCAGTTCCACCAGTTCCTGTACGACGACGCGAAGATCCACTCTCTCGGGTGAGAACCGATCAGCTATCTCCCAAAGCGTGTCTCCGGGAGAGACCACCACCGCCGTCATCTCCTGTTGCCCCGAGGCGCCCACCGCTTTCCCTTCCAGTAGCAGGAGCAGGGCGCCGGCAAAGATCACTACCAAGAGTCCCAGGAAGAGAGCGCGTGAAACTGCTCGGGGGCCTGTTGCCGTCGAACGCATGTTCGATCAGTATATAGAACGTTTGTTCGAAAGCCAAACCGAACAAATGTTTGGTTATGTCGGGATCCCGGAGTAGGGTCTGTGGGTATGAGCCGGCTAACCGACCGTCAACGACAGATACTCGACCTGATCAGGGACCGGGTTGCGGATCGAGGGTACCCGCCCACGGTGAGGGAGATAGGTGAAGCGGTGGGCCTCGCCTCACCCTCCTCGGTCCATTCACAGATCTCAGCCTTGGTAAGAGCCGGCAGGCTTCGCCGGGACCCCTCCAAGACCCGCGCCTTGGTAGTTATCGACGAACCCCGTCCCGCACCAAAACCGGCCAAGCCAGACCCAACCGACATCCGGTCGGTTCCCCTCCTCGGGGCCATAGCCGCCGGGGCTCCCTTGCTTGCCGAACAACATGTCGACTCCGTGCTGACTCTCCCCGTCCAACTGGTCGGCCAGGGAGAGTTGTTCATGTTGGAGGTACAGGGAGAATCCATGACCGGAGCGGGAATCCTCTCCGGTGACCGGGTAGTGGTCAGGGCACAACCCACAGTGGAAAACGGTGAAATAGCCGCCGTGCTCGTGGACGAGACGGAAGCCACCATCAAGCGGGTCCGTTCCCGAACCGACGGACGGATCGAACTCCTCGCCGATAACCCCGATTACCCGCCTCTGATCCCGGACCATCCTCGCATCCTAGGCAAGGTGGTAACGGTCATTCGCTCCCTCAAATAGAAGATCAGCCCTCCCCCGGAATATGTCCTGTCTCTGAAATGCGGCGACACGCTCCTCGCCGGTTTCTCCCCTGGCTGTGAAAAAACGGGCGCTGGAGCGTTGACTTTTGTCCCACCCACTGTTCATATTGATAGGAGCCAAACACCAAGCTGGTCCCGCTCAGGCGTCGTAAGGACCGTGTCGAAGGTCAGACTTCTATTCTGCAAGCCCTGCTCCGGCCTGGACCGGGCGTGCTCAACCCTGGAAAGGTGGTGGAGGGGGAGGGTCCCGAAAGGGAGATTTCGCGACTTTTCGGTGCTCCTCAGAGTTGAACTCTCAGCCTGGCCACTCCCCCCGGTAGACCAACCGGGCAGGACCCGTGATCCATGATGTGTTCCCTTCCAGAGTCACCTGGGCGGTGCCTCCCACCAACCTCACATCCACTTTCTCCCGGGTGAGACCCTGGGCAAGGCCAGCGGCGGCGGCCGCTACCGCGCCGGTGCCGCAGGCGCTGGTCTCTCCCACACCTCGTTCCCAGACTCGCATCGACACACGTCGGGGGGAATCCACCCTGGCCATCTCCACATTGATTCCCTCGCTGAACATGTCCTGCAGCGCCTGACCGGTGGCCGCCAGCCGGATGCCATCCAAGTCATCCACCCACGAGACGGCATGGGGGTTGCCCACCGACACCAGATGAAAATCCCGCTCCCCGATACGCCTCTGTTCCCCGACCGTCACCGGGCCCAATTCCGCAGTCACCTCCGATAAGGAGACGATGACTCTCCTGGGACCCACGGGAGTGTCGACCGAGAACTCCGGACGGTCCGTCATACCCAGATCCACAGCCAGTCTGGCCACGCATCGCAGCCCGTTTCCGCACATCTCAGCCTCAGAGCCATCCGCATTGAAGTACGACATCCCCACCCTATCCCGGCCTCCGGAAACCACCAGTACCCCGTCCGCTCCCACCCCTTTTCGCCTATCGCAGAGGGCGGCAATCTCGCCAGTGGTAAAGGAATATGATCCGACTACCACCACAAAGTCGTTCCCCAGCCCTTCCATCTTCCAAAACTTCATGTGACCACCCCCGAGAACGCTTCCCACGCCATGGCCAGCCTCTCATCGGGGTCCTGGGACCAGGGCAACCAACGGATGCGGGGATCCCGCCGGAAAAAGGTGCGCTGTCTCTTCACCAGATCCAATGTAGCCCGCTCGGTCTGCCGGAATCCCTCCTCTTCGGCGATCTCGCCCCGAACCACCGCCAGTAGTTGGCGATATCCCACTGCCTGGGAAGCGGTTGCTCCCATCCGGCCGGCCAGCCCGGCCACCTCCTCCAGGAATCCCTCCCTTCGCATCACCGCCAGCCGGGTCGCCACCCGCGCATCGACATGTTCACCCGGGTCAAGCCCCACTGCCCGAAAAGGGATCAACGGTTCATAGCCCTGCACCAGGAGTCGACGGCCCTCCTCCGCATGTTCCGAAGGAGTGAGCCCGCAGAGGCTCACTACCTCCAGGGCACGGGCCACCCGCCGGGGATTGTGCAGGTCAAGGTGGCTGCCGGCATCCGGATCGGCCTCCAGCAACCGGGCGCGGGCAACCGCGGAAGGAAGCCTATCCAGAGCGGATCGTATCCGGGGGTCGTGCGGCGGGAAGGAATAGGGGTCCACCACCGCCCGAAAGTGAAGGCCCGACCCTCCGCAGACAATCAGGGGAACCGTCGACTCGGCAATCAGGCCACGAGCCCTCCTCTGGAACTCGGCCACCGTGAAGCTCTCATGCGGCTCCACCAGATCGATCAGGTGATGACGGACCTGGGCCTGCATTTCCTTCGAAGGCTTAGCCACGCCGATGTCCATTCCCCGGTAGACCTGCATGGAATCAACCGAGATGATCTCGGCCCCCATCCTTTCGGCCAGGCCCATGGCCACCTCGGTCTTGGCTGAGGCGGTGGGCCCCACCACCGCCATTAGAAGGCTCAGTACAGCTCTCCCATCATGTGATGCCTCCTGGCTACGGTGATCTCCGCCTCGAGGAACGTTCCCGTCGGGAATTCTCCCCGGAGATGAACGATCTTTCCTCCCCGGGTGCGGGACTTCACTACCAGAGGATCTTTCCGGGAAGGTCCCTCCACCAGGACTTCCACCCGCCTCCCCACCATCTCGGCGTTCTTCTCCTCCGATATCCGGTTCTGGATCTCCACCAGCCGCCGGAAGCGCCGTTTGACCACGTCGGGATCTACGAACAGGTCGTTCATCCCCGCTGCGGCAGTTCCCGGTCGGGGAGAGAAAATGAACATGAACGCCCGGTCGAAACGGGCTTCGGAGACCACGGCCAGAGTGTCTTCGAAGTCTTGGTCGGTCTCCCCAGGGAATCCGACGATGATGTCGGTGGAGACCGTCAGGTCATCGATCGTGTCCCTGGCCATGGCCAGACGGGCCAGAAAACGCTCGGCGTTGTAGCCGCGGTGCATCCTGGCCAGGATCCGATCGCTGCCGCTCTGGAGAGGCAGATGCAACTGTTCGCACACTGCTTCGGTCTCGGCCATCGCCCTGGCCACGTTCTCCCTGAAGTCTGCAGGGTGGGGGCTGGTGAACCGGATGCGGCGAATCCCCCGGACCGTCCCCACCCTCCGCAGCAACTCCGCAAAGATAGGGCGGCGGCGTCCATTCAAAGCCAGATCCCGCCCGTAGGTGTCTATGTTCTGCCCCAGGAGGGTGACCTCCACCACTCCCTCGGAGACAAGTTGTTCCACCTCTCTTACTATCTCACCCGGCCGACGGCTGACCTCGGGACCTCGAACGGCGGGAACTATACAGAAGGTGCAGGTGTTATTGCAGCCCAGTTGGACCGTGACCCAGGCAGAGTGCTGGGACTCGCGGCGGGTGGGCAACTGGGAAGGAAGGTCGTGCAGCGATTCGTATATCTCGGTGACCCCTCCCCACTCCTGGGCATGGTCCATGAGATCCAGAATCCGACCCAGGTTGTGGGTACCCATCACGACATCCACCCACGGCGCCCTTTCCCGCACCAACTCCCGGTCTTTCTGGGCGGCGCACCCTCCCACCACCAGCATCATCTCGGGCCGCTGGTCTTTGAGGACCCTCAGTTGTCCCAGGTTTCCGTACAGGCGGTTGTCGGCGTTCTCCCGGATGGTGCAGGTGTTGACAAACACCAGGTCGGCCCCCGTCGGGGACCCAGCCGGCGCCATCCCGTCCGACTCGAGCAAGCCTGCGATCCGCTCCGAGTCGTGTTCGTTCATCTGACACCCGAAGGTTCGTATGTAATAGGTCTGGCCCTGCCTCCTGGGCACCCGCACAGGGGCGGGGCTCTTGCGAACCGGACTGGCAAGCAGGGTGACGCTCATCGGGCGTAGTCGGTGTAGCGGCTCTCTCTTATGACCGTAACTTCGACCCTCCCCGGGTACTGCATCTCATCCTCCACCTGGCGTGCGATCTGGCGAGCCAGCGCTCCGGCAGTCAAATCGTCAACCTCCCGGGGGTCCACCAGAACCCTCACTTCTCTCCCAGCCTGGAATGCATATGCCTTCTGCACCCCCGCAAAGGAGGTGGCGATTGTCTCCAGACCCTCGAGTCTCTGTGTGTACTGCTCATAGGACTCCCGCCGAGCGCCGGGCCGGGCCGCCGACAACGTATCCGCAGCCTGCACGAGCACCGCAAGGACTGTGCGCGGCGCGACCTCGTTGTGATGGGCTTCGATGCCGTGCACCACCTCCGGGTCCTCACCCAGGCGGCGGGCTATCTCGGCGCCCACGTGAGCATGGGACCCTTCCAACTTATGGCTTACCGCCTTGCCGATGTCATGCAGGAGCGCCGCCCGTTTCACCGGCACGGGATCCACTCCCAGTTCGCCGGCCAGCAGCCCGGCGGCATGGGCCGACTCCACCAGGTGGTCAAGGACATTCTGCCCGTAGGAAGTGCGGTAGCGGAGCTGGCCGAGCAACTCGATCAACTCCGGTCTCATCTTACTCAGATTGACCTCCAACAGCGCCCACTCCCCAGCATCCCGGATAGCATGGGAGACTTCCGATTCGGCCTTGGCCACGGACTCTTCGACAGATGTCGGGTTGAGACGCCCGTCGACGATCAGGGCTTCCAGGGCGATGCGAGCCACCTCCCGTCGCACCGGGTCGAAACTGTTGAGAACCACGGCCTCCGGAAGCTTGTCATCGACTATTAGGCTCACTCCGGTGGCTGCTTCAAAGGCGCGAATATTCCGACCCTCCCTGCCGATTATCCGGCCCTTCATGTGCTCGCTGGGCAATTCAATCACTGTGGAAGTGGCGTCCTTCACCACATCATGGGACATGCGCTGCACCACTCCCGCCAGGATCCCCCGCGACCGCCACTCGGCTTCCTCCCGGGAGCGGATCTCTATATCGCGGATCAGCATCATGGCGTCCCGGCGAGCTTCGTGCTCCACTCTGTCCATGATCTGGCGGCGCGCTTCTGTCCGGTCAAGGCCTGCAAGGCGAGTCAAATCGCTCCAAGCCCGGTCCTCCACTTCCTGGGCCTCGTCCCTGAGCCTCTTTGCTTCGACTTCCCGGTCCAAGAGGAGCCTCTCCCGTTCGTCGAGGTTGGCGGCCTGCTGTTCCAGCCTCTCCTCCCGTTGGGCGATCCGCGCCCTCTGAGCGTCCACCAGTTCCTTTTGGCGGCCGAGTTCCTCCTCCTCGGTTGCTCTCTGCTTCTCCGCCCTTGCCCGCGCCTCCTCCTCGGCCCGGGCAAGGATCCGCTGGGCCTCCAGCCGGGCTTCTGCTACCTTGTCCTCCACGTGAGCCGACCCGCCGCCGACCCGCACCCTGATCAAGGCAATGATCAGGCCGACTATGACTACAACGACCGTGACCACCAAGGCCACGACCCAGGCAATTTGAGTTACTGGCATTCGGGGAAGTTTTCCAGACCGGGTCTTGACCGGGCGGTCCCCCGGGGGGAAGCGCCCGGATCCCGGTTCACATTGTTAGCAAGATTCGAAACCCTATTTTAGGGTGCCCTCGCCGGCCTTGGCAGCCGATTTACCAGCCGACCACCGCTTCGGGTTCCGGTCATCAAGCCGAGGCCGCCCCTTCCATGGCGTCCAAAACCGCTCGCACTTCGCGGTCGGAGTCCAGACCGGGCATGCCGAATCCGACCCGTTCATAGATCTTCGCCTGCAATTGCATGGCGACCTCGGGGTTCTCCCAAAGGAACTGCTTGACGTTTTCCCGGCCCTGTCCAAGCTGGTCGTCACCGAGGGAGAACCACGAACCGCTCCTACGCACCAAGCCCATGTCCAAAGCCACGTCCAGAAGACTTCCCTCCCGGGAAATTCCCTTGCCGAACATGATGTCGAACTCCGCCTTGCGGAAGGGAGGCGCCATCTTGTTTTTCACAACCTTCGCCCTGATCCGGTTGCCCACTTCTTCGCCGCGGTGCTTGATCGAAGCGATACGGCGCACATCCACCCGCACCGAGGCAAAGAACTTGAGCGCCCGACCTCCGGGGGTGGTCTCCGGAGAGCCGTACATCACCCCGATCTTTTCCCGCAACTGATTGATGAAGACCGCCGTCGTCCGAGAGCGGTTGAGCGAACCTGCAAGCTTTCGGAGAGCCTGTGACATCAACCGGGCCTGCAACCCCACATGTGAGTCCCCCATCTCACCCTCGATCTCCGCTCGGGGCACCAGAGCCGCCACCGAGTCGACCACCAGCACGTCGAGAGCGCCGGAGCGGATCAGCATGTCGGCAATCTCCAGAGCCTGTTCGCCGGTGTCCGGCTGGGAGATCAGCAACTCGTCCACATCCACTCCCAAAGCCGCGGCATAGGTTGGATCAAGGCAGTGCTCGGCGTCCACGAAAGCGGCTATCCCCCCGTTGCGCTGCGCTTCGGCCACCACATGGAGAGCAAGAGTGGTTTTCCCCGAACTCTCGGGACCGAATATCTCGACCACCCTCCCCCGCGGCATTCCACCTATCCCCAGAGCCACATCCAGGGACAAGGCCCCGGTGGAGATCACCTCCGGCCTCCCGTGGGCGGACTGGCTCATTTTCATAACAGCCCCTTTCCCATACTGTTTGGTGATCTGTCCCACCGCCATCTCCAAGGCTTTTTCCCTGTCCATCGTTGGTTCCTTTCTTTTGAACGGTCATAGACAAGCTATGAGACCGCTGTGACA
Organism: Acidimicrobiia bacterium; assembly: GCA_012270885.1. GTDB lineage: Bacteria > Actinomycetota > Acidimicrobiia > Spongiisociales > ZC4RG35 > Bin76. The sequence continues at coordinate 8,556 of JAAXHN010000041.1, read as the reverse complement.
AAACTACGTGATTGTGGTCCGGTTTCGAAGCATTTTCAAGCGATCAGGGCCGGATAGTTTCCCAACATTGTAATCGAACATTCGTTCGATACCAAGCATCTTCCGACCGGGGCGCCGTACCACCACCCGCCTCAGTCCAGGGGAATTCTCTCCAGCGCCTCATAGCGGGGACGGCCGCCGCCTAGGTGACTGCGGAAGACCGTCACCTCCCTCACCATCATCTCCACCTCCGCCGAAGGGGCGGACTCCAAGAGTGCCCGGACATCCTGGGGCGGACGGATCCTGGCCAGGGTCAGATGAGGAGAAAAGGGTCGCTCCGACAACGGTATCCCCGCACCGGCCACCGCCTCTTTCGTCCCGGCAGCCAGGGCGGAGAGCGATCGGGATCCTCGCGACACCCCCACCCACAGGACCGACGCCCGCCGAGCGCGGGGGAAGCTCCCCAACTCCCCGAATCGGCACCGGAAGACACCGCCCAGGCGAGTTTCGGACAGATAATGGGACATCGTCTCGAAACGGTCCCTGGCGAGATCCCCGAGAAACCAAAGGGTCATGTGCCAGTTCCGGGGAGGAGTGGCGCGCCCGGGGAGCCCTTTGCCTCCGGCCATCTCCATCACCCGCCGGCTCAGGGCCTGCCGGGCCTCGGAGCTGAGGTCCACCGCCAGGAAGATCCGGCCTACCGATTCCACCATACTCCGCTGATGCCGAGCCGCGCCAGATGGAGGGCGGCGGTGGTCGTGTAGACGCGCACCCTTTCGCGGTCTCCGGGCATCTGCAGCCGCCGGGTCTCCACCCTCTCAGGCGTCGCCACCCCGACATAGACAACTCCCACGGGTTGGTCGGCCGGAGCGGGTCCAGCCGATCCGGTCACCGCCAGCCCCACGTCCACTCCCAGGGTCCGGCGGGCTCCCTCCGCCATCTCCCGGGCGGTACGGGCGGACACCACCCCGTCCCCGAGCGCCTCGGCCGCCACGCCCAACAACCGCTCCTTGAGATCGGGTGCGTAGCTCACCACCGATCCCCGGAAGACCCGGGAGGACCCGGGCGTCAGGGTGATGCGGGCCGCCACCATCCCCGCCGTCATGGACTCGGCCGTCCCGATGGTCCACCCTCTCTCCTCCAACAACTCCAACAACCGCACCTCGATGGTCTGATCATCGAAGCCGAACACCGCCGGTCCCAGGCGTCGACAGATCTCCGAAGACAGCGGAGCGATCATGCGCTCCGCCTCGCCCACGTCCGCCGCCTTGGCCGTTATTCGCACTTTGATCTCTCCGGCCGAGGCCAGATAGGCCAAGCTCGGGTTCTCCGAGCGGAGATAGAGGTCTTCCAGCAACTCGGCGGTGCGCGACTCCGACCGGCCCCAGGTCCTGATGATCCTGCTGACCAGTGTCTCGGAGACCCCCGCCGCCTCGGACAACCGAGGCATGACCTCCTCGGCGAGCATCCCCGCCATCTCCCTGGGCACCCCGGGCACGGCGAAGATCCACTTGCCCTGATGAGACAGGGCCAGCCCGGGCGCGGTGCCCCTCGGGTTATGGATCAGCTCGGCGCCCTCGGGATACTCGGCCTGCCGCAGATTGTTGGAGGGCATCTCTCTTCCCATCCCGGTGAAACGCTCCCGAAGGACCCCCGCCCATTCACTGCTGAACCGCAGGGAACGGCCGGTGACCGCACAGATAGCCTCCCGGGTCAGATCATCGGGGGTGGGTCCGATCCCCCCGGTGATGATCACCGCGTCGGCCCTCTCCAACGCCGTGGCGATCGCCGCTTCCATCCGTGCGGGGTTGTCTCCCACCGTCACCTGGAAGTGGGCGTCGAAACCCTTGGTGGCAAGGGCGTCCGCTATGAAGGCGGCGTTGCCGTTGACGATCTGTCCCAGCAGCAACTCGGTGCCGACGGTTATAACCTCCACGATCATCAGGCGTTTCCTGCTCCTCCTACTCGGACCTTGCCGGGAAGCGGGACTTGGCGGGCGGCTCCTCCCAAGCGCAGATAAGCTTCGTATCCGGCCTCCCGGGCGGCCGCCACGACCCGGTCGCGCCCCCAGGCCACCTCGGAGACGGCGTGCCCGTCACTGGCCAGGGTGATAGGGATCCCCGCTTGACGGAACATCTTTAGAAACGCAGGCGAGGGATAGACCTGGCGGGCCGGGTTGCGCAGGCCCTGGCTGGACACCTCGACCGCCACCCCCTTCCGGGCCGCGGCCTCCACCACCTGTTCGTAGAGATGCAGCGGCTCCCGGGAAGGCCGGTATCCGTACTTCTTGCACAAGTCGACATGGGCCACAACGTCGGCGATCTCCGAGGCGATCATCTCCATCACCAGCCCGAAGTACTGTTCCCAGGACTTCTCGACGCCCCGCCGCTCGAACTCCCCGGCGCACTCCGAAGTGTCTATAGCCCAGCCTCCCACCCAGTGAACCGCTCCCAAGAGGTAGTCCCAGGGGTAAGGAGCCAGCATTTCCAGCACCGCCTCCTCGGTTCCGGGTATGAAGTCGACCTCCAGTCCCAGCAGCACCGGAAGTCCCCGATCCTTGGCCTCCAGCACGGCTTCCACGTACTGTTCGATCCGGAAAACCCGGTCCAAACCCACCATCCGGGCGGTGAAGTCGGCCAGGGCCCGGTATGGAGGCCCGTTGGCGCGGTCGGCTTCCCAGAACCGGCCCAAGGCCTCATCCGACTCCTCGAACCGGTAGAGGTGCTCTGTGAATCCCAACTCCGCCACCCCCAGCACCCCGGCGGCTTCGCAGTACCTCTCGATCAGGTCGACCGGGAATCCCTCAGGGATCGGATCGGACGGATGGAGTCGATGGGGGTACAGATGGAGGTGATAGTCAGACATGGCCTGAGGGGAGCGGGAGCCGCTCTTTAATGTCGGACCGCCTCCACCAACGCCTGCAGGGGTCCGGGTCCCACCGCGTCAGCCAGGTGACTCCAGACCTCGTCGCTGACCGGTTCCTCCCGTTCCAGCATTCCCGCCGCCAAGTCGACTGCGTCGGCCATCCCCACATACATCCCGGTCTGGTCCCTGTCCAGGGCGGTGGCGATCGCCATCCGGGCCGAGACGGGATCGCCTCTCCCCAACGCCTCGATAGACCGCTCCGCCGCGGTGAGTGCCTGACGCTGCAACCGTCCGGGATTTGCCATCAGACCTCCCGGAAGAGGTACCGCCGCAACACGTTGATGCGTTGTTCGATCTCACCCGGATACAGGTACCAGAGCATGGCGGCCACCGTGGACAGCAGGGGATTCCCGTCCTGGGGGGTGAAGGCAAACCCCACCACCTGGTTGCCGTCGCGCACCGACAGAGAGGACAGGGCCACCACCGCATGCGAAAGGAGCCTGCCGTAGTAACCGTGGTCCCTCCCGAAGGAAAACACCTGGTTGGCAGAGCGTTTGTGCGTGACGGCCACCCATGGGTTCGAGTAGAAACGATCCACCACTTCCTCAACGCCTATCTCCCGATCCAGGGTCACGGAAAAGTGCGTCGTATGCATGTACTGGGTGTTGAGCTTGATCGCCGACGAGTAGACCGGCAGGTCGTGGCCGAGCGTGGCGAAGAGATGATGTGCATCGCGGGCGTGATGCGTCCCGAACCTTCGGTCCTTGTGGGAGTCAACGGTCGGGCTGGCCACAAAACCTCGATCCTGGCTGATGTCGTTTGCTCTCCGTATGCACAGGAACTCCCCGTTCTCGAGGTGGGACGCGCCGTCGGAGTCGAAAGCCAGAGACTTGATCATGGCGGAGATGTTGTGTGTGTTGCACGACACGATGTGGAGGTAGCGATCCTGCTCGGCGTCCAGGGCGGCGTCGTTGATCCCCCGCGCGTACATCTTCCCGAAACCGAACTCCGAACCCTGGGCCAGAAAGCCTCGGGGACCCGCCACCGATTCATACAGTTCGGTCTTGTTCAGGTTGCCCGCCGGGGTACAGTCAATCACCACCGAGGCGCGGTCCAAGGCTTCCCACTTCTCATACTTGGGATTGTGGCCCAGAGACTGGAACTCGACACGGCGGTCTTCATCCACAGCCAGGCTGGCTCCCCTGCGGACCAGATCCTCCACCTTGCCCCTCTCGGCCAGCATCGGAGTGCGCTTGTGAAAGGTGACTTCGTCTAGCCCGAATGCCTCCCGATTGTCGGCCAGCAGACCGATCAACGGTTCGCCAACGGTTCCGGTGCCCACTACATGGACGATCTTGCTCTCTGCCAAGACTGCTCTCCTGGTACGGGGTCGGTACCTAGGTTAACCCGTCCCTGCAGCCTTGCCGGACACCTTGGGCGGGAGAGCCATTGCTTCGGGAGACCATGATTCCGCTATTGTTGTCCGCGCGTCTCACCGGAGTACACAGCCACGCCACAAACCCTCTTCGAAAAGGTATGGAACCGCCATCTGGTGCGGGAGGTCGAGGGCGAACCGGCCCTGCTCTACATCGACCTGCACCTGGTTCATGAGGTCACTTCACCGCAGGCCTTCGACGGGCTCCGCCTGGCCGGACGGACGGTGCGCAGACCCGATCTGACCCTGGCCACCATCGACCACGGTGTGCCCACCACCGGACGGGGCCTTCCCATCCGCGACCCCCTGTCCAAAAGACAAATCGACGCCCTGGTTCACAACTGCGGGGAGTTCGGGATCACCCTCTACGGTCTGGATGACCCCCGCCAGGGCATCGTCCATGTCATCGGCCCCGAACAGGGAGTGACCCAGCCGGGCATGACCATCGTGTGCGGCGATTCCCACACCTCGACCCACGGGGCGTTCGGCGCCCTGGCGTTCGGGATCGGCACCTCCGAGGTGGAGCATGTCCTCGCCACCCAGACCCTCCCCCAGCCCAAGCCCCGCTCGATGGCCATCACCATCAACGGGGACCTCGCCACCGGGGTAACCGCCAAGGACATCATCCTGGGGACCATCGCCCGGATCGGCACCGCCGGCGGACAGGGACACGTGGTTGAATACCGGGGTTCGGCCATAGAGGGGCTCTCCATGGAAGGTCGGATGACCGTGTGCAACATGTCCATCGAAGCGGGCGCCCGGGCGGGAATGATCGCCCCCGACGAGACCACGTTTTCCTATCTGGAGGGACGCCCCCACGCTCCCCGGGGCTCACAATGGGATGAAGCCCTATCGGAGTGGCGTTCACTCCCCACCGATCCCGGCGCCGCTTTCGACACCGAAGTGCAAATCGACGCCGGGGATCTGAAGCCCTATGTGTCGTGGGGCACCAATCCGGGACAGACCGCCCCGGTGACCGACCACATACCCCATCCCGACGAGTTCGAGGATCCCCTGGAGCGGGACTCCACCATCCGCGCCCTTGCCTACATGGATCTGGTGCCCGGCACCCCCATCACCGAGATCACCATCGACCGGGTGTTCCTGGGGTCGTGCACCAACGCCCGGATCGAGGACCTGCGCGACGCCGCCGCCGTCGTCCGGGGAAAGAGGGTGCACCCATCGGTATCGGCCATGGTGGTTCCCGGGTCCGGACTGGTCAAGCTGCAGGCCGAGCGAGAGGGCCTCGACGCAGTCTTCGTGGAGGCCGGATTCGAATGGCGAGACGCAGGTTGCTCGATGTGTCTGGGGATGAACCCTGACATTCTTCTGCCGGGCGAGCGGTGCGCGTCCACGTCGAATCGCAACTTCGAGGGCCGTCAGGGCCAGGGCGGGCGCACCCATCTGGTCTCCCCGGCCATGGCCGCCGCCGCAGCGGTCTCCGGCAGGTTCGTGGACATTCGGGAGTGGGAAGGGCGCCAATGAGGCCGGTCTCCTTGATTAAAGGCGCCATGCTTCCGCTTCCCCGGGCGAACGTCGACACCGACCAGATCATGCCGAAACAGTTCCTCAAACGAGTTGAGCGGACCGGCTACGGAGAGTATCTGTTCTGGGACTGGAGACGCACCCGGGGAGGAGAACTGGATCCGGAGTTCGTCCTCAACCAATCCCGTTACCAGGACGCCAAGGTGCTGGTGGCGGGACCCAACTTCGGGAGCGGCTCCTCCCGTGAACATGCCCCCTGGGGCCTGCAGGACTGGGGATTCGAAGCCGTGATCGCCCCTTCCCTGGCCGACATATTCCGCACCAACTGCACAAAGATCGGCCTGCTCCCCATTCAGCTCCCGGCGGCGGAGGTGTCACTCCTCACCCGGCTCGCCACCGAAAGCCCCGAAAGCCGGGTCACCATCGACCTGGAGTCCCAGACCGTGGAGACGCCCGGCCTCTCCACCACCTTCGAGATTGACCCTTTCACCAAGTGGCGGATGCTCAACGGCTATGACGACATAGGTCTCACCCTCCGCCACCTCGCAGAGATAGACGCCTTCGAGTTGACCCGGTCGCGGGTCCTGCCCTCTCTAAAGTAGAAACCGGCGTGGAAGAACTGCGGAGACGAATCCTGGAAGCGGGGCGGGTGGAATCCGATCTGGTGATCGTGGACAGCTTTCTCAATCACCGGACGGACCCGGCGCTCATGAGCAGCGTGGGAGAGTGGCTGGCGGAACGACTCGGGGACTTCGACCTGGTGCTGACCGCCGAAGCATCCGGCATACCGGCTGCCTTCAGCACCGCCAAGGCCGCAGGGGTGGATTTCATCTACGCCAAGAAGCAGAACCGCCAACTCGATCCCGACCTCCACTTCATCCGGCGGGTGAGTTCGCCCACCAAGGGTGGGAAGTCCTGGATAACCATCCGCAAGGAACTGCTGGGAGTCGGGCGGGACATCGTAGTGGTAGACGACTTCTTGTCGCGGGGCCGCACGGCGGAAGCGCTGGGAGAGATGATCGAGGAGTCGGGCAACCGTCTGGGCGGCTTCGGATTCGTCATAGAAAAGACCTTCACCGGGGGGCGGTCTCTCCTGGAGAGGCACGGATGGAATATCCAATCCGCGGCCATCATCGACTCCATAGAGAACAGCCAGATCGCCATCGCCTGATTGCTGATAACCCCGCCCGGGCGACTAGCCTGAGGCTCACGTAGTGATTCCCAAGGGAGCTTGTTCATGGCAGTGAAGTTTCTGAGCCCCGAATGGCTGTCGGAAGTGACAACGGCCCTGGAAAACCACCAGGGTTTCCAGGACGCCGCCCGCGATATGGAGTTGGCCATCCAGTTCAACGTCCTTGAATCACCTCTGGGCGACAATGGCTACCACCTGATGATCACCCCCCAGGCAATCACCATTGCCCTGGGCGTCCGTGAGGACCTCGACATAACCATCAGCCAGAATTACGAGACGGCCGCGGCGATCATGAAGGGAGACCTCAACGTGCAGTCCGCCTTCATCACGGGAAAGATCAAAGTGTCGGGCAACCTGGCCAAGCTGATGGTGCATCGCAACGGGATCGATCAGTGGTTGGCGGCCGTCTCTGACATAGACGTCGAGTACTAACCCGGCCCTAGTGGTGTGTCGCGGTTTTGGTTGGGTGGTTGAGGGCTGCTCGTCCTCGTTGGACTTTGGTGATGATTTCTTGTGCGGGTCGGTGCCAGATGAAGGGTTTGGGGTTTTGGTTCCAGTGGTCGGTCCAGGTGTTGATCGCCCTGATGAGCTGTTGCACGCTGGTGAAACTGTCTCGGCGTAACCGTTTTTGGGTTAGTTCCCGGAACCATCGTTCGACCAGGTTGAGCCACGACGCCGAGGTGGGGGTGTAATGGATGTGCCATCGGTCGGCCCGTTTGGGCTGATTGAGCCAGCCGGTGACATTGGGATGTTTATGAGCCGCGTAGTTATCGATCACCAGATGCACGTCCAGGTGGGAAGGGACGTTTTGTTCGATCAGTCTCAAAAACCCCAGGAACTCTTGGTGACGATGCCGGGGTCGGCAATCGGTGATCACCTTCCCGGTGGCGGTGTCCAACGCCGCGAACAGCGTGGTTGTTCCATGCCGTTTGTAGTCATGGGTCATAGTTCCCGCCCGTCCCGGCTTCAAGGGGAGAGACCGTTGGGAACGTTCCAACGCCTGAACCTGGGACTTTTCGTCCACACACAGCACCACCGCCCGTTCCGGCGGGTCCATGTACAAACCCACCACATCGGTCAGTTTCTCCTCAAACAGAGGATCAGTGGACAACTTGAACGTCTCGGTTCGCCAAGGGCGAAGACCCCGAGCCTTCCAAACACGAGCCACCGTGTCCTTACCAACCCCATAACGAGCGGCCATCGTCCGAGTCGACCAATGCGTCGAACCGTCCGGAGGGCGGGTATGCAACGTATCAGAAACGATCCTGTTCACAGTTTCATCGCTGATAACCGGGGGGCGGCCTCTACCCGGGCGGATCACCCCCACCCCATCAACACCGTCCTCGGAGAACCGTTTCCGCCAAGCCCGCACCGTGTCCGATTTCACCCCCACCTCCCGAGCTATCGCCTCGTTAGCTATCCCATCAGCAGCCATCAACAACCCCCTGGCCTGGCGAACCTTCCGAAACGGCAACGATTCCGACCTCGCCATCTCATCCAGCGCCTCACGCTCACCAACCGACATCTCCAAACGGGGTGCAATAATCACAGACATACCCCAACACTACCCCACCCAACCAAAAACCAGACGGACCACTAG
>JAAXHN010000040.1 GCA_012270885.1 Acidimicrobiia bacterium | reverse complement strand
TTCGGGACCGGCGCCCACCCACACCCCGGGCGTCTCGAACGCCGGCCGGGGGAGTTCGGAGAGGCCGAGCTTGTCGACGTAGAACTCCCGGGACCTCTCCAGGTCGGTCGACGGAAGATTCACGTGTTGAAGATGCCTGAGGTGTCCGAACAGACCGATATCACTCACATCGTCACTACCTTCCGACGGTCGGCGGACTCGATCAGAGCGCGGATAGTAGCCATGTTCACCGCGCTCTCCTCGAGCGGGAAGATCACGGGCTCTTCGTCGAGGATCATTCTCTCCATTGCCTTTACTTCTTCGAAATAGGCGTTCGTGCCCTCGAAGGTGTGGTAGGTCGTGATCTGGCCATCCGCTTCGTCACCGAAGGCCCGGTTGTCATCTCCCGATTTCGAAAGAGGAGCTACTTCGGAGGTCTGGGTCACCACCTCCACCGTGGAAGCCAACTCCACCTGGCTGAGCCACGGGTAGGAAACGCGGATGCGACCCTCCGAACCGACGAACTCTCCTGACCAGGACGGCAGCGCTTCCATGCTGGTCACGAACTGGCCAATCACGCCTCCCTCATAGAGTATCTGGGCGCCGAAGGTCATGTCCGCCGGTTGGCCTGCTCTGCGGATAAACCCCTCGACCTCGATCGGCCGTCTCTGCAGCACGGCCTGGAACAGGGTGACCGGATAGCAACCCAGGTCCCACACCGAACCCCCGCCCCGGGCGTCCAGCCGGATGTCATCGCTGTAGAGCAAGGTGAAACTGAAGGTGCCCTGTGCCCAGCGGGGTACTCCGATCACTCCTTCGGACACCAGCCGACGCAGGAGGACAGTCTGGGGGTGGAAGCGCATCATCGATGCTTCCTGGATGATGACTTCGTTCTCTTCGACAGCCTGCACCAGGCGTTCAACCTCGCCCGGATCGATGGCGATGGGCTTTTCGATCAGGGCGTGTTTGCCCGATCGCGCCACTCGCACTCCCCACGGGACGTGTAACCAGTTGGGCAGGGAGACATAGACCACATCCACCTCGTCGGATGCCAGCATCCGGTCGTAGCTGCCAAAGCAGTGCGGGATCCCTTGCGAAACAGCGTAGGAGCGAGCCCTCTTCGAATCCCGGCTGGCGATGGCCGTGATCTCGGAGCGCTGGGACATGGCCACTGCCTCAACAATGCGGTCGTTGATCCGGGCGGTACTCAACAGACCCCAGCGAAGCGGTGTGTTGCCTGACGCCACTGTCAGTCAGAGATGGGTGCCGTTCGGGGAACAGATCATCACCAGGTCCACGTCATCGGCCGTCATCACCTCCTGCCAGGAAGTAGCGCCCCTTTCGAATCCGCATAGGGGCTTTGGCGCTCTCCACCTGGTCCGCAGATTCATCTGCACATACCACCAGACGGGGAGGATCGGCACGCAACTCGTCAAGCGTGTCGCGGCGCTCAAGATTGCCTGACAATGCTTCGATCCCATCAGGCCCATTCCGATCATCCCGATTCCTGTCATGATCCGACCCATTTGACGCGATGATTAGACAACTTATCCTAGACCGATGAGTCGAACTTCTCCTGTGACGGCAGGGCCGCCTCACGAAAACAAACCGACTCTTAAGAGCCCACCAGACATCAGGTGATGTAATCTCCCGCTCAACAGGAATTCGGAGAAACGTCAACTCTGTCAGAAGAGTGAATGGAGAAGTGAAAATGAGATTACGTGCAAATGTCCTGTTGACCGGACTCCTCATATTGGGATTGATAGCGGCGGCCTGCGGTGAGGATGAGGAAGTTACTACCACAACCGCCGCCCCGGCGGCGGAGGCGCCCGAGACGACCGCTGCTCCCGAGGATCCGATTGTGGTGGGGGTTCCGGCGCTCATCGCCACCCACCCGTTCTATGTTGAGCAGTATCGCTATTTCCAGCACGAGGCAGACCGGCAGGGCGCCGAACTGATCATCGTGGACAGCGCCCCCACCGGGGAACTCAACGAGGTACAGATGCTGGATGACGCCTATTCCCTGTTGGAAAGAGGCGTTGACGCGATCATCATGGAATACATCAACCCCCAGCCCTTCCTGGACTTCCAGGTGGAAGCGGCATCGAGAGGCGTGTGCGTGCTCAACGAGTCGCAGACCCCTCTGACCGGAGCGCAGAACTGGAACGAGGACAACTACGCGGGCGGCTATGCGGTAGGCGTTGCCGCCGGTGAGTGGGCAGCTGCCAAGGGAGACAGTGCGCCCAAGATGGCCGTGATCGTCCGCCCGGACAACCCGCCCATCCTCGCCCGGAGCAATGGCTTCGTTGAGGGCGTCCAGAGTGTCGTCCCCGGCGCGGAAGTGGTCGCTGAGGCGCAGGCGATCGGCCCTGAAGAGCACGCCGCCGCCTTTGCCAATATGGCGGCGGCCAACCCGGACGCCAGCGTCTGGTTCGCTCCGGAGATCGACTCGGGAGTTGCGGGACTGGCGGCGCTGGCAGAGCAGGGCCTGACCGACCCTGGCGAGGTCTTCCTGGCCGTGACCAACGTCTCCGAAGCAGGCCTCGAAGTTCTGGCCGCCGGGGACACGCCGCTTCAGGCCGCCTACATGTACTCCAAGAACAACTTGGCGTCTATTCAGATGTTCCGGGATGCCCTGGCCTGCGCCAGAGGTGAGTCGAGGCCACCCACCGTGTACATGCTCGGCAATGTGGTCGACTCTGATAACCTGGCAGACATCCAGCAGATGCTCCAGGATCTGGACAGTTCCGGGGAGTACCCCCAGTACCTGGAGGACCTGATCCAAAGCGTGATCGACTACCGGGACGAGCCACAGACCACTCCCTGACCGGTAACACAAGAGAAAGAAGACGGATAGCTTACGATGATGGTGGATTCCGCTAACAGCAGGTCCACCATCATCGAAGTCTCCGGTGTATCTAAATTCTACGAGCGAGTGCGGGCACTCCACGGGGTGAGCCTCTCGTTGAGAGCCGGAGAATGCCTGGGACTGGTAGGGGACAACGGAGCGGGAAAGACCACCTTGCTCCGGATTATGAACGGAGAGCTGGTGCCTGACATCGGTGAAATCCGCGTGCATGGCGACCTGGTGAAAGAGTGGTCGGTACGTGACGCCCGCCGGGTCGGGATCGCCACGGTCGCCCAGAACCTGGATCTCTGCGATGAACTGGATGTCCCTGGCAATGTCTTCCTGAACGCCGAGATCCCCAGGTGGCGTTTCGGGCCGATCGGTTGGATGGATAGCCGCAGGATCCGCAATGAAGCCAAGGATCTCCTGGCAAGTATCGGAGCATCGGTGCCCCACAGCGCAACCAAGGTCGAACGGCTGTCAGGCGGGCAGAGGCAGGCCATTGCCATTGCCCGGTCTCTTCGGGGAGATCCCCGGCTGGTGCTGATGGACGAGCCGACCGCGGCATTGGGAATTCGCCAGGCGAACACCATTCTGACCAGCATCAGGCGGATGGTCGAACGAGGGATCGGGGTGGTGATCATCTCTCACAACCTTGATCACGTCCTAAATGTCAGCGATCGGCTGGTGACCATGTTCCAGGGACGGGTCACGCTCGATGAACGGGCCAGCGCCATTCGCAGAGACAAACTCCTGGCCGCCATGATGGGTCATAGGGAATGAGGGAACCGTGCCGACCAGGGTAGGTCGGAGCAGCGCCCTGGCACTGGGTTTGATCATCGTGATCACCGTGGTGCAGTTACAGGCCAGCCACTATCTGACCCCGACCAACATACGGGTGATAGCAATTCAATTGGTGTCGTTGGGCATCGGAGCGCTGGGATCCGCCTTCGTGGTGGCTTCGGGCAATATCGACATCTCGATCGGTTCGATGTTTTCCCTGTGCGGGGTGATGGCATCCATGGCGGCCGCGGCCGGGATGCCCTGGCCCCTGGCGCTCCTGGTGGGGCCCCTGATGGGGGCCCTCCTGGGGGGAGTCAACGGTGTGATGGTCCACCGGTTGGCGGTGTCTCCTATCGTGGTGACCCTGGGGGCTCTGACACTGTATGCCGGGGTGGTAATCCTTATAACCCGGGGGAGGACTGTGGCAGGGGTTCCGCAGGAATTCCGGACCGTGGGTCGGGGTCAGTTCTTCGCCATTCCCGTCAATGTCCTGATTTTCATCGGTCTGGCGTTACTGGCCTTCGCCTTTGCATACCGGATAGACATCGGCCGCCGGCTTCTGGCGGTGGGATCCAATGTCAGGGCGGCAGCGTCTGTGGGAATTCCGATCCGCAAGTATGTGATCGGTGTGTTCATCGCCAACGGCATCATGGTGGGCTTGGCCTCCACTTTGAGCGCCAGCCGATTCGGGACCGCCGCTCCCACCGCCGGCATCGGCTATGAGTTGCAGGTGTTGACAGCTGTCCTGCTGGGCGGTGTGCTGTTCACCGGGGGGGTGGCCCCCATTGGGGGGGTCCTGCTGGCCGTAGGCCTTATCGGTACGATCCGATCGGGTCTGATAGCCATCGGATTCGAGGTGACCTGGACCAACGTCGTCATAGGGGCTCTGCTGATCGGCGCGGTCGCTCTCAACCAATTCTCGGAGGAAAGGAGGGAGAGAGCCGTCACCAGATCGGCGCTGGCGGAAGCCCTGGAAGAGGAGGATGCCGGGATATCCGAATCCGGTGCCCCTGAACCCGATCGGGAGTGACCGCCGACGGTTGGTTGAACACCCGGAAAGGAGACAGATCATGGGAGTCTGCGGCTACCTCGACCAGTGGTCACATTTGCCTGGCGATGAAGTTCGCATGCATCTCGACACCGGGGGCAAACCATTCTCCTTCGATCTGGTCTCCCTTGATTCTGAGGGAGCACGTATAGCCTCCATCGGCCGGGATGGGATTCCGGGCAGCCAACCCTGCTCACCGGTTGGATCGATGGTCTATGTTCCAAGCGCCGGACCGGAGACTTTGAGGCAATTGGCTGTGCAGCTTTGGATCTGGCCCACTCTGCCGCGGCGAGGCGAGCCACAGACATTGGTGAATTGGCGGGACCAAGTCACCAAAGAAGGAGTGATCCTGGCTCTGGACGAGGTCGGCCGTCCCTTCTTCGAGCTGTTTTGGGCCGAACGCCGCGGGAGAGTCTCCTTGAGAGTTGCCCTCACAGCGAGGACCTGGTTCCGGGTTCTCGCCGGGTTCGACACCACTACGGGCGGACAGTCTCTTTGCGTTGAGGATCTCGGTGGACACTCTTGGGAACAAAGCGCAGCCATTCACGAGTTGTCGGATGCGACCCCTCTTGTTATCGATGGTCCGATCATGATGGGCGCCGTCGGAACCTTCGAGAGTCCGGGCGGCCACTCCATCGAACATTGCTATGACGGGAAGATCGAACAACCGGCGCTGTACCGTGAATGGGTCCGCCCCCCTTTCGGAGAGAGCAGGCTCGCCGAAGAAATCCCGCCCGATGCAGTGATCGGACGTTGGGACTTTGCTGGGATGGGAGCCACGACCCGCGTACCCGATGTGGGGCCGCACCAGCGGGACGGCTGGACCGTCAACCTTCCGGCGTTGCGGATGAAAGGACATGCCTGGAGTTGGCGTCAGTCATCCGGCGAACAAGCCCTGAACCGAAGCGCCATCCACTTCCATCATGATGATGTAGGGGACAAGAACTGGGCTGTGTCGGCTGCGGCCACCCTTCCCGAGGATCTGACACCCGGCGCTTATGCCATGCAAGTCGACAGCGGGGACGTTTCAATAGAACTGCCCTTCTTCGTCCGCAGCGGAGGCGACAAACCTGATCTAGCGGTATTGATGCCCACCTTCACGTATCTGGCCTACGGGAACCTCCGGCCTGACCCCAATCCCGACTCGGTGGCTATCGAGGAGGCCCACGCCGAGGTGGGCATGCACCCCTTCGACGAGTCGAACCTCTTCGATAGTTTTCTGGCCACACGCCCCGATCTGGGCGCCGCGGTGTACAACCTGCATGCCGACGCCAGTGGGATTTGCTACGCCACCCGCAACCGCCCCATCGTGTCCTTTACGTCCGAGTACGAGTGGTGGGGAACCAGAGGTCCGCGCCACTTCTCGACCGACGTCATCCTTCTTCGGTGGTTGCGCTCTGAGGGTCACCAATTCGACGTCATCACCGATGAGGACGTCGACACACACGGGGCCGATTTGCTCTCTTCCTACTCGGTGGTGATCACAGGGAGCCATCCAGAATACGTTTCGACCGGGTGGCTGTCGGCGATGGAGGACTGGCTGGAGGCCGGCGGAAGGCTCATGTATCTGGGGGGCAACGGTCTCTATTGGATAACCGCCACCCACCCCGACATGCCGGGCGTCATCGAACTGCGGCGGGGCTTTGCCGGATCCCGAGACTGGACGTCCGAGGTCGGAGAAGAGTGGCTCAGCTTCGAGGACGGAGTGGGCGGATTGTGGCGTCACCGCGGCATAGCCCCCCAGCGGCTGTTGGGGGTGGGGTTCACCGCTATGGGTTGGGGCACCTCCGCCGGCTACGAGAGATGCCCCGACTCGTTCCAGAGTGATGTCGCCTTTGTTTTCGACGGCATAGGGGACGATGAGATCATCGGTGAGTTCGACAGCGGTCTCGGCGGGGCGCTCATGGGAGCCGCAGGCGATGAGATCGACCGACTCGATTATGAGTTGGGAACCCCCTCCCAGGCCAGGTTGCTGGCCACCTCCTCGGGCCGTCATGGCCAGTTCCAGCGCGCCATCGAAGACCTGATGCAGACCAACAACTTCTTCGGATCGCCTCGGGACCCCGACGTGCGGGCGGATATGGTTCTCATAGAACGAGAGAACGGCGGACGCGTCTTCTCGGTCGGATCCATGAACTGGATTCCGTTCCTTGCCACCCGGAACGGGAACAGCAACGTGGCGAAGGTCACCCGCAATGTCCTGGCAAACTTCCTGTCACGACCGGAAGGGGGAAGATGAGGAACAAAGGAATGACACGGAGAGTCGGAGTCGGGGTGGTGGGCTGTGGTCATGTAAGTCGCCAGTACTTGGAGGGATTTGAGACGATGTCCTCCCTTGAGGTGGTCGGGTGTTTCGACGTTGATCGAACCCAAGCGCAGACCCGCGCCGCGGAGTTCGACATCCCCTACATTTACAACCATCTGGAGGAGTTGCTCGCCGACCCCGCCGTGGAGATTGTTCTGAACATCACTCCTCCATTGGTCCATCATGAAGTCTCGGAGGCCGCGCTCGGGGCCGGCAAGCACGTTTTCTCGGAGAAGCCGCTGGCGCCTACCCGCGAACAGGGGCGACAACTTCTCCAACTCGCCGCCGCCAACAGGGTCCGGCTGGCATGCGCTCCGGATACCTTCCTGGGAAGCGGACTCCAAACTTCGCGCAAGCTTCTCGATGACGGATGGATCGGAGCGCCGGTGGGAGCGAGTGCCTTCTTCCTGTCCAATGGCGTGGAGCACTTTCATCCCAGCCCGGCTTTCTTCTACGGTCGGGCGGGAGGACCGGTGCTGGATGTGGGTCCGTACTACCTCACGGCGCTCATCAACCTGCTCGGTCCCGTGGCGCAGGTAGCGGCCGTTTCCCGGATCAGTTTCCCCGAGCGGATGATCACCTCACCGGACCAATACGGTTCCCGAATCAAGGTGGAGACGCCCACTTATGTCTCCGCGGTTCTGGAATTCGAGTCGGGAATCATCAGCCCGTTCCTCGCCACATTCGATGTGCAGGCCACCCGGCTGCCCTTCATAGAGGTGTACGGAACGGAGGGCTCGTTGAGTACCACGGACCCCGACCTGTGGAGTGGCAGTCCCGAGATTCGCCGATACGGTGAGGAGGAGGAGGCCATGCTGGACTTGGAGCGAAATGTGCAGTGGACGCCTTTTCGATCCTCCCGGCCCCTCGCGGGGATGAGAGGCGTGGGAGTCCATGATCTCGCTCGGGCCATCATTGATGGTCGACCCCATCGAGTGACGGCCGAGGTTGCCTATCATGTGCTGGATATTGCCCTTTCCATTGCCGAAGCGGCGGAGGCAGGGGTCCATGTGGAAGTCGCCAGCACATGCACGCGACCGGCGCTGCTTCAATCGGATGTGGTGCCGTGCCAGGCCACCGGTGGATGAGGAGTACCGATAGGTTGATCTCCTAAGTGTACTTCCCAGGGACGTGGGTGAC
>JAAXHN010000039.1 GCA_012270885.1 Acidimicrobiia bacterium | reverse complement strand
GCCTAGTCGGCCCTGGTTTCCGAATAGAAGCACCACGATGCCCGCCAGAAGCCCAGTGGTCGATCTCTGGAGCCGCCAATGCCATTCAACTGGTGAGAGAGGCTTGCTATTGAGTTGGCAGGGAGGTTCTTGTGGTTGTGGGCGCCTCTCCGTTGTGTTGACCTATGCAGATGGCGGTTAGCTGCGCCTGCCCGCCAGTATGCGACGCAGACGATCTGCCAGGACCGCAGATTTTGCGATCTATTTCTGCATCGCACCACTACCTGCCCTGTCTGCCACTTAGCTGGGTGGTAGGTTGGGGATCACGGTGATGCTGGAGAAACACATCTCGTCCACGGTGCCCTCGTTCCAGGTGATGTAGCGCGGCTCGGCCATGGGCTGCAGGGTGCGGTCCCACCAGCATTCGAAGCGCACCATGTCGCCTACCTCGATCCAAATATCGATGACCGGTTCGTAGTTGAGTTGCCATTCGAAGTCCCAGGTGGGAATGTCGAGTAGGATCGTCTCGTTGGGAGTGTCCGGCAACAGTGTCATCCGATAGGACTTGCCGAATTCGTGCATGTGGGCAAACACTGTGTGGATTGTGCCGGTGTGTTGGGCCGGCAGGTCACATGAACTGTGACCGACGGTCCCGTCGAGGTCGTCGTAATCGTCGACGGTGCCCGCACACTGTAGCAGCAACAAGTTGGGAATCGCCCGCGCTAAACGGCCGTATTTTTCGGCAATCTCGTTGAGTACGTTGGAGCGCTTGCACAGGTTGACGTAACCGTCGATTTCAGTTGCCCGCCGAGCGGCAAGCTCGGCCTCCTCGGGTGTGCACGGCACCTCAGCGGGAGTGAGGTAGGACCCTCCGGCCACAGGGACCATTCGAGCCGCCTCTTCTGCTGTGGCGGTGTCGAGGATGATCAGCGAGCTGTCAGGTGGCGTGTCATGATCGTAGTGGTAGTGGATCTGGTTGACGATCATGTCGCCGGGCGCCAAGTACAGGCCGTATCCGTCGGGGTAGATCGTCGGCTGCTGGCCGGGCGCCCAGCCCTGGATGGAGCGCAGTTCCCCCATCCTTAGCCCCGACAGCCCGAAACATGTCCAGCCCGGTTCGTCGGAGAGTCCCTCGGCGGCCTCGGTGCTGTCCTCCGCAGCGATCTTGGCCTCGATCTCCCTGGCCGCGGCGGCCGGCGCTCTGTAGATGATGGCGTGGTGAACGATCGACGTCTGATCAGGACGGAACTCGAAGCCCTTCACCCAGTTTCCATCCCCCTCGGGATCAGCCACTTCATAGACCTGGCAGCGATAGTCGTCCTGTTTGAGGGGTTCTCCGTCGGGCCCCGAATAGCCGGTGTAAGGGCCGTCGCGGGGTCTGATCTTCTGGTCGTGCTCGATGGGAAGGATGGCAAGATCGCCAGCCACCAGAGGGGTGTCGGGTGCCACATCGAGCCCGCCGCCGGCTTCAGCCCATGCTACGATGGCTTCCAGCTCTTCGTCGCTGAGCGACCTGTCGTGCGCGAAGGCCGGGCTGAGGTCCGACGGCAACCACGGCGGCATGTATCCGATCTTCGTGACGAAGGCGATGTCGTCGGCTATCTCTGCCGCGTCGGCAGCGGTGTCGAGGGCGAGGGTACCCCACCCAGGTCCGCCGGACATGTGACAACTGACGCACCTGTTCTCGAGGATCGGCTGGACCGTCTCGGCGAATGTCCCGGCGGCCACTTCTTTAGCCAAGATGTCACGAACCAACTCGACATCAGAGGGCGAGGAGAGCTCCCTCCGGTCGGCTACCAGTATCAACTTCAACACCACCTCGTCTGAGGTATGGGCTAGACGCGCGATGTCGATGGGGCCCACATCGTAGTCGCTGCCCAACACCGAAGTCGCCATGTCGGCGGTGAGACGGCGCTCGGTTGCCGTGACGGTGCCCGTGAACGTCTCGGTTCGGGTGGTTTCCTTAATGGTGAGAAAACCGGTCACAGCCACGTCATACGCGGCGCCTTCGACGAACGGCCCATCCACTCCATCGAAAGACGTGGGCGCGAAGCGAACGAATGGCCAGCGGCTCGACTCCAAATAGTCGTGGCGGATGCGCTTGTCGCGGAGCGTCGAGTCCGAGGTGAGAGTCTCGACGTTCACGATGATCTCGCCTATACGGCTCTTGGCAACGTCTTCCAGGTTCAGCACGATCTGACCCGCCAGGACCGTTGTGACGCCGACTGTGGTACGTATCACGCCGCCGAGGTTCTCAGTAACCTCGTAACTTGCCCGCGAGCCGCCGTCGGGCACGATTCCATACAACCGTTCGGTCTTGACGTCAAAGTCATCAGGATCGTGAATATCCACAACCGGAAGGGAGGCGACTTCGACCCCACCCGTAACGAGTTCATCGCTCCCGAAGATCCAGTCCCACTGGTCTCGGGTAAGAAACGCAATAGCACCGAGTAGGAGTACTGCAAGGATTGCGATACCTCCAGCAGGCCTGCGCCACCGAGACACGGGTTTATCCCCTATTGGGGAGGGCAGACCCGGCCACGATTCCCGGCAAAGGAGATTTTGGTCGCCGGAGTGAGCAGTTCCATCTCTTCAGATCAGAATAACATGCTCCAACGCCGTATAGGGAGAAATACGTCAGGGACTGGTCCGGCATCGGGACGATGATGGAGGTTCGTCAACCCCTCCGCCTAGACATCTCGTCTACCCAAGTATGTAATTCCCATTTCATGCCAACCTGTGAAAAAAGCCGCCGCTAATGTCGCCCCGACACCGGTGCACATCATCCGGGGTTGTCCTGATCAGCCGCCGACGAGGCTATCCTCGCGGGTGTGAGTCAACCCAACCTGCCTTTCGGCCGCGTCCTGACCGCCATGGTCACCCCCTTTGCCGCGGACGGGTCGCTGGATGTGGTGAAGGCCGGTCGCCTGGCCCGCCACCTCGTGGAGAACGGGTCGGACGGACTGGTGATCAGCGGCACGACCGGCGAGTCGCCCACCCTTTCGTCAGATGAGAAGGTGCGCCTGTTCGAGGCCGTGGTAGAGGCGGTGGGGGACCGGGCCATGGTGGTGGCGGGCACCGGCACCTACGACACTGCCGGTTCGGTGGTCCTCAGCCGCCGGGCGGCCCAGGCCGGATGCGGGGGAGTGATGGCGGTCACCCCCTACTACAACAAACCCACCCAGGAGGGGCTGGTCGCTCACTTCGAAGCGATCGCCGACGCCACCGAACTCCCGGTCCTGGTATACAACATCCCCTCCCGCACGGCCCGGCTGATCGAAGTGCCGACGATGGTGCGCCTCTCCTCCCACTCCAACATCGTGGCCACCAAGGATGCGGTCATGGATCTCGACTTCACCTCCCTCACCGTGGAGGAAGCGCCCGACCTGACTGTGTATTCGGGGCAGGATTCCTACACGCTTCCCATGATGTCGGTGGGAGCGGTGGGGGTGGTCTCGGTGATCTCCCATCTGGCGGGGAGGGCAGTGGCCCGGATGGTCGCCGCCGCGGCCGGAGGTGACTACTTGACAGCAGCCGCCCTCCACCATGCACTCATGCCGCTTTCCGTGGCCTGCTTTCTGGAGACCAATCCCGGCCCGGTCAAAGCCGCCCTTTCGGAGAGTTGGGAGCCGGTCGGAGGCCTCCGTCTGCCGATGGTGGCGCCCGCCGAGGAAACCTTGCGGGCGGTCCTGAAAGCTATGGCCGCATTGGACGGAGGGTGAGCGTACGCATCACCTTCCTGGGGGGCTTGGGAGAAGTAGGCCGTAATTGCGCGGCGTTGGAAGTGGAGGGAAGGATCTGTCTCATCGATTGCGGCCTGATGTTTCCGGAGGCTGACATGCTAGGGGTGGATCTGGTTTTTCCGGACTGGTCATGGGTGGTGGAGCGCTCCGACGACGTGGAGTGCGTGGTGTTGACTCATGGCCACGAGGACCATGTGGGAGCGTTGGGCTACTTCCTGGAGCAGGTGAACGTACCGGTGTACGGCACCGATCTCTCCCTGCAGATCGCTGGTGAGCGGATCAAGGAGCTGGGAGTCACCCCGGATCTCCGCCCGGTGCCTACCGGAGAGGAGATCCGCCACGGGCCGTTCCTTTTCACGATGATTCCGGTCTGCCACTCCATTCCCGATGCTGTGGCTTTGGCCTTCGACACTCCTGAGGGAGTGATACTCCACTCCGGGGACTTCAAGCTGGACCCCACTCCCATCGACGACCGGGCGACGGACCTGGCCGCCCTGGCGGAGTTCGGCCACCGGGGAGTCCGGTTGTATCTGGGAGACAGCACGAACGCGGAGAGGAGCGGGTTCGTCCCCTCCGAGAGTTCCCTGGCGGGGCCCATCACCGACATCGTCCGGAATGCGCAGGGAAGGGTTATCGCGGCGTGCTTTTCCTCCCACATCCACCGTGTCCAGCAGATCGTGGACGCGGGAGTGGCGGCCGGGCGCAAGGTCGCACTGGCGGGGCGCTCGATGATGCGCAACAGCCGGATCGCCTCCGAGTTGGATGTGCTGCGACTCCCCGCAGGTCATGTGATCAGCGTCAAAGAACTGTTGCGGCTCCACCCTTCCCAGCAGTTGCTGATCGCCACCGGCAGCCAGGGCGAGCCCTTCTCGGCGTTGTCGCGCATGGCGGGTGGGACCCATCGACAGATCTCTCTCGAGAAGGATGACACGGTGCTGATCAGCGCTACTCCGGTTCCCGGCAACGAGAAGGCGGTCTCCAAGCTGGTGTCTGGGATGCTCCGGTTGGGGGCCAATGTCTACCACGGTCTCAACTCGCCCGTGCACGTCTCCGGGCACGGGGCCCGTGATGAACTGGCCGTCATGCTGAGGTTGGTGAGGCCCGAGGCCTTCGTGCCGGTGCACGGTGAGTACCGCCACCTCCATGCCCACGCCCGTCTGGCAGACGAGGTGGGAGTGGAGCATGTCGAGGTCCTCGAGGACGGGGACCGGGTGTTGATCGAAGGGGACGAGTTGTGGGTGGAGCGGGCGGTGGTGGAGGCGGACTACGTGTTCTTGGACGGATCCTCCCTGGGCGGTGTGCAGACCAGGGTGCTGCGGGATCGCAGCCGCCTGTCCGAGGCCGGGGTGGTGACGGTGTCGGTGGTGATCGACGCCGTCAGCGGGGAGTTGGTCTACGATCCTTCCATCACCAGTTGGGGGTTGGTGGATGATCCGGTGGCGGTGTTGGACGTAGCCGCCGACGAGGTCGTGGAACTGGTGTCGGCGCGGATGGCCGACGGGCTGACCGACCGCGACCAGTTGCGAGCCGTGGTGAGAAGAACCGTGGCCAGGGTGGTCCGGGACGAGACGCGCCAACGACCGGTGGTGCTGGTGGAGATCGTGACGGTTTGACGAAAGGATCGTTTGTCACAGGGGGATGAAATGTTGGGAGGATGTTATGGTGTCTGGCCTGTCTGCGACCCGGCCAACTGGCGGTTTGCCCCGATTGTGCGCGCACCATGGGTCCGGGGCCCTGGCGGAGGCTGTCATGCGGGATAGGGGTGTCGTCGGCTCTTGTGCACCGGGCGGCGGCGCGCCGGCTGGTGCTCCGTCTCAAATACGGGGGGTGTCGGGAGTCGGCCGAGGTGCTGGCTGCTGTTATGTCCCCACTCCTGCCTGCCGGTGCATCGGCCCTGGCGCCTGTGCCCCGCATCTACTCCCGGCGTCTGAA
This sequence comes from Acidimicrobiia bacterium, assembly GCA_012270885.1. Classification (GTDB taxonomy): domain Bacteria; phylum Actinomycetota; class Acidimicrobiia; order Spongiisociales; family ZC4RG35; genus Bin76. The sequence continues at coordinate 8,890 of JAAXHN010000039.1, read as the reverse complement.
ATACCGCTCCGACCCCGGCCTGCTGTTGGCCGGGGCCCTCTCGCGGCGCTCGGGCCTCCCGGTCTGTGCGGTCCTCGGCCCGCGCCTTCAGGGTGGGGCGAACGCCGGGTTGGGCCGCTCGGACCGGATCCGGCCCCGTTTCCGACGCCGGTGGACTCCCCCCAAGGGGTTGGTGCTGGTTGACGACGTGTTGACCACCGGAGCGACGCTGACGGCCGCCGCGGCCACCCTGGGCCTCTCCCCAGTGCTGGGGGCGGTCACCGCAACTGCCTCGTCCCATGGCTGAGGGCTGGGTAGTCTTCGGGCCACCGGAGAAAGGTCTTCCGCCATGGATGTAAGGCTCAACGCCCGGAATACGGATGTGACCGACGACTTCCGTCGCGCGTTGACGGCCAAGATGAGCCGGGCGGCCCGGGTGTTCTCGGACCTGACTTCGGTGGATGTGAAGATCGTCCAGGAGACCAACCCCCGTCTGTCCGAGGAACGGTTCCGCATCGAGTTGTCGGGACAGGCGCTGGGCAGGATAGTCCGGGTGGAGGCGGCCGCTCCCACCGCCGAGACGGCGCTGGACACCGCCGCCGACCGTTTCACCCGCCGGATCCGCAGGCTCAAGGAACGGCTGATCGATAGGAATCGTCAGGGCGGGTCGCCTTCCCGGACCGTCTCGGAGACCGAGGGGGATGAGATCGTGCGGGTGAAGAGGTTCATCATGAAGCCGATGAGCGTTACCGAGGCGCAGTTGCAGATGGAGATGCTGGGCCACGACTTCTTCTTCTTCCTCAACTCGGCCAACAGTCGCCACAGTGTCCTCTACCGCCGGCGCGACGGTCGCTGGGGGCTGATCGAGTCAGGGAATTGACGGTTGACGCCGAGGTATACGCCCGCATAGCGACCGCGGCCATATAGCATCTAGGTACGGATGGGAATTCTCACCAAGGTTCTCAAGGCGGGGGAAAGCCGATCGCTCAAGCGTCTGTCGGCCTTGGCAGACAGGGTGAACGCGCTGGAGGGTGACACCCAACGGCTCTCCGACGCCGAGCTTTCCGCCCGGACCGGGCATTTTCGGGAGAGAGTCGCGCGCGGCGAAAACCTCGACAATCTGGTGCCCGAGGCTTTCGCCGTGGTCCGGGAAGTCGCCTGGCGGGTGCTGGGCCAGCGGCCCTACGACGTGCAGGTGGTAGGGGCGGGAGCCCTCCATGAGGGAAGAGTCGCCGAGATGAAGACCGGAGAGGGAAAGACCCTGGTCTCGACCATGCCGGCCTACCTCAACGCCTTGGGGGGCCGGGGTGTCCACCTGGTCACGGTCAATGACTACCTGGCGTCCCGGGACGCCGAGTGGATGGGGGCGGTCCATCGCTTCCTGGGCCTGGAGGTCGGCCTGATCCAGAACTCCATGACCTCGGCAGAGCGCCGTCCCGCCTACCGGGCGGACATCACCTATGGGACCAACAACGAGTTCGGGTTCGACTACCTGCGGGACAACATGTCTATGGACCCGGCCAACATGGTCCAGCGGGGACACCAGTACGCGATCGTGGATGAGGTGGATTCGATTCTCATCGACGAGGCCCGGACTCCTCTGATCATCTCGGGCCGCGTGGCGGACAGCGCCAAGTGGTACCGGGACTTTGCCCGGATCTCCGCCCGGCTCAGCAGGGACATCCACTACGAGGTGGACGAGGGGAAGCGACAGGTCATCACCACCGAGCAGGGAGTAGCGCAGGTGGAGGAGATACTGGGGGTGGAGAATCTCTACGATCACGCGGCGGTCGACTTCGTCCACTATCTGGAGACTGCCCTGCGAGCCAAGGAGCTTTACCACCGGGACCAGGAGTACCTGCTCCACCGCGGGAAGGTGAAGATCGTCGACGAGTTCACCGGGCGGGTGCTGGAGGGCCGTCGCTACTCCGAGGGGCTGCACCAGGCCATCGAGGCCAAGGAGGGGGTGAGGATTCTCGATGAGAACCAGACCCTGGCCACTATCACCCTCCAGAACTACTTCCGGATGTATGACAAGCTGGCCGGCATGACCGGCACCGCCCAGACCGAAGCGACCGAACTGTCCCAGATCTACAACCTCGAGGTGGTGAGCATTCCCACCAACCGGCCGGTGGTCCGTCTGGACGAGGGTGATCAGGTGTACAAGACCGAGACCGCCAAATACCATGCGGTGGCGGATGAGGTGGGGCAGGCACACGAAAACGGACAGCCCGTCTTGCTGGGCACCGTCTCGATAGAGAACTCCGAGAAACTCTCCACCCTGCTGTCCCGGCGGGGTATCCCCCACCAGGTGCTCAACGCCAAACACCACGCCCGGGAGGCGGAGATCATCTCCCAGGCGGGCCGGCCCGGGGCGGTCACGGTGGCCACCAACATGGCTGGCCGGGGAGTGGACATCATGTTGGGAGGGAACCATGAGTCCCTGGCCCGGCTGGATCTGCGCAGGGCGGGGATCGACCCCGAGGACTCCAGGTACGAACCCCGCTTCCGCAACCTTGCCGCCCGTTTCCACGAGGAACTCTCCGATGACCGCCAGCGGGTGCTGGACGCCGGGGGTCTGCTCGTGCTGGGGACCGAGCGCCACGAGTCCCGCCGGATCGACAACCAGCTGCGCGGTAGGTCGGGACGCCAGGGCGATCCGGGCCGCACCCGGTTCTTCCTGTCACTGGAGGACGACCTCATGCGCCGCTTCCAGGGCGAGCGGGTGGCCTCGATCATGGGACGGCTGAAGATCCCCGAGGAGGTGCCGATCGAGCACAAGATGGTCACAGGTGCGGTGGAGAGAGCCCAGCGGCAGGTGGAGGCCCAGAACTTCGAGATCCGAAAGAACGTCCTCAAGTACGACGAGGTGATGAACCTCCAGCGGGAACGCATCTATGACTGGCGAAACGACATCCTGGTGAAGGAGGAGACCGCCGGCCTGGTGTCGACATGGATGGAGCAAGCCATCGAGGGGGTGGTCACCGACGAGTTCGGCCCGCTGGCCCCGAGCGAATGGGACTGGGAGAAACTCAACCGGGAACTCGAGATCTACTACGAGAGCCGGCTCGGGCCGGACGGCGCGGCCGGAAGGCTCACAACCGAGGACGTCGCCCGACTCGCCCTCAGAGATGCGGAGGAGGCCTACCAGCAGAAGACCGAGGAACTGGGAACCGCCGTGGTGGCGGCGGTGGAGCGTTCGGTGATGCTGTCGGTGATCGACAACAAGTGGCGCGAGCACCTGGCGGAGATGGATTATTTGCGTTCGGGCATCGGCCTGCGGGCCATGGGACAGAGGGACCCGCTCACCGAGTACCAGAGGGAGGCCTACGATCTCTTCGCCGACATGGTGGAATCGGTGAAGCGGGACTCGGTCCGCTACCTCTTCCATGTCAAGGCGGCCAAGCCCCGCCGTCCGGCGGTCACAGCCACCCGTCCCATCCGACCCTCGCGGGCGGGAAAGGCAAAGGTGGGGCGGAACGCTCCATGCCCGTGCGGCAGCGGGAAGAAGTACAAGCGCTGCCACGGGTCCGTCGTGTAGCAAACCGGAAAAGGGTTCGGGGCCTGCGGCGGTGGTAGTTAGCCTTGGGTGTCTGTTCACGCCACCCCGACCCCGAGCCTGACCCATGTCTGTAGAGCATTTCGATCCCGAGGCGATCCTCGCCGAGTTACGCATCCGCCTGGACGAAGCCGGGAGGTTCCTTTGACCTCGACCGCAGGCGATCGGAAGCCGAGGTGCTTCGCCGGGAGTCGGCCGATCCCAACTTCTGGTCCGATCCCGACCGCGCCCGGGAGACCGGTCGTCGCCTAGCCGGCCACGAGAACCTGATCGCCTCCTTCGACGGCCTGTCCGCTCGTCTCGACGATGCCGAGGTGATGCTGGCGCTGGCCGACGAGGGCGGCGCCGACGCCGCCGAGGCCGTGGCGGAGGCCTCCGCGGAACTCCGGGCCGCCGAGGAGATTCTGGGGGAACTGGAGCTCTCCAGCCTCTATTTCGGAGAGTACGACAATCATCCCGCCATCCTGGGCGTCCACGCCGGCGCGGGAGGCGTGGACGCCCAGGACTGGGCCGAGATGCTCCTGCGCATGTACCAGCGTTACCTCTCCGACGGCAACTATGAGTGGCAACTCGTCCAGATAACCCCGGGGGAGGAGGCCGGCATCAAATCGGCCACCCTTACGGTGAAGGGCGAGAGAGCGTACGGGAACCTCGAGTCGGAACGGGGTGTCCACCGCCTGGTCCGCATCTCGCCCTTCGACGCCCAGAACCGCCGCCACACCTCCTTCGCCGGCGTGGATGTGGCCCCGGAGATGGGGAAGGAGGCCCAGGTCGAGATAAACGACGAGGACCTGCGGATCGACACCTACCGGTCCACGGGTGCGGGCGGCCAGCATGTCAACACCACCGACTCCGCGGTGCGGATCACCCACCTTCCCACCGGGGTGGTGGTGCAGTGCCAGAACGAGCGGTCCCAGTTGCAGAACCGCTCCCGGGCCATGGACATCCTTCGTTCCCGGCTGGCCGAGCTTGCCCGCCGGGAGCGCCAGGCCGCGTTGGACGCCATCCGGGGAGAGCAGGGGGAGGCAGGCTGGGGGCGACAGATAAGGTCCTATGTCCTCCAGCCCTTCCAGTTGTGCAAGGATGTCCGGACCGGTCTGGAGATCGGGGACGTCCAACGGGTGCTGGACGGGGATATCCAGCCGCTGGTCGAGTCCTACCTGCAGTGGCGGAGGGTCTCCCACGAGCGCCGATCCCGAGCCGAACCCCTCCCCGGGGAGGGTGCCTGAGATTGGGACCTGGCGGTGGTAGGATCATTTTCTGGCCGAGTATGAGCCCTGCCGTCGGTCTCCCGGAAGGTTCGCTTTGATCAGACTCGATTCCGTAACCAAGGTGTACAAGGGTGGAACGGTGGCTGCCCGCGATGTCTCCCTCAACATCCGCCGCGGTGAATTCGTCTTTCTGGTCGGTCCGTCTGGCTCGGGCAAGTCGACGCTGGTCCGGCTTCTTCTACGCCAGGAGATGGTGACCCGGGGGACCATCTGGGTGGCGGGAAAGGACATAACCCGCCTCCCGGCCTGGAAGGTGCCCTACCTGCGCCGGTCGATCGGCACCGTCTTCCAGGACTTCAAGTTGCTGTCAACCAAGACCGTCTCCGAGAACGTGGCCTTCGCCCTGGAGGTGATCGGGCGTCCCCGTTCGGCGATCCGCTCCCAGGTGGAACAGGTCCTGGAGCTGGTGGGGCTGGAAGACCTGGGCGGCCGCTATCCCGACCAGCTCTCGGGTGGTGAGCAGCAGCGGGTCTCCATCGCCAGGGCGTTCGTCAACCGTCCGCTGATACTCCTGGCCGACGAGCCCACCGGCAACCTGGACCCCACCACCTCGGTGGGAATCATGAGAATCCTCGACCGGATCAACCGGTCCGGCACCACCGTGGTGATGGCCACCCACGACCACGCCATCGTGAACGCCATGCGACGCCGGGTGGTGGCCATCGACAAGGGCCAGGTGGTGCGCGACGAGCGGGGAGGAGGGTTCGAGGAGGCCCCGGAGCCGGTCGAGCCGGACGTCCCCCGCCCTTCCGAACCGAACCTGCCTCTGCCGCCTGACTCGGACAGACCCACCCTTCCCCACAGGGACTCTTAGGAGACGAAGCCCATGGGACGGATGATCTTTCTCTTCGGGGAGTCGCTGGTTAACCTGCGGCGCAACGCCCTGGTGGCCACCGGGGCGATCCTGGCGGTCTTCATCTCGCTGACCCTCGCCTTCGGCGCCCTGGTGGTGAACGAGCTGCTGCGCCTCAACACCATCGGGTGGCAGCAGGGCACCCACATCATCGCCTTCCTCAAGGACCCCGATCAAGGCGGCCTGGACGCCGCCAGCCAGGTGGCCTACCGCGACCAGGTGGTGGCCTGGGAGGAAGTGCAGACCGTCCACTATATCGACAAGGCGGGCGCCTACGAGGAGTTCAAGGAGATATTCGCATCCCGTCCGGAACTGATCGAGGTCACCGATCCTCTGAAGCTGCCCGCCTCCCTGCGCATCGAGTTGCAGTCGATCGACCTCTATCGGGATGTCCAGTTTCGCCTCTCCGCCGATCCGGTGGTGCGGGAGGTCCGTTCATTCGGTGAGCAGATCGAGCAACTCTCCACCATCTCCCGGGTGTTGAACGTGCTGGGTTGGGGGTTGTCGCTGGTGTTGGGCCTCTCCGCGGTGATTCTCATCTCCAACACCATCAGCCTGGCGATCTATGCCCGCCGAAACGAGGTCTCGGTGATGAAGCTGGTGGGGGCGTCCAACTGGTTCATCCGGGTGCCCTTCCTCCTGGAGGGCCTGATAGAGGGGATGGTGGGCGCCGTCATGGCGGTCCTCACCGTCTGGCTGGCCGCTCGCAACCTCAACAGCCTGGGAGAGACCATCCAGTTGATCACCCTCAATATTCCCGCCCGGTTCTTCTTCCGCTGGGGAGTGGTGCTGGTGCTGTTCGGGGCTGCGGTGGGAGTGGTGGGGTCGCTCCTGGGGCTGAGCCGCCACCTGCGAGAAGTGGATTCCTAGGATGAAAAGGGGATGGGGAGGTTGGGGGGCGCTCCTCCTGGTCCTGGTGGTGGCCGCGGCATCGCCCGGGGTCCCTGCGGCAGCCGACACGGCCGACGAGATCGCCCGCCGGATCGCCGAACTGGAGGGCGAGCTCGAGGAGGTGCAGGCCGGGATTGAGGACGTGGAGCTGTCGGTTGACGCCAACCTCGAGGTCCTGGCCGCCACCGAGCAGGATCTCGCCGTCGCCCGCCGCCGGCTCACCACGGTGGAGGTGGACCTGGAGGCGGCCCGGGTCCGCCTGGCCCTGACCGACCAGGAAGTGGCCGCGGGAGAGCGGCGCATCGCCGGGGTGGAGAGTCGCATGGCCCTCCTGGAGGCCCAGCTTGCGGGAATCCGGACAGAGATCCTGGATGCCACCCTCTCCTTGGAACGCCGCGCCGTGGACCTGTACGTGGGCTTTTTCTCCGCTGGCAGATGGGCGGTGCTGCAACAGGACAACCTCGTCGACCTGACCCTGGGAAGAGCCTACGGAGGAGACCTGTTGGCGGAGGCCGACCAGGAGATCCGCGACCTTCACGCCCTCGACCAGGACCGCGTTCAGAAGGAGGACCTCCTGGAGCGGGAGAGGGCCGTCGCCGCCGAGGAGCTGGTCTTGCTCGAGGAGCACCGGGAGCAGCAGTCCGCGGAGTTGTGGGAGGTGGAGCGCCTGCGCATCGAGGGACAGTCGAGCGTCACGGCCGTGGAAGAACTCCTGGACGGGGTGCAACTGCAGATCCAGGCCTACCTGCAGGAGAAGGAAGGGCTCCTGGACGACGCGGAGCGCCTGGGCCGAGAAATCGCCTACCGGAAGGTACTCCTGGCCCGGGCGCTCCGCCCGGGGAGGCTGGCATGGCCGGCGGACGGGCTGATAACTTCCGGTTTCGGCTGGAGGACCCATCCGATTCTCAACCGCAGGATCTTCCACAACGGCATTGACCTCGACTCCCCTCATGGCACGCCGGTCCGCGCCGCCGGCGACGGGAGGGTGATCCTGGCCCAGTCGTGGAGCGGATTCGGAAACACCGTGGTGATCCAGCACGGCGGGGATGTAACCTCCATCTACGGCCACCTATCCCGGTTCGGGACCTCGGTGGGACGAGACGTCCGTGAGGGGAACGTGATCGGGTATGTTGGCTGCACGGGGCTCTGCACCGGCCCGCACCTGCACTTCGAGGTGCGGGAGGACGGCGCCCCCGTGAATCCCCTCAAATACTTGCAAGGATGAGTCCTCATGGGCGTGAAGATGATTGCCACCAACCGCCGGGCCCGGTTCGACTACGAGGTTCAGGAGAGCTTCGAAGCCGGCCTGGTGCTGCTCGGCTCGGAGGTGAAGAGCCTGCGGAACCACGGAGCCTCCATCGCCGAGTCCTTCGCGCAGGTCAAGGCCGCTGAGGCATGGGTGATGGGGATGCACATCGCCCCGTACTCCTTCGCCCGCGAGGGAGGACACGATCCCCTCAGGCCCAGGAAGCTACTCCTGCATCGTCGGGAGATAGACCGGATCTCCTCCCGCGTCGCCGAGCGGGGTCTCACCCTGGTTCCGCTGCGGCTGTACTTCCGGGACGGGAAGGCCAAGCTGGAGATAGCCCTGGCCAAGGGACGCACCAAGGTGGACAAGCGACAGGTAATCCGCGAACGCGAGCAACGCCGGGAGATGGAGAGGGGCCTCCGCCAGGTGGGCCGCCGCGTCGGGGGTTTCTAACTCCGGTTGGGCCAGAAAACGCGGGGGTGTCTGTCACGCCGGGTTTGTATAGTGGGCGTTACCAACAAGACATGGGGGTGACTTGGATTCGACGTTGAGTAATCGCCGTGTCGGAAGCGAGCCGAGGTTTCCGGCTCCTCGCAAAACAACCGGGTAAACAAAACAAGTGCCAAACCACAAATGGCGCTGGCTGCCTAATAGATAGGTAGCCCGTCCTCTCCGGCGGGTTCCCGCCCCACCGGACAAGGGCGTCGCTAATGCGGGATGCCCCCGGCGGGACTCCGGGACCGCCGGGCCAAGCCAATCCCGGATGGGCCGATGAGAAACAGCTGCCGTGATCTCACCGGCCGACAACCAACCGGCGGCTGCGCTCGGAGAATTCGACACGAAGAACTCGGCGGACCGGGGTTCGACTCCCCGCACCTCCACCCACCCAGAGTGTCTGGTCCGGTAGGTGTTCGTGGCAAGAAACGTGCGGTACACCCAGCCGCCATGCCATCAAATGGGGTCCCTTCTTTCTCTCGGATCCGATCCGAAACAATTCGTTCCTCTGTCTCCGTAGGGACCCGGTTGGGACTGTTGTGAGGACGCGACGAGCGATCCTGGAGGCCTGGTTCGCCTTCCTCTCGCCACCG
>JAAXHN010000038.1 GCA_012270885.1 Acidimicrobiia bacterium | reverse complement strand
GACCTGCCTTACGTGACGCTGTTCAACACTCCGTTGATCGAGGCATACTCGAACCATCTCACCTTCCCGTACACGACAGTCCTCGACGGTTTGCAAAACGTCGGGGCGTTGACTGGAGTGGTGACGATCGGCTGATAGATAGCAGAAACTGACCGCCGCGGTCATGTCCAGCAAAGAGGGGGCAGGAAGTTGAAGGCATAGGAACTTGATCCGGTATGTGACGCGCCGGTTGATCCAAATGGTGTTTCTGTTTCTGGTCTTCCTGACGGTGACGTGGTTCCTGCTCTACATCCTTCCGGGAGACTCCGTCGCGCTGAAATATGCGGGAAACCCCAACATCCCGCCCGAAGCCAGAGAGGTGGCGCTGGAGAGGCTGGGTCTTGACAAACCGGTGCTGATCCAGTTCCGCGACTACATGTTCAACTTCTTCCAGGGCGATCTGGGAGTCTCCTTCAATCAGTATCCCCGCCCGGTCATCGACATCATAGGCGAACGTCTGCCCCGTACCTTGGTGCTGTTCCTGACCGCCCTGGTAACCTACTACTGGGCTGGGTTCGTAGCCGGAAAGTATCTGGCCTGGCGACGCGGGAATCGAGGCGAGATGGCGGTCACCATCGGAGGGGTGGGGCTCTATTCGATGTTTCTGCCGTTTTTCGCTTTCATGCTGATTTGGTTCTTCAGTGTCCGACTGGGTTGGCTGCCCATCTCCAAGTTTCTCGATCCGGAGCAGTGGAGGGATGCGCCGTTCGCGGCAAACCAAGTGTTCATGCGTCTCTTTTGGGTCACTCTGATCACCGCCATCGCGATGTTCGCAGCAAGTTTCGCAGGGCATCGGACGCATAGTCGGGTGCTGGCACGCATCCTTCGGTGGGGGGGTGGCGTTTTGGTGATAGCCGGGTTCCTCTTCTACTGGTTCGGGACCGAGTCGGGCCAGGGCATGCGGGTCTACGCCGGGGACATCGCCTTTCACATGATCCTTCCGGTGTTGACCCTGACCCTCATCGCCTTCGCCCAGGTGATGCTCCTGACCCGCAGTTCCATGCTGGAGACACTGCGGGAGGACTACATTCTCACTGCCCGGGCCAAGGGATTACCGGAGGGAATAATCCGGGATCGCCACGCGGCGCGGACCGCTCTTCTGCCGGTGGTAACCTCGCTGGTCCTGGCGGTGGCCACTGTGATCGACGGAGGGGTCGTCACCGAAGCGGTCTTCTCCTGGCCGGGCATGGGCGAGATCCTGATCTCATCGGTGCTGAGTGAGGACATTCCGGTGGCGGTTGGGGCCTTTGCCTTCATAGGCATACTGGCGTTAATCGGGCACTTCGTCGTGGATGTGCTGTACGGGTTCCTCGATCCCCGCATCCGGGTGACAGAGCATGGCTGACATGACGAACACCCTCCCGGAGACCCGGATCGAGGATCCCCTGGCCTCGGAGGTTGATCGGGACGTCGACTCTTGGTGGAAGATCCGCCTGGCTCTGACGCGCCGGTCCTTCCGGGAGAACTGGAAGATCTTTCGGCGCAACAAGATCGGTGTCCTGGGATTGGTGATTATTGCCTTCTGGGGGATTATGGCTGTGATGCCCACCATATTTTTCGTCACCGGCTTCTGGAATCCGGCGGTGTATGACCCGGTCACAGGCCTGGAACTCGATCCTCCCACCCGCACCATGACCATGGTTGAACGAATAACCGACCCCAACACCGAGATCGACCGTAGAGCGGTCCTCCTCGACGGACGGATTCCCGACACCTTACAGATAGGCGACACCTTCGAGTTGCCGTTGCAACCGGCGCCTCCCGATAGTCGGCACTGGCTGGGCACGGATCCGTTGGGTCGTGACATTCTGTCGCAGTTGATGCACGGAGCCCGCGCCTCGTTCTTCCTGGGGATCCTGGCGGCGGTGGTGACGGTGGTGATCGGCACCACGATCGGCTCGATGGCGGCTTACTTCGGGGGATTCGTGGACGCTGCCCTGATGCGGCTGGCTGATCTGTTGATCATGATCCCGGGTGTGGCCCTGCTGATCGTGATCGGAGCTGTTTTCACCTTCCAACTGTGGCATCTGGCGGTGGTGATCGGGATACTCTCCGGATTCGGGGGCACGGCTATCGTCCTCAAGTCGCAGGCTCTGGCCGTGAAGGTCAAGCCGTTCATCGACGCCGCCCGGGTGGCGGGAGGGTCCGCTCGTCACATCATCTTCTATCACCTGATTCCCAATGTCATGCCCCTCAGCGTCCTTTACATGATGTTCACCGTCACCGCCGCCATCCAATCCGAAGCAGTTTTGTCTTTTCTGGGAATCCTCAACACCGATACCTCCTGGGGTTTGATGATGAATCTGGCCAGAACCCAGGGTTACCTGCTGCAGGTGACCGACTTCTGGTGGCTGACCATCCCTCCCGGTCTCGCAGTAACTGTCCTGTCGGCGGCGTTCTTTTTGGTGGGGAGGGGAATGGACGAGATAGTCAACCCGAGGCTGCGTAGACGATGACCATCCGAAAACTTCCCCTGGAGGTGTCCACCGGTCGCGCCCCCCTTTTGGAGGTTGATGGACTGGTGATGCGTTATGACACAGAGGCCGGGGAGGTCTCCGCCGTTGAGAACGTGACCTTTTCGCTGGGCCGCGGGGAGGCGATGGGGCTGGTGGGGGAGTCGGGATGCGGCAAGACGTCCGTGGCTCTGTCCCTTCTTCGATTGGCCCCCGACAACGCCAGATACCAGGGGGGATCGGTTCGCTGGGAGGGCGTAGACCTGCTGGATCTCTCCGACCAAAAGATGCGGGAGTTCCGCTGGGCGGAGATCTCGATGGTCTTCCAGGGGGCGATGAACGCCTGGAATCCCGTGTATCGGGTCGGAGAGCAGATTCGGGAAGCGATGGATCAGCACTTCGATCCCCCGCTCAGTTCCGGGAACATGGACCAGCGGGTCGAGCGCCTGTTCGAACTGGTGGGGCTTGATCCGGCCGTGCAGATCCGTTACCCCCATGAGTTGTCGGGGGGAATGCGCCAACGGGCTGTGATCGCCATGGCGCTCTCGTGCGAGCCCAAACTGATCATCGCCGATGAGCCCACCACCGCCTTGGATGTGATAGTTCAGGCCCAGATCCTCAAGGAGTTGAAAGAGATCCAAGAGGACCTGGGGCTCTCGATTCTTTATATCAGCCACGACATGGCCGTGATTGCCCAGGTGACCGACACGCTGGGAGTCATGTATGCCGGAAAGTTGGTGGAATTCGGATCGACCCGGGATGTTTTTGACCGGCCGCGGCATCCCTATTCATACCTTCTCCTCTCTTCCATTCCGTCGGTGACCGGACCGCGCCGTCGTCCGGTGGCCCTGGAGGGGACGCCGCCCAACCTGCTGGCGCCTCCTTCGGGTTGCCGGTTCCATCCCCGTTGCCCTTGGGCTACGGAGCAATGTCGCAAAGATGAACCCCCGATGATGCAGATCGGGCCTTCCCAGTGGGCGGCATGTTGGCATTACGAGCAGGTTCCCGAGATGGGACAGCAACTCCCATGAGCCTGGTGAGGGTGGAAAGGCTGCGTAAGTTGTTCCCGGTGTCGGCGGGGTTTTTCCGGCGCAGAACGGGATTCGTGCATGCGGTGGACAGCGTCGACTTCGAGATCGGGCCGGGGGAGAGTCTGGGGCTGGTTGGAGAATCGGGATGCGGAAAGACAACCACCGGCCGCATGTTGGTGCGCCTCGAGGAACCCGACGAGGGGCGGATCCTTCTTAACCAGCCGGACGGCACGGAGATGGACGTCGTCGGTCTCCGCTCCGATCAGCGGACCGGGTTTCGTCGGCAGGTCCAGATGATCTTCCAGGATCCCTATGAATCGATCAATCCGCGCCGCACCGTGTACGAGACGATTGCCGAGCCTCTTCTCATCCACCGGATTGGTGATCTGAGCACCCGGGAAGAACAGATCAGGGAGATGATCCGCAAGGTGGGACTGGCCCCGCCGGAGTCATTCATGTTCCGCTTTCCCCACGAGTTGTCGGGTGGACAGCGCCAGCGGGTGGCGATAGCCAGGGCACTGATTCTGCAGCCCCGTCTCGTGGTGGCGGACGAGCCGACTTCAATGCTCGACGTCAGCATCCGCATCTCGATCATGGAGTTGATGTCGCAGTTGGCGAAGGAAATGGGCGTGGCGTATCTCTACATCACCCATGACCTGGCGGTGGCCCGATATATGTGCGACCGCATCGCAGTCATGTATCTGGGGAAGGTGGTGGAGATAGGGGAGACAGAGCAGTTGCTGGCCAACCCGCTCCACCCCTACACACAGGCGCTCCTCTCGGCGGTACCGGTTCCCGACCCGGCGCTGCCTCCCCCGGAGGTCCGCATCAAAGGAGGTATCGGCAAGGCGGTCGATCCGGTGCCCGAGTGCCGGTTCGTCGATCGCTGCCCCCAGGCGGCCGACGTTTGCCGCGCCACTTCTCATCCGCCTCTGGAGGACAAGGGCTCCGGCCGTATGGTCTCCTGCCACTTGGTGGAGCCTCTGGTCAGCAGGTAAAGCGTCCAGGATGGAGAGTTGATGGGCGCCGAGGGGCGAGGAACGGAGCTGCGACGCATAGCCATTGTCGGGGGAGGGATTTCAGGGTTGGCCGCCGCGTGGGGGCTGCATCACCACCCGGACCGGTTTGACTTCCGGTTGTTCGAAGCCCAGGATCGGATTGGCGGTAATGCAGTCACAGCCGAGATGCCTCAAGGGGACGGCAGCTCGATTCCCTTTGACATATCGGTCACCGCCTGCATCCCGTCGGTGTATCAGCACATCGTCTCTTTGATGGAACAGTTCGGCATCGAGTTGGTCGACACCAGATTCAGCTACAGCGTGAAGTACCGCGGACGGGTCTACGCCCATGATTTCGATTCGGAGATCAGAGATCAACTTCAACCTGAGATCGCAAAGTTTCAAAGACTCCTCAGACGGCTGCATTGGTTCGGTTATCTGACCCGTTCCCGATCGAAGGTTTTGAACGCCCTGAACCCGTTCAACTACATCAGCATGGGGACGGTTCTGAATCTAGGCGGTTTCTCCGGTGACTTCAGGTTCAAGGTGCTGAAGCCCATGTTCGTCAACTTCCTGATGGCGACCAATGTATTCGATATGCCTGCGGCCCTGTTTTCGAGGTATCTCGAGTTCTTTGATATCGAAACCGCCACCCCCATGCAGACGTGGGATCAGGGGACGAGACGCATCTACGAACACCTGTCAGCTAATTTCCGGGACAAGATACATCTCAACCGGCCGGTCCGAAAGGTGTATCGTGACCGGTCCCGGGTGGTGGTTGAGGACGAGGACGGCGTAAGGGAGACCTTCGATGAGGTGGTCTTCGCCTGCAATGCGAATCAGACGCTGATGATGCTCGACCAACCCACGATGCTCGAGCGCTACATTCTCTCGTCGATCCGGTACGAGAGCGAACTTCACAACCACACGGTCGTGCACTCGGACTCCTCGGTGCTTCCGGATAACGAAGTGAGACCTCTGAAAACCCGCAGCAACCACATCGAGCAGTACGGCGTCAGGCCGGACAACTATGAGATCACCTACATCATGCACAACCAGCAGCCATGGGCCAACCGGTCCGACAAGCCTTGCCTGGTGACCTACAACCCGATCAGCCCGATCGATGGGAAGAAAGTCGTCGGAAGGTGGTGGTTCCAACACATCGTGCACGATGTGCGGCAAGTTGCTTGGCTGATCTATCTGTTTCGATACATCCAAGGCAAGAGGCGGACTTGGCATTGTGGAGCCCACACCCTCATCAACAGCCAGGAGACTTGCTTCGTCAGTGGGTTGTCGGCAGCATCACAGATCGGCGCGGACTATCCCTTTGTTGATCCCGAAGCGCGTCGGTCCTTCAATTACTACGGGAGTCTCATGCACGGTTGGCGTTTCCGGAAAGCTAGGGGTTGAGGGTCCCCGGCGGGTGCAGTCCATCCCCGCTCAGTGTTCCTAAACAGTGATGCGAGTCGTCCGGCTCCTCCTGTTCGGCGCATACCAGGCCTGTTTACTCACCTAGTGTGAGCTGACATAGGAGCTCAACCTAGTGCAGTTATACTGCCTTCCTACGGCGAAGCAAAGTGGTCTGGGTCGGTTGGGAGAGACCGGAGCGATGGTTTCTACAAGTGATGTGACAACCAATCCGTTGAGTTTGGCGGATGAACTCGTGCTGATGCTTCTCAACGAGGAGAACGGCTACTTCCATCAGGTACCCGGCTGGGACTTGAACTGCGCCGTGATAGGAGCGGTGCTTGCGGAGCTTTCACTCATGTCCCGCATCGACACGGACCAGGATTCGCTGTTCCTTTTGGACCCCAAGCCAACCGGCAACCCCGCCCTGGACCCCGTCCTGGCGGAGATTGCAGCCGAGCAGGTCCAACGAAGCGCCCAATACTGGATCGAGCGGCTTGCCCCCCGTGCGGAATCGATCATTGACCTGACCTTGGATCACCTGGTTGAGAGAAATGTCCTGGAACACCACAACGGAGACTTCTGGACGCTGGCTCGCAACACGGGAAGCACGGAGATGTTCAACGGATCCGCAGGTAGTGGAATCCAGTTCGTCAAGACCCGCATCAATCAGGCCATCTTCAACAACGAGATTCCCGACCCGAGAGACATCATCATTATCTGTCTGGTCAACACCTGTGACGTGTTTCGCTTCATGTTTCAGCTTGATGAGGAGGCGGAGAAGCGTATCGAATTCATCTGCAACATGGACCTCTTGGGCCGTTCAATCGCCGCCGCGGTTTCCCACAACGTGGCCGGCGGCCTGCTTCGACGTTCCGCTCTGAGCAAGAAGATTCCGGTCGTTCCTCTACGACATTTGCTATTCAATGCAAACCTGCGGCAGGGGAACCTTCCCGCACTCTTCGCGGACCTGACGAAGGAATACGGTCCGGTTTTCCAACTCCGTCCACCATTTTTGGGTCCGAAGCTCTTCCTATCCGGGCCGGAGATGAATCACTGGGTCAACCGCAGCGGACGCATGTACCTCAGGGCCAAGGACTACTTCGCGGACTTTGAGAAGGTCTATGGCGCCAATGGAGTCCTGCCTTCCCTGGATGGCGCCGATCACTTCCGGCTTCGCAAGTCCATGGCTCCGGCGTATTCCCGCAGAAGGCTGGCGGGTCAACTGGATGACGTCTTCGGACAAGTGCGAGAACACATGACGACATGGGAGGTCAGGGAGTCCTACCCTGCCACGGCCATGTGCCGACGACTGGTGAACGCCCAAATCTCGCCGCTCATGGTCAGCGTTCAGTCCCAGGACATCATCGACGACCTGATGACCTACAAGGAACGAGCGTTGAACACCCACATAGTCAGGGTGCTACCCAAATTCATGCTGAATACTCCCGGCATGAAACGCCGAGCGAAAGCCGTCGAGACGTTGCTGGAGCGGGTCCAGAGCGGGCATACACCCGCACAGAGGGCCGGACGTCCACGGGACCTGGCAGATGACTTCCTGAGCCTGCACGCCAGCGATCCACAATTCGTACCCGAATCGAACCTGACGTTCGCCTTTGCAGCAGCACTTATCGCCAGCGTGTACCTCGGCGATGCGGTCAGCTTCGCCCTGTACTCAATGGCGGCGCATCCGGGCCTTCAAACCAGGGTTCAGAGTGAAGCCGATGCTTTGTTCGCCGACGGCGATCCCGATGGCCGCGACTTCCACCCCTCCAAGATCGACGTCACCCACCGCATGATGATGGAATCTCTGCGTATCTATCCGATCGTTCCGATGTCCATGCGGAACGTTATGAACACATGCCTGGTCGAGGGATACGAGTTGCCGGTGGGGTCGCGGGTCCACATTGCCCAGACCGCCGCGCACTACATGGAAGATGTCTTTCCCGAGCCCTTCAAGTTTGACATCGACCGGTACCTGCCCCCGCGCCTCGAGCACCAGGGCCCCGGATACGCCCCATACGGGTTGGGAACCCACAAATGTCTCGGATCCCGGTGGATGGAGTTGCAGTTGACCGTCAACGTGCTATTGGTGGCGCATCACTTCACACTGGAAGTGGCCCCTGCCAACTACAAGCTCAAGTTCAGCCCGCTGCCCTCGCTCAAGCCGAGCAAGAAGCTGAAGTTCCGCATCGCCGAGCAGAGGAACGAGATACGCGTCTAACGCTCCGGTAACCGTGGTCGACGGTTCCAGCTTCCTATTCGAAGCGCTTGTACACAGCTTCAAGCGCTTCGTCGAGGGCGTCAAACTCGGTCTCCCAGCGCAGCATCTTCGAGCGCAGTCGCACATTCTGGTACGCCCCCCACATGGTCATGGCGGGCGGCACCAGCACGATGGACACTATCAACGAGTATGCGATGGTGATGGCGGCCGTTATGGCGAACTGCCGGGAGGCCGCCAGAGGCGAGAATACCAGCACCCCGAGCCCGAGGGCGGTCGTCAGCGCAGAACCCAGTAGAGCCGAACCGGTGATGGAGAGCGTCCGGACGGCTGCCTGCTCGGGATCTCGCGCATGCGAATACTCCTCGCGATAACGGTGGATCATGTGGATGGTGTAGTCGACCCCGATCCCGATCGAGAGAGCGGTGATAATTGAGGTTATGAGCGTGTAGGGGATGCCCAGCAACGCCATGGTGCCCAGCACCGAGATGAGGACCAGCACGATCGGAAACACTGCGATGAATCCCAGAGCAGGCTGGCGAACTGTCACCCAGAAGAAGAGAGCGAGGACGGTCAGGGCCACCGCCAAGGTGGTGCTGATGGCCTCTGTCTGCTGGGCTGTGATGGCGTCGGTAACGGTGAATGAGATAATGCTGGAGGAAGTAGCCGTCAGGGCTTCGTCGTCACCCAACCACAGTTCCTCAAGCTCCTGCTGGGTGTTTCTCGCCCGGGCAGTGTCGTCGGCAAAGGCCACGAATTGGACCAGCATGGCATCGACGCCGTCCGGATCGTTGACCAGAAGGCGGCTTAGTGCCGGATCCATTGCCTCGAGTCTGTCGAGCAACTCCTGCATCTTTTGTGCGTCCAGTTCGATTCCGGCAGAGGCTTCCTGGAGCAGCGCGGCCAGTTCCGAGTCATACTTGTCGCCGGGCTCCCCGCTGTCGTTGGTCCAATCGCCCACCATCAAGTTGAACGATGCGAGGATCGGCCCAGCCGCCGCGCCCGGGCGAAGCCTCTCGTCCTCGAAGGCGGTGGTGAGATCTTGCAGGTTGAGAAGCGTTCGGGTCTCCGTGGCTTCGGCTTTCACGAGTACGCTGTACATCTCCGTTGAACCGCCGATGGTCACATCCAGGGTGTTCAAGTCCTCCAGCAGTCCCCCGCCTCTCGGAAGAATGTCGCGGATGTTGAACTCCGACTCGAGGTCGGTGGCCGCGAATCCGAGCGCGACAGTCACCGCCAGCACGCCCACGACGTAGGGCGTGGGCCTGCGGGTAACCCCTCTCCCCAGGCGCTCCGCCAATGGCTTGACACGTGGCAGGGCGTTCGAGATCGGCCGGGCCGCCTTCAGCTTGCCCCGCGCTTCTTTTCGCCTGTCGATGATCGTCCGACCGGCCGGGATCAGGGTCAGCATCACCAGCAGGCTCATCCCCACGCCCAACCCCGCTATGACGCCGAAGTCGTTGACTATCCCGATCGGGGAGAACAGGTTCACCAACAGGCTCACGATCGTGGTGACCGCGGCAAGCGTGAGCGGCATGGTGACGTGGCGCAGTCCCACCTGGACCGCCCCGGTTACCTTCTCGCCGGCGACGCGTTGCTCGCGGTAGTGCGACACGATCTGGATTGCATAGTCCACCGTGAGGCCGATCAAGATGATCGGCACCATGGTGGTGAGGGAATTGGGAGGGCCGACCAAACCCAGCGCGTTCGGACCGAGCCATCCTTCCGTTCCGACAATCCAGATGATGGACACGAACAGTCCTCCCAGCGTGAGAAGCAGATCCGAGACTGAGCGCATGAAGAGCAGGATCAGCGCCGCAATCAAGAGAAACGCCATCCCCACCAGTGGCGCCATCCCCTCCTCCGTGGCTCTCTTGTACTCGTCTTCAATCACCACGGGCGAGACGCTGCTGACTTCCAGCGGGCCTTCATCGGCCAATGCCAACTCGTGGACCGCCCGCGAGGCGGCATAGATTCGCTGGTCGTTGGTGTCCTGCAGATTGATGTTGGCGATAGCGATGGGCGTCCCGTCCGTGTCGATTCCTGTGACGGCGTCGAGCGCTTCCCCGATCCCCGGGACGTTGCGGACCGAATCGATCTCCGTCTGGGTCACCGACTCGAAACCCTCCACTCCGAGCACGGCCCTGACCAGTAACGAGGGCGCGAACACGGGATCGGGAGGCGCCAGCATGTCCCTCACGCTCGGATCAGCCACGATCTCACCGATCAGGCTGTCCATCTGCGAGAGACCCGCGGGTGTAAGGGCCTCCCCGCGGAAGATAAGCGTTGCAAAGTGGGCCTCGGTGTCCCCGAAGAGTTCTTCGATCTCAGCCAGGGCTTTGGCGACCTCGCTTCCCTTGGGAAGGGTTTCGGAGGTCTCCGGCGGCTCCGCCCGGTACGTCGATCCTGCGCCCAGCGCAACGGTGATGATGAGCAGGACAAGGCTGGTGCTCCATGGGTAGCCCGTCACCAGCCTGCGCAGCCGATCGAGTAAGTTGCTCATTGCTTGTCCTTCCATTCGGGACAGCCTGGGGAGGGCTGCCCCTTCGCTTTACGCCCGCTCCAACCTCATCACGCGGAACCGCCCGTTTTGATACTGACTGGACTGGGCGATTCGCCCGGTTCTGGGTAGAACTGGGCGCAATAACGTCGGTAGCGCATGATCTCCCCGTCGGAACGACAGAGGCGCGGCCGCGGTATGAACCGCTTCTTTTCCCAGATGACCAGATCCTGCAGAACGTCATGCCGTTGGAAAGTGGACATGAATCTATTCATGAGGGGCGCCCGGAGCCCCACGGGGAGAAACCCCATTCCTGCAATCCACCGCTTTGGTTTGCGAATCTCCTTTACCTGGGAAGCCAGCGACAGGTCGATGAGCCTGCCGTCCACGGGCGTCGCCAGCACCCATAGGCGCATATCCATGCCGATGGAGTGCTCCCGGATTCTCACGTAGGAGTATCCCAAACCATAAATGCGCGTCCTTGCCGAGACGTCTGTGGTGAATTTTGCAACTCCGGCTATCTTTTGTGATCTTCTGAAATCGAAGTCGCTCTCGAGACGGGGACCTTCGATTATCACCTTCTCCGCGCGCTTCACGCTGTCGTAGCCATGTACGTAACGCAGATGGCCCAGGTCCACCGAGTTCTCGGTCGTCTCCTGGGGATGGCCGGGGAAACGCAAGGTGGTGATTATAAGGTCGCTCCACCCGGTTTGGTCCGGCAGATCGGAGGGCAGACGCCACTCCGGTTTCCGCCCACCGATCCCCCACCAGGCGAAGATCATGTCTGCGACCTGCCGTGTCTCGAAGACTCGGAGCCGCGTGAACTTGGGCGGGTTTGCGTAAGGCGTCGCCACGCACTCGCCGGTAGCGTCGAACTCGAAGCCATGGAACGGACACACGAGCCGTCCGTCGCAGATGCGGCCTCCCCCGGAAGGGCTCAGGTCGGAACCAAGATGTGGGCAGACGGCCTCGGCCACGCAGACCTGCCCGTTCCCGTCGCACCAGACCACGACGTTCTTCCCCATCCAGGTCTTCTCGAGGAGCTCGGCCTTCCGTACCTGCTTCAGGCTGGCGACGAAGTACCAGCCCTCAGGGAATGGGGAAGGCAGTGGGGCGATTTCAAGCCCCGTGTTTCCAACTGACATCGATTAGGAACTCCTCTCCCGGGGTCTTTGGGCTGGCAGCGTCATCGCCACCCAAACCAGCCGCGCACCGGCACGGAGCTTGCCCAACCCACCTCGGGCCCAGCACATTAAACTGTAGTTTGTCAGATTAGTTAATTTTGCCGACAGTCACTGCCATCTGATTCGGCCGTGGCCACAACGGCCGACCGGCTGGAGAGTTCCCAAACGCAACACCTGAAATCGAGGCTGGAAAGCGCCCTCTCAAGGAGACTGCCCGAGAGGCCTGCCGCTCTACGATGCAGCCGCAAGCGCATCGGCCTTTCTGATGAAACCAACCCCCAGCATGATGTCCCAAGCTGCCTGAATGAAACCCAGCAGGCCACCCATCAGGTAAATGTTCACAGCGCCTTCGTGAAAATGGGAGCCCAGCAGGAACAACAGAGCCCACTCCCGGCGCGATCGCCAGGAGCGTGACAGTGACCTTGTCCATCCCAAAACCCGGCGTTCAGCAGGCTGAGAGCAAACAGGACAATGCCCATTCTGAGGATCACGCTGGCGAATAGCCCCAGGGTGCCCTCCATGCCGGCGATGAGTATCGCGGCGTCGGCAGCCGAGATGCTCCGGCGGGACGCTGCACGATTTTAGACGTAGTGGCGTACTAAGACGTTGTGGCGAACTATAGGATTGCAGGTTGGCTCCGTGCCCGTGAGCCTTCATTCCTTATTGCTCAATATGCTGTTGATCCCCACCCGGCCCTCAGTCGCTCAGGGTCTTTTCGTAGGTTACCGACGTCCGCAGCCGGCCCTCGGGTATGTTGTAGTAGGCGCGCAGGACGGCTTCCGAGTCGACCGAGAGAAGGTAACCGCCCTTCTCCAGTATCCCCCGCGCCTTGTAGTTGGCGGCATAGGTCCCCACGATGACCCGCTTGATGCCCACCAGTCGCTCCTCGATGTACTCGCGAAGCGCGGACGCCACGCCTTGTCTCTGGTAACGGGGGAGTATGTAGGCGTGGCGGAGCAGGGCCACCTCCCCGATCGGCTCGCTTCCCATCACCCCGACCAGGGCATGGCCCACTAACGCCCCCCACCACGTCATGCGCCGCCTTTCGGCTTCCCAGGCGGCCTCGTCCATCTCAGGATCATGCAGTTCCTCCGGCGGAAGGAACTCCCGATACCACTGGGCGGCGGTGTTGATCACCTCCACGGCCCGGGTACGATGCTCCGAGGTGAGCTCCCGAATGGCTAGATGCTCTAAGAAGTCCCGGTTCACGGCGTTACCCGAGATGAAATGATGGTTGGCTCCTTAGTGCTGCGGCGCATACAGGTTTACCCTTCTAGAGGAGGAGCAAGATCGTTGTTGCGGTAGAGGCCACCAGCACACCTATCGCTGCCGCCAACGTCAGGCATCCACTTCTCTTCCTGGCCACAGGTGATCTCTGCCGCCGGGTCGGCATCGCCTTGGTGAGTTCCTGAACTCTCCTTCCTCCCTCGATGGCCTGGATGAGACGGGATTCCGCCTCCCAAGGTTTGCGATTTACGGTTCTGCCCTGCATGAACCCGTCGAGTTGCCTCCATATCCGGGATAAATCGCCATCTGCTACCAAGGCCATCATCTCCCAGTTGTCCTTTAGTCCCACTCTTGTCAGGTTGGCCGAACCGATCAATGCTGTTCTGGCGGACCCTTTCCTCGGTTCTGCGATTACCCAGGCCTTAGCGTGAAGCATCGACTTTCCTTCGGCGCTTCTTCCGGTCCTATACCAACTGAGGGTTCGGACATCTCTACGCCGAAGGAATTGAAGGGCCTTGGCGCGATCAGGATTGGTTGCGCTCTCGAAGCGGTGTGGCTTGGTATCCCCGATGATCAGGGTTACGGGCCGCCCCGGTGTGTTCTCCTGTAGCCATGCCAACCCCCACACGCTTGCATATCCCACCAACACATAGAGATGTCCGTGGGGATTGTCCCTGAGAAACCGCTGTATGTGTCCTTGAGCGCTGTAATCAGGCATGCTGGGATGTCCTAGGTGGCAGCAATGGCGATAAGTTTGATGTCAGAAGCTTATCTCCTCAACGAAGTTTCGAACTCAAAAGGGCGAGAGTCAGAAGGTTGTCAGAACAGTGAAGCCGATCCGAGCTGCGATGGTCACTCCTCTCACCGGTCCTCTGGCGATGTACGGCCGGGTGGCGGGAGAGGCGACGAGGCTGTGGACCGAGGAGTTGGCTGAATCGGAGTCGGTGGTACTCACGTTGCACGACGCCCATCCCGATCCCGTCTCGGCGGTGCGCCGGGCAGAGGCGTCCCGACCTGATGTACTGTTCGGGCCCTACGGGAGAGGTCCGGCTCTGGCGGTGGCGCGGGCGACGTCCAGGTTGGTGTGGAACGGTGGTGGGGCGACCGCGCGACTGGCCGCGCCGGAGTTCGAGAATGTGGTGAACATCCCCGCTCCCGCGGCTTCGTACTTCCGGGGCGGGTTGGCGGCCATCCGCGACGTGGACGCCACAGTGGGCTCGGTGGTCGTGGTCCACTCCGGGAAGGGGTTCTCCGGAGAGGTGGCAAGGGGAGCGGTCTCCGCCGCCGAGCAAACGGGAGTGACGTGCGCCGAAGTGCTGTTCCGGCCCGGCCATGGCGGAGAGTCTCTGTCCCGGGTCACGGGCGGTGACGTGTTGGCGATGGTGGGGTCCTTCCGGGACGAGTTGGAGATGGCCAGGGCTGTGAAAAGGCGTCGTTGGAGAGCCGTCATGTCGGTTGCTGCCGGAGTGGACGAGGTGCTGGAGGCTCTGGGCGACCGGCGAGAGGGTCTGCTGGGCCCGGCGCAGTGGACGCCCGGCGCCGCTCCCCGCCCCGACCTGGGCCCGGATGCCGATTGGTTCGTCAGCGCCTATCACCGGCGGTTTGGGGCCTCCCCTCCCTATCCGGCCGTCCAGGCTGTCGCGGCTGCAGTCATCTGGTCCGAGTGCGTCCGCGTGGCCGGAACCTTGGATGAAGGAGCCCTTCTGGCCCAGGCCCGGCGCCTGGACGTCCGGACCCTGTACGGAGCATTCCGCATCGATCCCGTCACTGGCCTTCAGGTCGGCCATCGGGTGGTGACGGTCCAGTGGCAGGATGGCATCCGCCGGGTGGTCTGGCCTCCCCACAGGGCGGAAGCCCCACTGCGGCTGATCCAGCGGACATGGCCGTAAGGGCCTGGTAAGGGAGGGTCGGTAGTCGCTTTGTCGTCCCTATAGTCGGCAGGCAAAGCTGGAAACTCGACCCTCCAGTCGCCCTGATAGGAGGCCTTAATCCCTTTCGCGCAGCCATCGCGGACGGTAGGGTGGATCGGGAAACAGATCTGTCTTGCGACGGGAGAACCGGTTGACGACGAGAAATTGGCCCGTATGAGCGCGCGCAGGCCATGGATTGTCGTCGGGGTCTGGGTTTTGGTGGTTGCACTGGGGCTGGGACTCGTCCAGGCTCATTGCCGAGCGCCACCACCACCGCGTTGAGTTTGGGGAGCGACTACGAGTCGGAGCAGGCGGCGTCCCTGCTGGAGGACAGGCTGCGAGGGCCCACACCCCTCAACGAATTGGTCATCGTCCAGGCTCCCTCGCTGACTGTCGATGATCCTCAGTTTCAGGCAAAGGTCGAGTCCATCTATAGCCGGATCACGGCTTTGGGACCGGAGACCGTTGTGTCGGGATCGCACTATTACCTGAGCCGCGAGGAGCTTCTGGTATCGGCCGACCGCATGACCACCATCATGAGCTTCGTCCTGGCGGGCGACTTCAAGGAGGCGACCGAGAACGTCGAGGACGTGGTCCACCTCGTCCAGGAGGTGGACGGCACAGACGGCTTCCGTGTGCTGATCGGCGGCGACGCCAGCGTGGCTTTCGAAAACAACGAGTTGACTGCCGAAGACCTGGAGAAAGGAGAGCGGATCGGCATTCCCGTGGCGTTGATCATCCTGCTGACGCTCTTCGGCTCAGTTGTCGCCACGTTGTTGCCCTTGGGGCTGGCCATTGTCGCCATTGTCCTGGCATTGGGGGCGGTCGGGATCATCGGCCAGTTCTTCGAATTGGTCTTCTTCGTGACGATGATGATCACGATGATCGGCCTTGCGGTCGGGATCGACTATTCGCTCCTGATCGTCTCCCGCTTCCGGGAGGAGTTGGATCGTGGTCTGAAGGTCAAGGACGCGGTGGCAAAGACCGGAGACACGGCGGGTCGCACGGTGTTGTTCAGTGGTACCACCGTGGTGCTGGCCCTGATCGGCATGCTGATCGTCCCCGTTTCGTTCTTCCGGTCACTCGCCTCCGTCCCCTATGTCGCCGGCATACCCGATCACGACGCCCGGGTGAAGCTGACCGATTACGCCTACAAACTTTCCAGGGCGCTCATAGGTGATCCTCTCGCCGATGAACTCAAATATCCCCAGGTTCGATCGCTCGGGGTGCTCCTCAACTTCCGGAATCTGGGACGTCTCCGACGGATCATGGGCAAGAGCTTTCCCAAGCTCGTCAACAACCCGTACACCCACTTCACGGGGTTGCTAGATGTGTCGGCCTACGACGAGGCCGGAATCAGCTACCGGTTGCCGGATCACGTCCACGCGGAGGAATCCAGCTTTTACTAGGGCGGGGTGCCGGGGGACCTACCCCGGTCGGGACCGGCAGCCTTGACGATCCCCTTCACTCGGATTGGCCTCAACTGCGGATTGATCCGGACCTTGCCCCGGCGAACCTTCGAATCTAAACTAAACTGTCACGATACGCACACCTTTTCTTCATGTTTAGGACGTGTGGTCGACGGATGGGAATCTGATCCCTGGAAGCAGGTGGAGGTGTAGCTTGTTCTCCTTGACCTTTCGCGACAGTCATTGCTTAGCTGTCACCACCCCCTCGCTTCCAGGCGTGGGTGGGGGGCGGCCAGACTAGATGAACCTCCCGCCCCTCCACCCACCCATGACCCGGGGCATCGGCTAGCCGGATCGCCGGGACTCAGCGCGCTCCCAGGAATGACCGTCGTACTGTCGGGTCGGCGAGTAGTTCCGCTGCCGGTCCCTGGTAGGTGTTGCGGCCCATCTCCAGCAACAGTTTTATGGGGCTCATTCCTCGTCTCCTATGACTCACTCTCCCGGTAGCCAGTCCGCCGGGTGGCCCCGAGGAATGGCGGATTGGTATGCTGTTTGGCCATTGTTCGGTGGTGAGACGATGACGCGTGTGTTGTTAGCTGTCGTAATTGTGGGGTTGATAACGGTCCCGTCTCTTGCCGACGCGGGGGATTGGGATTCTGTTGGCTCGGGGGTGGAGGCGGATAGTCCCGGGGTGTTTTCTGAAGCGGTCGATGATGGGGGAGTCGGTTCACCAGATGGAGCGCTGATGGGAACCCTGGGGGCCATTGGGGCGAATAGCGGCCCGGCAGGATTCTCGGTGGTGTCTGCTGGCGCGGCGCACTCGTGTTCGGTGCGTACCGATGGCTCGGTGGTGTGCTGGGGCGCCAACCACTTCGGGCAGGCGTCGGCGCCGGAGGGTTCGTTCTCCGCGGTATCGGCTGGGGGGATGCATTCTTGTGGGGTGCGCGCCGATGGCTCGATGGTGTGCTGGGGCTTCAACAATGATTGGAGGGCCACTGCGCCTAGGGGTTCGTTCTCCTCGGTGTCTGCCGGAGTGCGGCATTCGTGTGGGGTGCGTACCGATGGCTCGGTGGTGTGCTGGGGCGCCAACCACTTCGGGCAGGCGTCGGCGCCGGAGGGTTCGTTCTCCGCGGTATCGGCTGGGGGGATGCATTCTTGTGGGGTGCGCGCGGGAGGGTCGGTGGTGTGCTGGGGCAATGACGAGGATGGGAGGGCGAGTCCGCCTGGGGGTTCGTTTTTTTCCGTGTCCGCCGGCGGGGTGCACTCGTGTGGGTTGCGCACCGATGGGTCGGTGGTGTGCTGGGGCTCCAACGTCAATGATCAGGTGAGCGCGCCAGCGGGTGCGTTCTCCTCGGTCTCTGCCCACTGGCGGCATTCTTGTGGGGTGCGCGCGGGAGGGTCGGTGGTGTGCTGGGGCAACAATGCCTTCCAGCAGTCAACGGCGCCAGCGGGTGCGTTCTCTTCGGTGTCAGCCGGCCGGGAGCATTCGTGTGGGGTGAGGACTGATGGGTCGGTGGTGTGCTGGGGCAGCAACGCCTTTGGGCAGACAACCGCCACAGGCGGTCCGTTCACTGCGGTGTCTGCCGGTTGGCGTTATTCATGCGGACTGGAGGCTGATGGGTCGTTGGTGTGCTGGGGTAATGACGACTCCGGGAGGGCGAGCCCTCCGGCCGGTTCCTTCACTGCGGTGTCGGCCGGCGCGTTCCACTCCTGCGGGGTGCGGGTGGATGGGTTGGCGGTGTGCTGGGGCTCCGACGCCGACGGTCGGGCGAAAGCTCCGAGGGGTTCGTTTTCTTCCGTGTCGGCCGGCGGTGTTCACTCGTGCGGGCTGCGTACCGACGGGTCGGTGGAGTGTTGGCGTCGCAGCGGATTGGTTCCGGGCGGCTCGTTCACTGCGGTGTCCGCCGGCCTGGCGCACTCGTGCGGGTTGCGGGCGGATGGCTCGGTTGAGTGCTGGGGTCACAACGCCTACCGGCAGTCCATCCCGCCGGAGGGTCAGTTCACTGCGGTGTCTGCCGGTGGGGCGCACTCGTGCGGGTTGCGGGCGGATGGCTCGGTTGAGTGCTGGGGCGCCAATCACTTGGGGCAGACGACCGTGCCGAAGGGTTCGTATTCCGCGGTAGCAGCCGGCGGGGAGCATTCGTGCGGGTTGCGGGCGGATGGAGCCGTGGCGTGCTGGGGATACAACTCGGACGGGCAGTCGCTCCCGCCGAGGGGCTCGTTCACTGCTGTTTCCGCAGGCTTGGCGCATTCATGCGGGTTGCGGGCGGATGGCTCGGTTGAGTGCTGGGGCGCCAATGCGGTGTTCATTCCGTCAGCCGGCCCGGATGCTCCCGGACCGGCCGGGGAAGAGGAGAAGTTCGCCGATGTCGCCGGGAACCCGCACCGCGATGACATCAACCGCATAGCCGTCCTGGGCATCACCCTCGGGTGTGCCACCGGGCCAGAACCCAGGTACTGTCCTGACGGCCGTGTGACCCGTGCGGAGATGACCGCGTTCGTCCTACGCGCCATCGGACAGCCCGACCCCAGGCCCACGGGCGCCAACCCGTTCTCCGATGTTCCAGCCGGTGTGTGGTACACGGATTACGTCCTCAGGCTGGCAGAGATGGGAGTGGACACCGGCGTGAACGGCGAATGGCGTCCCGATGCCCCCTTGACCCGGCTGGAGATGGCCCGATGGTTGACCCGGGTCTTCGACCACATCACCCCGGTCGCCAACCCGCAGGGACTGTTCGGGGACGTGGACCGTGAGCACTGGCCCGTGGTGGAGGGTCTCTACCAACTCGGAGTGACGGAGGGATGCTCCACACGGCCCCTCCGATACTGTCCCGATCAATCGGTCAGCAGGGCAGAGATGGCCTCGTTCATCATCCGGTCCCTCCCCGCACACCCGCAGGGAGGAGAGTTCTACCGGCCCCTCCGAGGTGGGTCATAGTCCCTGTTTGATCAGACGCCCGGGGTGAAGACTGGCTGTCTCTCCAATGCGGACCCCCGATCCCAAAAACCCTGCACTTCTGCCCGGAAAGGCCGATTTTTCGCGACCCGTCCACAGAAATAGCCCTTTCGGGCCCACCCCCACCGCCGCCGTGCCGGGTTTGAACCGGATGTGGGCAGGCTGACGCCTGCTGCCGTCACCCGGGCTGGAGAAGCCGTTTCCGGCATTGTTGAAGACGGTGCGGGTCCGGTGGAACCCTGCCGGACATATGGCGCCGCCTGTGGTGATCCGGTCTCTGGGTGGAACCTTGTCCAGGGACGGTGCTTTTGATGATTACACCATGGAATGTACCTGTGACAAAGTGCTTCGATTACTGCTGGAAACCCTGTCTGACCCGGGAGGATGGGCCGGGATTAAATGGGATGCTCAGGCTGGGCTGTTCACATCCGGAACACGCCGAAGGAACTGGTTCCCTTGACGGGACCCGAATGCACCGCCGACAAGGCTATGCCCAGGACGGTGCGGGTGTCTCGGGGGTCCACCAACCCGTCGTCCCAGATGCGGGAGGTGGCGAAGTAAGCCAGTTCCTCGGCTGAGATCTGGTTCTCGATCTTGGCTCTGACGGCGGCGTCGAGTTCATCGTCGTAGGGTTCTCCGCGGCTCTCGGCGGCGGCGCGGCGGATGATGGACATCACCCCGGCCAGTTGTTTGGGTCCCATCACCGCGATCTTGTGGTTGGGCCACCCGAACATGAAGCGAGGGTCGTAGGCCCGTCCGGACATGCCGTAGTTGCCCGCCCCATAGGAGACACCCGCTAGGAGCGAGATGTGGGGAACTGTCGAATTGGCCACTGCGTTGATCATCTTGGCACCGTCTTTGATGATCCCCCGCTGCTCGTAGTCGCGTCCCACCATGTATCCGGTGGTGTTGTGGATGAAGATGATGGGAACGTCATAGCGGTTGCAGAGCATGATGAACTCGGTGGCCTTGTGGGCCTCTTCAGAGAAGAGCACTCCCTGCTGGTTGGCCACCACGCCCACCACAAAGCCGTGTACCGAACCCCATCCGGTCACCAGCGACGGGCCGTACAGCGTCTTGTACTCGTCGAAGATGGAGCCGTCCAGGACCCTTCCCAACAACTCCCGCATGTCAAAGGGGATCCTCAGGTCCTGTGGAATCAGCCCCAGCAGGTCCTCCGAATCGTGCTCGGGCTCGATAGGGGACCGCGTCGGGCCGTATCCCTGCTTGCGCCAGTTCAGATGGGCCACGATCTCCCGGCCGATCCGCAAGGCGTCCATCTCGTCCACCGCGAAATAGTCGGACAGTCCCGAGACTTTGGAGTGCATCTCCGCCCCTCCCAGTTCCTCGTCGGTGGATTCCTCGCCGGTGGCCATCTTCACCAGGGGCGGGCCGCCCAGAAACACCTTGGCCCGCTCCTTCACCATCACCGCGTAGTCGGCCATTCCCGGCAGGTAGGCCCCGCCCGCCGTGGAGTTCCCGAACACCAGCGCCATGGTTGGGATGCCCAGTTGAGAAAGCTGGGTCAGGTTGCGGAAAGTCGCCCCGGCCATCACGAAGACCTCGGCCTGCTCGGGAAGGACAGCGCCGCCGGACTCCACCAGGTTGATCAGGGGGAGGCGGTTGGCCGTGGCGATGTCCTGGGCCCGCAGACCCTTGAGAGCTCCGATCCTGTGGATGGAGCCTGCCTGGCTGGTAGGGTCGTTGGCGGAGATGACACACTCCACCCCCTCCACCACCCCTATTCCGGTGATGAGATTCCCACCCAGGGTCTTCTCGGTACCCCAGCAGGCCAGGGTGGAAAGCTCCAGGAAGGGGGAGTCCCGATCCACCAGCAATTCGATCCGCTGGCGGGCCAGGAGTTTTCCTCTGGCCAGATGGCGCGCCACGTATTTGGGTCCACCCCCTTCCCGGGCTCGGGCCATCAACTCCTCGAACCCGGCAAGCGTGGCAACCATAGACTCCCGGTTGGCCTGAAACTCCGGGGACAGCCGGTCGACCTTGGTGGGCAGGACGGGCATAGACGCTTGGAAGGCTACCGTCCGCTATTGCCTTATTCTCTAGGAGTGTGAGCTACAGACATATCCAGATCGAGACTGAGGGGCACATCGGGTGGCTGTGGCTCAACCGTCCCGACAAGATGAACGCCTTCTCTCCCGACCTGTGGGAGGATCTGCCCAGGGCGGTGGAGGAGCTGGGCGTCGATCCCGAGGTGAGGGTGATAGTGGTGGCGGGCCGGGGTCGGGCGTTCACAGTCGGAATCGACTTGAACATGCTTGGCGACCTGGTGCTCCGCGGGGAGTCTCCGGTGGCGGTCAGGAGGGCTTTGTATCGCCGTCTCAAGGAACTCCAGCGGACCTTCAGCGCTATGGAGCGTTCCCCCGTCCCTGTTATCGCCGCCGTTCACGGGTGGTGTATCGGGGCGGGAATGGATCTCGTCACCGCTTGCGACATCCGACTGGCCGCTTCCGACGCGGTCTTCTCGGTTCGGGAGACCCGCATGGCGATGGTGGCCGACATGGGTACCCTGGAGCGGCTCCCCAGGGTGGTGTCGGCGGGCCATGTGGCGGAACTGGTCTACACCGGAAAGGATGTAGACGCGGCCCGCGCGGAGCAGATGGGGCTGGTCAACCAGGTCTACGCGGACCCCGAAGCGCTGATGGAGGGCGCCCGGGCCTGGGCGAGCCAGATCGCCTCCAACTCTCCTCTGGCAGTGCAGGGCGCCAAATCGGTGCTCTCGGCCGAGGAGGGGAGGTCGGTGACGGAAGCCCTGGACTATGTGGCCCTCTGGAACACTGCCTTCCTGGAGTCGAATGACTTAAGTGAGGCTATGGCCGCCTTCATGGAGCGGCGGCCTCCCCGGTTCACCGGCGATTGATCAAGCCCGGTCGGGGGCCCAGCGATGCACCGCGGGGGGATTGCGGAAACCGAGTTCTGAGCAGAGTGTCTGGTATTCGATCCGATTGACGCCTCGCCAGCGGATTTCCTCCAAGGTCCGGGAAATGGGAGCATCCCGCCGGAGGGTGGTTAACTCCCTGAACAGCAGGACGTCGTCCTGGTGTTCGCACAGGTTCTTGGCCAAGCGGGCCGCACCTCTCACCGTCACCTCCCAGTCCCCGGGATCGGGAGGGATGTACTCCAGGTGGTGGTAGTGTTCCAGCACCGTCGCCGACGACTTGGCGCCCCAACCAGGGATGCCGGGGATGCCGTCGGCGGAGTCTCCCACCAGTGCCAGGTAGTCGGGGATTGAGTCAGGCGCCACCCCGAATTTGGCCACCACTCCATCCGCGTCGAGCATCTGGCCCTTGCGGCGATCGAAGGTGACCACCCGCTGGCCCGAGACGCATTGGGTCAGGTCCTTGTCCGGGCTCACCAGGATCACCGTCTCCGCCTCCGAAGAGAAGCGGTGGGCGCCGCTGGCCATGGCGTCGTCAGCTTCGAATTCGGTCATCCCCCACACCGTGACTCCCAGGGCCCGGAAGGCCCGCTCCGCAAGGCCGAACTGAGCCATGAGGTCCTCGGGTACCCCCACACTGGTCTTGTAGCCGTGGTACAGATTGTTTCGGTAGCTCTCGATTACGGTGTCGGTGGCCGCGGCGATGTGAGTCAAATCGGGATCCCGCAGGAGCGAGAGGGTTGTGTTCAACAACCCGTAAACAGCGCCCACCTCGAGACCATCCGGCGAGATCCGGGAAGGAAAACCGAAATAGGCGCGGAACAGTTCGTATGTACCATCCAACAGATGCACGAACATTCTGATGATGCTATGAAGGATCCTCGAAGTGGTCAAGCCGACTCTCAAGAGGGCGAGGCGGCCCCGGGGCCGGGCGTTCCAGGTTCCGACCGGGGAGATGACATGTTCGAGGAAAAGAACGGACCCGGCTGGCGGGAGGCGGGCGAAGAACTAAACGATCTCCGGGACACCTTTCGCTCCAGCTTCCAGGAGGGCGCCGCGGAAGGCCCTTCCCGGGAGGACGTCATAAACGCCTTTCGCACCTTGGGGGAGGCCATTACCAACATTGCGTCGGGCGCCGGTAACACTCTGAAGGATCCCCAGGTCAAGCAACAGGTCAAGAAGACCACGTCCTCCGCCGTCTCGGCGATCAGCGGGATTCTCCTGGAGTGGAGCGCCGATTTGCGGAGCCGCCTGCGGGAGAAGGAGGGGCAGGAGGCCGGAGATCCTGATAGTGCTGGACCTGTCTCGTCGGAGGCTGGCGCCGAAGGCTCCGATGGAGAGGTCGGCTGTACCGACACCAGCACCTGAAGGGATCATCCGATGGCCCTGATCGCTGCCGAGGTACTGGCCGGGCGGCTCTCGGACCCGCGGACCGTGATCGGCGATGTGCGGTGGTACCTCGTTGATCCGGACCAGGGCCGGGTGGAGTATGACCGGGGGCATCTGCCCAGCGCCCGTTTCGTCGATCTGGACACCGACCTGAGCGGAACGGAGGGTCCGGGTCGTCACCCCTTGCCTCCGGTGGACGTGTTCTGTCGCACTCTGGGGCGAATGGGCATCGGCCCCGATCACACGGTTGTGGCTTACGACGCCTCCGGAGGGGCCATAGCCGCCCGCCTGTGGTGGATGCTGGACTCGTTGGGGCATCGGTCGGTGTTCGTGCTGGATGGGGGATTCCAGGCCTGGGTGGAGGCGGGCCTGCCACTCACCACCGCGGTTCCCCAACCATCGCCGGTCGGCTACCCACCGCCGGATGGATGGAGGGGAGTGGTCGACGGCGATCAGGTGCGTTCACTCCTGGGTCGACGTCCCATACTGGACGCCCGCTCCGAGGACCGATACCGGGGTGAGAACGAGACGGTCGATCCCCGGGCCGGCCATATTCCAACCGCTCGCAGCGCCTTTTTCGGGAAGAACCTGACACCCGGGGGGAGGTTCCTTCCTCCCGAGTCGCTGCAACGCCGTTACCGGGAGTTGGGGGTGGGGGAGTCCGACGCCCCTGTCGCATATTGTGGAAGCGGGGTTACTGCATGTCACAATCTCTTGGCGCTGCGTCTCGCCGGGATCTCCGGGCGCCTGTATGAGGGGTCTTGGAGCGATTGGTCTAGCAGAGCAGGAAACGAAGTAGTCGCCGGAGCGGACCCGGGAGTGGCGCCAGTCGGTTAACGCCGCCGGTTTGTTGCTTCGAGACGGGGATTTCCCCAATCCAGCGGAGTCTTGTCCTCGAGCTAGAGGTATTCTCGGATCATGCGTTTTTCTTCACCTCGTGCTCTTTACTATGGGATAGCCGGGGCACTGGCGGGGGTGCTGGCACTGGCGACCGGTGAACTTATAGCCGGAGTTTCCCCGGCATCCATTTCTCTCATCGAAGCAGTGGGGGGCCTGGCCATCGACTACGTGCCTCCCCCGGTCAAGGATTTCGCCATTGCGGTGTTCGGGATCTATGACAAGTTGGCGCTGATCATCGGAATGGTGATAGTGACCGCAGTGCTGGGGGCACTGGTCGGAATCTGGGCGGCCCATCGCTGGAAAGTGGCCCTGTGGGCGTTCAGTATATTCGGTCTGTTGGGAGCCTTTTCCCTCTACAGGGAGCCGGGCGTCGGTTTGCTCATTTCCATCATCTCGGCGGCGGCGGCGGTTGCAGCGGCGCAGGCGGTTCTGAGAATCCTCTACCGGCAGATCGAAGCACCTGACAGGGGCGCCGATGAAGCAGAGCCTGACAGAGGCGCCGATGAGGCAGTATCAGTGTTCGACCCTGATGAAGACCAGGCTCTGGTCACAGAAGCAGTCGAAGAGATGGAGGCGCCCGGAGATGTGTCGCGGCGCAGGTTCCTGGTTGGAGCCGGAGCGATTCTCGGCGTGGGAGTGGCGATGGCGGCCGGCGGCCGGTTCATGTTGGAGCGAACCAAGCAGGCATTGGCCGGCCGGGAGACTGTGGTTCTCCCCCAGGCCACCGAGACTACGGCAACCATCAGTCCTTCCACTACTGCCACTACCACCGAAAGCCCATCGACCTCGGCGGCGGAGGCCCAGACCGCCACCACCGCCGAGTCGGCTACCACAACTGGTCCGACTGTGGAAGGAGCAGCACCGCTTCCCGCCGGTCATTCTCTGGAAGTTCCGGGGATCAGTCCGATCATCACCCCCAACGAGGACTTCTATTTGATCGATATCGCTCTCACCCCGCCCCAGGTGAACCTGGAGGAATGGACTCTGAAGGTGACCGGCCTGGTGGAGAATCCCTACGAGATCAACTTCGATGATTTGTTGACCCGGCCGTTGGTGGAGCGGTACGTGACCCTGTCCTGTGTCTCCAACCAGGTGGGAGGCTCACTGGTCGGTCACGCCAAGTGGCTGGGGGTGCCGCTCAGCCTGATCCTGGACGAGGCCGGTCTCCTTCCCCAAGCGGAGCAGATCGTGGGACGCTCGGTGGACGGTTTCACGGTCGGTTTCCCCTCAAGCATTCCCTACGACGGCCGGGACGCCCTGGTGGCGGTGGGGATGAACGACGAGCCTCTCCCCATCGAGCACGGGTTTCCGGTCCGGTTGGTGGTGGCCGGGCTGTACGGCTACGTGTCCGCCACCAAGTGGCTATCCGAGTTGGAGTTGACCACTTGGGACGGGTTTGACGCCTACTGGGTACCGAGGGGATGGGCCAAGGAGGCGCCGGTGAAGACACAGTCGCGGATCGACACTCCTCTGGAGGGGCGCATCGCAGCCCGCGCCAGGGCCATCGCAGGCGTAGCCTGGGCCCCTCACCGTGGGGTCGACCGCGTGGAGGTGCGAATCGACGAGGGAGAGTGGATGGAGGCCGAGTTGTCCAGCGAAATCTCTGACAACTCGTGGAGGCAATGGAAGGTGGATTGGGATCCCGCCCCGGGCCGGTACAGGCTGCAGGTGCGGGCCACCGACGGTGACGGGATCACCCAGACCGAACTCCGCGTTCCTCCCGCCCCCGATGGAGCCACCGGCTGGCACACCATACACGTGACGGTGGTCGCCTAACGGCAGCCCGTCCAGTCCGGCATCGGAGAACCCAACCCGGATGGATCCAGCCCTGCTCGCTTTGGGTTCCGACGGGATGTGGCGCTGCTGGTGGGGGTATGCGCCTGCCGAATACCGTTGCTATCACGACCGGGAGTGGGGCTTTGGCGTGACATCCGACCACCGGCTGTTCGAGAAGATTTGTCTGGAGGGTTTTCAGGCGGGCCTGTCCTGGCTTACGATCCTTCGGAAGAGAGAGAATTTCCGAGCGGCCTTTGACGGGTTCGATCCGGTGAAGGTGGCGGAATTCGATGAGGCGGATGTGGAACGGCTGATGGCCAACGCGGGGATAATCCGGCACCGGGGAAAAATCCGTTCTGCGATCAACAACGCCGCCCGCGCCTTGGACCTGGCAGCTGTGTACGGATCACTGGCGTTCTACTTCGCGCTGTGGGGGGACTTCGAATCGAAGCTCCTCCGAGAGACACCTCCGGCCATCACCGATGCTTCCACGGCTTTGGCCAAAGATCTGCGCCGGCAGGGATGGAGCTTTGTAGGACCGACGACCTGCTATGCCTTCATGCAGGCGGTGGGCCTGGTGAACGACCACCTGGAGGGCTGTTGGGTTCAAGAGGCGGCAGAGACCTCCCGCCGTCGGGCATGGGGTGGACCTATGGAGGTGGCTCGATGGCGGCACCTCCCGACGACATCCTGAAGTTGCGGGAAGACCTGCGAAGCATGCTTCACCAGATTGAAAAGGAACTCTATCATGCATACCTCCCGAAGCCTCTATTTGTCAAAACCCGGGACGAATTTGCAGGAAGATACCCCGAAGCGGATCACACCTTCCTCAACCACTATGCCCGTCTATACGCAGAAAGACAGATCATCGCTATCCGCCGAATGGTCGACAAAGACCACAGAGCCATCTCGCTGTGGAGGGTGATCGACAGACTCAAGAGAAACCCCGCCATAGGAAATAGGTGCGACCTTCTGGCAGAGCATCGTCGAAACCACCCCCACGACTCCTATCTGAACATCGAGTGGAACGACTTCTACCATGAGCATTTCGGCCCAGAGCCAACCCCTTCGATCACTGCCTTGGATAAAATTTGTGTAGTCCTAACGGGGGAGTCCAGTGTCGTTCGTAAGGTGAGAGAGTTTGCTGATCAGAATGTGGCACACAAAGATCGAAGGGGAGCACCGTCGCCTACCTACGCCGATATACATCTCGCTCTCACCAGGTTGGCTCTCATCTTCAATACTGTGAACATGTTGCTGAATTGGGAGACTGGCAGTTTCTGTTTGATTTCGGTTCCCCCTTCATGGATGAAAGTCTTTGGTGCTCCTCTCTTTCAGGACGGTGGACCGCGCAGACAAACCGGTCCTGGATGCGGCGCATGCGGCGTCACATTGATTTCTGACCGGGCTGCCAGGAGCGACCGGGGCGCGTGCTTAGCATTTTGTCAGGTGGGCAGGGAGCAGGTCAGGAAATGTCACAGGTAGTTACCAGCGCTAGGGGTTTGCTCGAGGCGCTGGTGGCTCGCGGATTGGCTCGCTCGATACGGGGAAACGCAAAAGCGGTTGGTTCCGCCATGGTTGATGAGTTGCAGCTGGAATTAGCCGTGGTCGCCGACTCGGACGAGGGAGGGATGCGGGCTCGCTGGCGAGAAGGTGGGGGGAGCCTCTCGAGTTCTTATCTGGTTATAGCGGATGATCCCAACCGATTTGGAGCGGTGTTGGCCCTTGGTCCCACCCGGCCCGACGGGCCGATTCGCTCTGTAGGCGCCGGTGATGCGATCAACAGTCTTCGTGAGGCCTGCAGGCGAGGAGGTCTGGAGGGAATCCGCTATCTCACAGAACAGCTAAGAATTCTCGATGCAAGTGGTTCTCGGATTCGTGGTGTCCAGGTCAACGGCCTGCTCACCGACCACACTCTGACCAACAGGCTTCAAAGAAATGCCCGCCGCTGGGAAGAACTTGAAACTGCTATCAGGGGGGTCACCAATTCCGACCACTGGCGGACCATTCTGTCTCAACTCGGATACCGTGTGGAGCGCCGCGGGAAGCGAGGCTACATCCTCCGCCACAATCAACAGCCCATTGCGGTGGTACACCCCAAAGCCGACCCGAATGAGTTCGCACGCCTCGACGTGGAGGGGCGACCTCCCGAAGGCGTGTTGGTCCAAGACTGTCGTGCAACGGGTGCGCCATACGGCATCCTTGCTCATCAGGGACGATTTCGACTATTCGATGCCACGTCCGCCACTGCAACCGCAGAGTGGATAGATATCGATACTTCGCTGCTGGCGCCGGAGGGTCGTCCTTTCCTCGGTTTGCTGTCGTCCTCTTATTTGGCGGCGGACGGTCTACAAGGTCTGCGAGAGGAAGCTCGCACTTTTGGCGTGACTCTTCGCAAGCGGCTGGACAACACAATTCGCCAAAGTGCCCTGCCCGCTTTGGCGCGCGGTCTCGGAGAGTGGGCCAAGGCGAATGGCTGGGAAATCCACGATGACCAGAGTCGTTTGGAACTGGAAAGGGCATCCTTAACTTTGATCTTTCGACTGCTTTTCCTGCTTTACGCTGAGAGTTCGGGGTTTCTACCCGTCACCAACCGCGCCTATCAGAGGGCTTCGCTCACATCTCTTGTGACAGAGGCTGCGGAGACCCGGCCGAGATTAAGCGCTGGCTCCACCGCTCTGTGGTCGCGGTTCGTGATTCTGACCAAATCCATGCGTTCCGGCAACCCGGCTTGGGAAGTGCCCGCCTACAATGGCTCGTTGTTCGCAGAGGAGGGTTTCGAAGGCGCTGAACTGCTGGAGCGATTGGAGATCGGCGATCCTGACTTCGCCGAAGTATTGATTGCGGTAGGAAGGGACTCACAAACAGGAGGCGGCGTGGACTTCTCCACCTTGGAGATCGGTCACCTGGGCTATATCTATGAGTCGTTGTTGAGCCTGCGGTTGTCTGTAGCAGATCGTCCCCTCAGGTATGATCCGAGGACGGACCGGTACGCCCCGGCTGACTCGGATGCCGAGGTGCAATCCGGCTCGCTCCTATGGCAAACCGATGAGGGAGGACGGAAGGCGGGGGGCGTTTATTACACCCCGGCGGAACTGGTTCATCACCTGGTGAAGGGTGCGGTGTTGCCCGCCTTTAGGAGTCACTTGATAAAGGTGCAACTTCAGGCTAAGGACAATCCGATGGAAGCGGCGCGGGAATTATTCAGGTTCTCTGTGGTCGACCCAGCCTGTGGGAGCGCCCACTTTCTGGTGCAGGTGGTGGATGGTCTGGCGGAAGAGACGGTTCGTTTCCTGGCAGATAAACCCCTGCCAGGCATCACCGAGGCGTTAGACAGACTACGAGCCGGGGCGATGCCCGGAGTCGCCATCGATGATGTGGCTCTTTTGCGCCGACTGCTTCTCAAGCATTGCGTTTTCGGGGTGGACATCAGCCCGATGGGAGCGGAAATAGCCTCGATCTCGCTATGGCTGGCATCCTTCGTGCCGGGGTTGTCTCTTTCCTACCTAAAGCGCAATGTCGTAGTTGGCAACTCCCTGGTTGGAGTGGCTGATCCTGCTTTAATCCGTCGACAAGGGTCGTTCTGGGATGATCAGCTTCGTGATGCCATGGAGAAGGCAACGAGGGCGGCATCCCGGTTAGCACAGATTGAGGACCGAACGCCCGAGGAGTACCAGGCCAGCGTTGTTGCAGACGCCGAAGCCTATTCAGCCACCGAGGGATTGAAGAGACTTTTCGACTTGTGGACCGCCGAGGGATTTGGTCTCGATGGAGCACGGGTTGAGGCGGAATCGTATCCCACAGATCTGATTGAAGGGAGACTGAACAGCAAACGTCGACAACTTGTGGAAAAAGCTGCACAGCTGGCGCAGGAGCACTCTTTCTTACATTGGCCTCTCGCATTTCCACGTGTCTTCTCGGCGGAGCAGCCGGGTTTCGATGTAGTGGTTGGCAACCCTCCTTGGGAGGAGGTGACAGTTGAGGAGCTGGCTTTCTACGGGCGGTTTAGACCAGGGATCAACAGTCTGTCTGAGTTAGACCGCGAGGTGGAGATTCAACGACTGCTTTCGCGAAGACCCGAGTTGCCATCGCAACTCAGTCGAGCGCAGGAGAAGGCGAAGATAGCAAGGGCCAGCCTCGCTTCAGGTGAATATGAGCCAATGTCCGGCGATCCGGATCTCTACAAGTATTTCTGCCAGCGCTATCGGGTCTTGGTACGGAAGGAAGGGACGATAGGCGTAGTGCTTCCCCGCACTGCCTTCATCAACAAGGGATCAGAGGGCTTCAGGCGATGGCTTCTTACTAGGGTCACAACCCGACGGGTGGACTTTCTCTTGAACCGCAAAAGATGGGTCTTCGACACTCATCCCCAATACACCGTGGCCCTCGTAGTAGCGGAACATCGTGAGCCCCCAGAGGATCATCGACTTGAGGTGGCGGGAACGGCGACCTCGGCTGAAGAGTGGAGGAAGCAATCGGAATCACCGGGCATCCAAATCGGGCGGCAGGCCTTCGGTCCTCGGCTGGCTCCCCCATTACTCCGGTCGCAAAGAGAAGCAGATCTGCTCACCAAACTGCGGGTTGGGACTTACTTCCCGCTTGGCATAGAGAGAGAGAGAGCTACATCTTCGCCGGAACGGATCTCCACGAGACCAATGACCGCAGGCTCTGGAGGGACTTTCGCCTCGAGGGAGTTGGACGAAACTCTGGATCGACAACTGTGGGCGACCATGGGAGGGAAGATGGATAGTCGTCCCCTCTGGAAGGGAGAGAGCTTCGATCAATACGATCCCCATGGCTCTGAAGCGAGGATCTGCCCCGAATCTGAAGAGGTGTGGAAGAAAGTACGGAAGCCTCGGCCAGGCAGTACGTCTCTTGTGACCAAGAAAGTGTCACTGAAAGATCGTCGGAGGGCGGTACTCGTAGAGTTAGGCAGAGCACGGGTTGCCTTTCGCGACGCCACTAATAGAACGAACTCCCGAACCGTGCTTGCCTGCCTATTGCCTCCAGGACTGTTTCTTACCAATACTGCGCCGTATCTGACATTCGTGAACGGTGATCCACGGACCCAGTCAGTGGCTCTCGGCCTCTTGAACAGTCTGCCTTTTGACTGGCAAGCCCGACGATTCGTGGAAATGCATGTAAGTTTCTTTATTTTGGAAGGGCTTATAGTGCCAATGCTCACAAATCAGGACTACGACGCCATAGCCGAGGCCGCGGCTCGTTTGTCAGCCGTGGATGAACGCTTTTCCGGCTTCGCCGCGGCGGTCGGGGTGGAATGGGGGCCGCTCGATCCCGGGGAAGCGGAGCGACTGCGCCTCGAGATCGACGCTCGGGTGGCTCGGTCCTGGAAGCTGACCTCGGCCGATTTGCAGGTGATGTTCGAGGATTTCACCACTGATGCAGTGTCTGTTGACTATCGCTCAGCTCTAGCAGCTCGACTAGAGGAGCTCAGCTGAGTGGAGGGTCGCCCGTCCCTTCTCGATAACCGAGGGAAGTTCACCACCCACGGTGAGGGGCTCTCTTATTTGGTGGGAGACATCGAGAACCGCCATCAGATGTCGGTGGCCACCGGGTATGTCAACCTGCGGGGTCTTCACCATTTGGCAGTCGCCACTTCCGGAGGTCGCCGGGTTCGACTATTGCTCGGGGCGGCTCCCGCCCCTGGCTTGAGCGGCGAGTTACCCTTCAGTAGGTTCGAGACGGCTCGGCTGGCCTTGACAGATGATCGGAATCTGGCTCGCTTTCCACCCAGCAGGGCGGCCCGCCGGCTGTACGCGTTGCAGGAGTGGCTTGACAAATCCGAGGTGGAAGTGCGGCGCTACACCGAACAGTTCCTGCATGGCAAAGCGTATTTGTTCGGTGACCAGGCCGATTCACGCGCCGCGTTGGTGACCTCCGCCAATCTCACCGGCGGGGGGATGTTCAATAACCTGGAACTCGGTTTGGTGGATTACAACCCACCGGTAGCAGGAAGGGCCATTGGTTGGTTCGATGACTTATGGGATCAGTCCCTCGATTACAAGTCGGAACTCATGGAGCTGCTGTTCCCTGATCCTGGATTGGTAGACCCCCAGACGGTCTACCTACGGGCTCTTCTGGAGTTGTATGAAGATGAATTCGGCCCTGCGGAGGACATTGTTCCCCAATCGGTCCAACTGGCGCCTTTTCAACGGGATGGGTTCAACCGCGCCCTACGGATTGTTGAGCGTCACCACGGGGTCATCTACGCTGATGGCGTAGGAACGGGGAAGACCGAGATCGGTCTCGCCTTCATCGAAGAATATGCCTTGAGGAGAGGCCATCATGCTTTGGTGGTGGCTCCTGCTCAGTTGGTCGAATATTGGCGGAAGCGGATCAGCCAGACCCGTCTCCCCGCGGAAGTGATCAGCTACCAGAAGTTCGCAACCGAGGAACAGCTCACAAGCGAAGGCGGAAAGCGGAGACTCCACAACCAAAAGGACGTATACCGCCTGGTGATCTTCGACGAAGGCCACGCCCTCCGCTCCCCTGATACCACTTGGTATCGCGCTTTGTCCCAGATGTTGGGAGGAGCACAGAAAGATCTGGTGCTCTTGACCGCCACCCCCATCAACAATGGCCTGTGGGACATGTATCACCTGGTGATGAGCTTTGCCCGCCACGATCGCGCCTTCACTGAGCACAACATAAGGTCACTGCGATCACTGTTCTTGAGGGCTGGCGCCAATGAAAGGGATCCCGAGAATCTCAATCCGGACATCCTGTTCCCTCTGGCTGATATGGTGAGCGTCCGCCGCGATCGACGCTTCATCGAAGAGCGGTATCCCAGAGCCACTTTCTCCGACGGCACTCCGGTGCGGTTTCCCGAACCCCACTTGAGAACCGAGCGCTACGACTTGGATGCAGCGTACCCCGGGTTAGTGGGTGCCATCACCAGCGCCATCAACGATCTCACCATGGCCCGTTATCGTCCCAGTGCTTACCGTCTGGGAGAAGAGGAGTCGGTCAGTGAAGCGACCTTGGCGGGACTCTTACGATCAAGCATTCTGAAACGCTTCGAGTCGTGCTGGGAGGCTTGCTTGAAGTCGGTTCAGAGGTTGCTGACGGCACACGACGCCTTTCTTCACGCCTGGGACCAGGGAATTGTGCCCACCGGGGAATCCCTGTTAGAAGCAGTGAAGATGGGCATCGACGAAGTGGGAATGGCCGAGTGGCTGGCCGAGACCCTAGAAGACGAGGAACAGCTATCTACTGAAGTTCTTCTGCCGTCTTATCGTAAGGACGTAGCTCGTGATCGGACGCTGTTGCAAGAGATTCAAGCAAAGCTTGCCGTAATCGATCCGGCGGAGGATCCCAAACTTTCCCTGTTGATGAGGTTGGTTGAGGAGTCACCATCGCAGAAGGTGGTAGTTTTCGCAACTTTCGTTGACACCATCCGCTATCTCGATTTCCATCTGCCGCCGAGAGTAGGTGGCAGAGAGCGGGTCACGGTGGTGGGTGAAGAGACAGACCCCGATCAGCGGACCGCCCTCCTCTCTCGATTCTGTCCTAAGACAGTGGTGGCCTCCGACTACACCCCTCCTGAAGGCGAAGTCGATTTGCTGTTGAGCAATGATGTTCTCTCGGAGGGCCAGAACCTCCAGCAAGCAGGCGCGGTGATCAGCTACGACATGCCTTGGAATCCCCAGCGGGTCGTGCAACGCAACGGAAGGGTCATCCGGCTGCTCAGCCCGCATGAGGAAGTTTTCTTGACCACCATGCTTGCGGTAGGGGGGAGTCTCGAAGAGATACTCAGATTGGAAGAAGCGATTCAGCGCAAGATGGTTGCTGCCCAAACTTATGGGATGGAGTCGGAGGTGATCGAAGGGAGGGAACGCACATTCCGAACCTTCGCCAAGCGACTGACCGAGGGTGACGTCTCCCTTCTGGATGAAACCGATCCTGCCGACGAGTTACAGGCTTTTAGCGGTGAGGAACTGCGAGAAGAGTTACGCCGGGCTTTGGAGGAAGGGGAGCTCGATCGATTGCGAGATTTGCCATGGGGAATTGGTGCCGCTTTTCGACAAGGCTCCGGTGTGCCGTCTCAAGGCGCTAAAGGGGTGTTCTTCGCCTGCCGTACACGGTCTGGTGAGCGCTACTGGCGTTATGTGACATCCAAGTCTGTCACTTCAGAGGAGGCTCCGATACTTCGCCGGATCAATCCTGGTCCCGCTCCCGGGGCGGAGCACCCGGAAGTCGACCTGGAATCGGCCTGGGGACACGCTGTTGCCGACATCGTGGACAAGCACAATCGAATGGCCGAGTCACCAACCGAGGGTCAGATAGGTCCTGCTCAAGCCTGGGCCTTGAGTGTGCTTCGCGATCCCGCGGTGCCACTTCCCCCGGGAGCCGAAGAGGTGGCCCGGGCGCTACAGGTCGGAAGGCCGAATCCGATACGTACTGCATTAAATAGGATCAAAAGGGACACTGTAGGAGGAGGCGTCTCGCCCAGTCAAGCAGCTGTCCGCATCGTGAATGTGGTCAAGTCCTACGGTCTCCGTCCCGTGGAACCCGTTCCTCGCCTGAAACCCATAACCGAAGAGGACGTTGGCGTAGTGTGCTGGATGGCTGTGCTCTGAGTTGCTTTGCTAACGGGTCGTGGTGTCTTGTCACACCTATCAAATACCCTGGAAAAAGGTGGAACTCTCCAAACCAACAGAAGGGCGGGCATGGCTAAATCAGGCATCGAGTGGACGGAGACAACCTGGAACCCAACGACGGGTTGCGACAAGACATCCCCAGGCTGCGACAACTGCTACGCGCTGACCATGGCGGCTCGCCTGCGGTCTATGGGGCAGCCCAAATACCAGAACGATGGTTCCCCAAGAACCAGCGGTCCGGGCTTCGCTCTAACGCTCCACGAACGGACGCTCGACATACCCTACGGATGGAAGGTGCCCAAGCTCGTTTTCGTCAACTCGATGAGCGATCTGTTTCATCCTGATGTGCCATTGGATTTCATACGTCGAGTTTTCGAGGTGATGTCCGAGACACCGCGGCACACTTATCAGATCCTCACCAAGCGCTCCAAGCGCCTGTCCTTATTGGCCGAGGACCTCGTATGGCCACCCAATGTGTGGATGGGGGTGAGTGTGGAAAATATGCGTTACGCCTTCCGGCTGGATCACCTGCGAACCGTAGGTGCCTCAGTGCGGTTCCTCAGTGCTGAACCTCTGCTTGGACCATTGCCGAATCTCGACTTGTCAGGCATCCACTGGTTGATAGCGGGTGGGGAGAGTGGTCCCGGCTATCGCCCTATGCAGAAAGCGTGGGTGAGAGACCTTCGCGACCAGTGTCGGTTTGAGGGGGTGCCTTTCTTTTTCAAACAGTGGGGAGGACGCACCCCCAAAGCCGGTGGAAGAGAACTGGATGGTGCCTTCCACGACGAGATGCCTGATGTTGATGCCGCCAGATAGCGGGAGGCGAGCAGGTCGCCCGTGGGGTTTCTGGACCCGGGGGAAACTCGATATCCTGCGTCGTTATCTTGAAGCCTTCACTACTGCAAGCAAGAGTGCGGATGAGAGGGTTTACATCGATGCGTTCGCTGGGGAACCACACAACTTCGACCGCCTGACCGGGGAAGACATCGAAGGCTCGGCCAGAATCGCTCTTACGATAGATGATCCTCCACTCACGAGGCTGCGATTCTTCGAGAAAGAACACATAGCCATCCGCCTCGAAGAGGTTCTGC
Source organism: Acidimicrobiia bacterium (assembly GCA_012270885.1). Taxonomy (GTDB): domain Bacteria; phylum Actinomycetota; class Acidimicrobiia; order Spongiisociales; family ZC4RG35; genus Bin76. The sequence continues at coordinate 4,577 of JAAXHN010000038.1, read as the reverse complement.
GGAGGGATTTTGCAAATCGCGACTTCAAGGTCATTGCTGGCGACTGCAATGAGACGATCCCACTGGAGTTACGGAAACTACGTCGTTTTGGGTGGGCACCAACTTTTGCCTTCTTGGATCAGAACACCCTGGAAGCCGAGTGGAGAACCATAGAAACTCTGGCGGATTTCAAAGCAGGACGGCCCTACAAAGTCGAGTTGTTCTTATTGTTCTCACCATCGATGTTTGTACGTCTCTTGCCTACGCAAGGCCGTTCTGTAAGCGAGAGAGACGCTGAGCGGATAACCAAGATGTACGGCACAGATCAATGGCGCCACATCTATGTGAGTCGTCTGCAAGATGAACTCACCCCTGAACAGGCACAATTTGAGTATCTCAACCTCATGCGATGGCGACTCGAGAACGAACTCGGTTACCAAAGAACCCATGCCCTTGCGATTGGGAACGAACGCGGGAGAGTGATCTACCACATGGTATTTGCCACAGATCATCCGGCTGGAGACAGAATCATGCGCTATCTATATCGTATGGCCGCAGAGGAGTTCCCTAAGATGAGGGAGGAGGCCCGGAGATCGCGTCAGATCAAGGAGGAAGAGCAGAGCGGCATCCAAAGGCTGTTCAGCGATGAAGATCTGCAGTCAATCTCCAAAGAGGGCGAACACTCCTATGAACATGAGCCACCAACCCGGCCTTGGTTTTTCAGGGACTGATTGGCAATGATGCATGTCGTCAGGCCGCCTCTTGGAGAGACTTGTGGCTTGGTGAAGGAAGTGGATCAGATCTCACCCGTTCTGTTGGCGGATGAAAGTGGCGGTCATGAGATCCAGATGGCCACCTCCGCCGTTTTCGAATAGGGTTATCTGACTCTCATTCTGACGGCCGGGGTGATCTCCCCGGCACAGTTGGAAGAGGTCGGCCCCGATGTCGTCTTCGGTGATCAAACCGGATTCGAGTGGAATCACCAGATCCCCGCACTCGTGAACCGCCGCGTCCCGGGAGTCCACGAAGATGGTCGCCCGTCGGATCACCTCATCGTCCACCTCCCGGCAATGTGGTAGGAAAGCGCCCACCAGATCCAGATGTGTACCGGGGCGAAGCAACTCTCCCGAGATCAGCGGCTCCGGCGCCATGGTGGCGGTGGAGATGATGTCAGCCGAACGGATTGCCTCCTGCAGGTCATCGGCGACTTCCGCACCTAGGGCAGCGGCCAGCTTGGCAGCCTTCGGTCGGGTGCGGTTCCAAATCAGCACCCGACCGAGGGAAGGCCGGACCTCCCGGTGAGCGGCGATCAAGTGAGGAGCCAGTCCGCCGGCGCCCACCATCAGCAGAGTGCGGCTATCCGGTCTGGACAGCAGCCGGGAACCCAGCGCCGAGTCGGCCGAGGTCTTTCGATAGGTGAGTTCGGTACCGTCCATGATTGCCAGGGGTCGTCCGTCGGTTCCGTCGAACAGCACGTACACCGCTTGCACGGAAGGCATTCCCCTCGCTGCGGGGTTCTCCGGAAAGACAGTGACGAGTTTCACTCCCAGCGACTCTCCCGGTTGCCAAGCGGGAAGACCCAAGAAGACCCGCTCGTCCCCCGGTGGTGAATACACCACCCTGCGGATATGGGCTTTGGGGTCGAGGTGACTTCGGAAAAGATGCTCGGCCAGTTGTCCATAGGGCGCCAGTCTGGCCATAGCAGCTTTGTCGATATAAGGGATCACGCCCGAGATTCTAAAGCCTGACCCGATGAGGCCCCGCAGGACGGCTTGAATACATGTAAGGATCCGAAAGCATTATGTTCATCCCGAGGACCGGATAGAACGGATATCCTCAATAGCAGTGTCGATCTAGGGGAGGCAAATGACCCTGCAAAGACCTTCTTTCACCCTGGGAATCGAAGAGGAATACATGTTGGTCGATCCTGTGACCAGGGACCTCATCTCCGATCCCGACCCGGCGATGTTCGACAGGTGCAAGGAACTGTTGGGAGAACGGGTCACCCACGAGTTGTTGCGCTCCCAGATCGAGGTGAGCACCAGCCCCTTTGCCTCTCTGCAGGATCTGGGTGATGATCTTCGCCGTCTGCGCAAGACGGTGGTTGATACCGCCGGGGAATACGGGATGGCGGTGATTGCCTCATCCACCCACCCTTTCGCCCAGTGGTGGAAGCAGCAGGTGGTGCCGGACGAACGGTATCTGATGCTGGCCGGGGATATGCAAGCCGTGGCTCGCCGAATGGTAACCGGGGGCATGCATGTCCATGTGGGCATTGAGGACCCGGAAATGCGGATCGACCTGATGGGACAGATCACCTATTTTCTTGCCCATCTGCTGGCCTTGAGCACCTCTTCGCCATTTTGGGGAGGAAACGACACCGGGTTGAAGAGCTATCGGCTCAATGTATTCCGCAGCCTCCCCCGCACCGGTCTTCCTGAGCCTTTCGAAAGTTGGAGTGCGTATCATCGCCATGTCGATGTGCTGGTGGGAGCCGGGATCATCGAAGACGCCTCCAAAGTGTGGTGGGATGTTCGTCCCAGTGCCCGGTATCCCACCCTGGAGATGCGCATCACAGATGTCTGCACCAAGATCGAGGACGCTATCGCGGTGGCGGCGGTATATGTGTGCTTGCTCAGCATGCTGTTCCGCCTTAGAACCGACAACCAGAAGTGGCGCTCCTATGCCACGTTCCTCTTGGACGAAAACGTCTGGCGAGCCCAGCGGTACGGCTCGACCGGATCCCTGTTGGACTTCGGACTCAGACGCCTGGTGCCCTTCTCTGAGTTGGTCGAGGAGATGATCGCGCTGTTGATGCCTGACGCCGAGGAGAAAGGGTGCGTTAGCGAGTTGCAGCATGTGCGGCGGATAGTGATGGACGGCACTTCCGCAGAGCAGCAATTGTGGACCTTCCGTCGGGCGCTCAACAGTGGCGCCACCGATCAGGAGGCCTTGGTGCAGGTGGTGGACATGCTCGCCGCCAACACAGCCGCCAACCTGACCTAGGCGGCTTGGCTAGGTGGCCTTGCGGGTGTGGGAAGAAACCAAGTCGCTCTCAGGGGGTCCAAAGTGACATCGGTGAATATCCTTTTCCCCAGCAAAACACCGTTGAGAAAGGAGCGGCGGGATGGATAGGCCGTCGTTCACGGTGGGGATCGAAGAAGAGTACATGTTGATCGATCCTCAAACGAGAAACCTGGTTACCGATCCGGATCCCGATTTGTTCGACAGGTGCCAGGAACTATTGGGAGACCGAGTGACACACGAGTTGTTGCGCTCCCAGATCGAAGTGAGTACCAGACCTTACTCCTCTATCGACGCCTTGGGTCAGGATCTGCGGTATCTGCGGAGAACCGTGATCGGCGTGGCCCGGGAGTACGGGATGGAAGTGATTGCCGCCTCCACGCATCCCTTTGCACAGTGGTGGCAACAGAAAGTATCGATTGGAGAGCGCTACCTGATGCTGGAAGGGAGAGTCCAGTCCCTGGCCCGCCGGATGGTGATTTGTGGAATGCATGTCCATGTGGGCATAGAGGATCGTGATTTGCGGATCGACCTGATGGGCCAGGTCTCCTATTTTCTTGCCCATCTGCTGGCCTTGAGTACCTCTTCTCCTTTTTGGGGAGGAAATGACACCGGGTTGAAGTGTTTCCGCCTCTATGTCGGCCACGGGATGCCGCGCACTCGCCACCCGGAGTTGTTCGAGAGCTGGAGCGCCTATAAGCGGCACCTCGACGTCCTGATCGGGGCGGGAGTCATCCAAAGCCCCAGTGAGGTGTGGTGGGACATCAGACCCAGCAGCATCTACCCCACTTTGGAGATGCGGGTCACCGACATGTGCACCAAGATCGATGATGCTTTAGCGGTGGCCACTGTCTATGTGTGCCTGCTGAGGATGCTCTACCGGTTGAAAAGGGCTGAACCGGCTGTTGTGGATCGACCGCCGACGGGGCGGCCGGTACGCCGCTATGAGCGCAGCTCGCCGGGCGAGTTGGTACACTTCGACATCAAGACGGTAGGCAGAGCGCTTCAACCGCATCCTCACCGATGAGTTCCTCTACAACTTCAGGTTCCGGTCCGAGTCCGAGCGGCGCATCCGCCTCCAACGCTGGATCCACGACTACAACTGTCACCGACACCACGCCGCCGTCGGCGGACCACCCGCATCACGCGCCAACAACCTCACGCGAACTGACATCTAGCGACGAGAATCATCGCGACCAGCAATGGCACGCGGGGCCGGACCGCTGCAGCCTGGCACCAGAAGCAGCGGTGGACGGCGGGGAGAGACCCGCTGACAGCCGGCAAAGACCGCTGGCACCGGAGAAAGATCCGGCGGCCGGATCCTCGGATCCGCACGACCCGGCGTGGCGGCAGCCGCAAGCCGCAGACTCGGGAATGGTCGTAGCAAGCCCGGTGTCCGCCCGACGGACGGGAGTTCAATTCTCCCCAGCTCCACCATGACGTACCGATTTGCGGCGAGTCTTTACTTCGAATAATACTCATGCTAATCTCAGCATTACGTACCCAAATTTTTATTGCGAGGAGCGAAGCGACATGGCAACCTCTAGCTGTCGTTCCCACAGAGGTGGGTTACA
>JAAXHN010000037.1 GCA_012270885.1 Acidimicrobiia bacterium | reverse complement strand
AGGGTTGTCGACCTTCACGGGGCGGCCGGTGTCGTGGGACTGCTGGGCGGCTTCGGCGAGGGCCAGGGCCGCGTAGCCGTCGCGGCCGGTGGCGGCTGACGACTCCTCTCCCCGGATCAGGGCCAGGAATTCCTGCCACTGCTACAGGTAGGACTCCTGGTAGCGCTCGATGAAAAAGTGGTGAAGTGCCGGCGTGGAGAACCCGCTGGCGGTCGCCAGGCGGGTGTGACGCAGGGGGGGATCCACCGACGAAAGCTGTCCCTTCGATCCGTTGACCTCGACACGTTGCTCGTACCCGTATGCCGCAGCCCGGCTGTTCACGATCAGGCCCATGGCGCCGCTCTCATAGCGGAGGGAGATGAACGCCAGATCCACGTCACCCAGGGCCGCCGCCTCCGGGATGGCCAGGCTGGTGGCCGTGACATTGACTTCCACCACCTCCTCCCCCAGCAGGTAGCGGGCCATATCCAAGTCATGGATGGACATGTCCCGGAACAGGCCCCCCGACACAGGCAGGTAGTCGGCGGGGGGAGGCTCCGGATCGCGGCTTATGATCAGCGCCTGCCAGGGGGTCCCGATCTCGCCGCCGGCCACCCCGTCCCGCACCGCCCGGTGCCCGGGGTCGAGACGGCGGTTGAAGCCCAGGACCAACGGGATCCCGGCGGACTCGGCCGCCTCCACCGCGTCGGCCGCCTCGGCCAGGTCCAGGGAGATCGGCTTCTCGCAGAAGGCGGCGATCCCCGCCTCCGCAGCCATCCTGATGTAGCGGGGATGGGTGGGGGTGGAGGAACAGATCGCCACCGCGTCTATTCCCGATCCAAATAGGGCGGCTGCATCGTCAACGGTCCTCACGCCCGTCTCCGCCTCCGCCCGATGAGCGGCTTCGGGAACCGGTTCGTAGAGCGCCACCAACTCCGCCCCGGCCACGAACCGGGAGAGCAGACTGGCGTGCATGGCGCCGATCCTGCCGTATCCGATCAGCCCGACCCTAAGGGTCATCTGGTCTCCTATTCCCTGCCGGTCCCCGAAGCTTCGGCTCGCACCAGGTTTACTCGTGGGTTGTCAGTCCTCGGCCACCACCGGGTTGCGGAGCACGCCCAGCCCGTCGATATCCACCTCTACCACGTCTCCGGGCCGCAACCACCGGGGAGGCGTGCGGGCCATCCCCACCCCCGGCGGGGTGCCGGTGGCGATCACATCACCGGTCTCGAGCGTCATCACCGAACTCAGCTCGGCGATGAGCGTGGGGATGTCGTAGATCATGTCCCGGGTGTTGGCCTCTTGGAGGGTCTCCCCGCTAACCCGGCAGCGGATGCCAAGGTCGTGGGGGTCGGGGACCTCGTCGGCGGTGACCAGGGCCGGGCCCATCGGCGAGAAGGTGTCGAAGTTCTTGCCGAGGGTCCACTGGGAAGTGCGCATCTGGTAGTCCCGCGCCGAGACGTCGTGGAAGGGAAGGTACCCGACGACGTGCTCGAAAGCGCGTTCGGGTGGGATGTCCCGTCCGGGCGCGCCGATGACCACCCCGAGTTCGGCCTCGTAGTCAACCTTCCGGCTGATCCTGGGCAGCACGATCGGCGCCTCCGGTCCGATGATGGTGGTCGTGTACTTGGCGAACACGATCACGTTATCGGGAGGCTCGTTGCCAGTCTCCCGGGCATGGGCGGCGTAGTTCTCGCCGATCCCGAACATCTTGGGAGGATCGAGGATCGGCGCCAGAAGCCCGACCTCGTCCCCGGCCAACCTGGCGCCGGTAAAGCCCGCCACGGCCTCGGCGGCCCTTTCCAGGGCCTGCGGCCCCCCGGCCAGCAGCGCCACCATCTCGGTGGGCAGTCCCGTATCGGCCTGGCTGAGGTCCACCACGCCATCGTCGGTCTGGGCGCCGATCCTGGTAGTCCCGGCTTGTTTGAAGGTCACTAAACGCATGGCCCCTCACTTTACCCCCGACTCTTCCCGCTCCGGCCAGCCCGGTCCCCTCCCGGACGGCCGAAGCCCATCCCCGGCGCGATGGGCCCGAAGGGATAAGATACACCTCAAATGAGCGAGATGCGTTCTCTGCTGTTTCACGGTCCCGAACAGCCTCCCGAGCGGCGGTTCACCGTCGAACAGGTTGCCATACCCGAACCCGGCCGGGGCGAGGTCCGCATCCGGGTCGCCAGGGTGGGCCTGTGCGGCAGCGACCTGCACGGCTACACCGGCGAATCGGGCCGGAGAGTGGCCGGGATGGTGATGGGACACGAGGCCAGCGGGTGGATCGACGCGCTGGGAGAGGGCGTGTCCGGCCCACCTCCCGGCACGCACGTCACATTCAATCCCGCCCTGCCCTGCGACGGAGCTTGCGGCCACGCCATCGAGAGCCGCTGCGAGCTGCTGGAGGTGGTGGGGGTGACCCCCCACATCGCCGGGGCCTTCGCCGACTACCTGACCATAGGCGCCCGCCGGGTGGTCCCCATCCCCGATCTCACCCCCGAGCAGGGAGCAGTCATCGAGCCCATGGCCGTAGGGCTTCATGCCGCCAATCAACTCGGCGCCAAACCCGAGGACCGGGTGCTGGTGGTGGGCGGAGGAATGATCGGACAGGTCACAGCCCATGCCATCCGCTCGCTGGGTGTAGGCGAGATAGTGATCTCCGAACCCCATCCCCGGCGACGGGAGATAGCCGAAGCGGCGGGCTTTCCCACCCTGCATCCCGACGGGGTCCAGGCCGAGGCTCCCTTCGACCGGGCGATGGACGCGGTGGCCATCTCGGCCACCGTCGGAGCCGCGCTCGACGCGGTCCCCAAGGGAGGGGTGGTGTGCATCGTCGGCCTGGGGATGCCCCAGGTGACCGTCCCGCTCTTCTCGGTCGTGGTGGGAGAACGGATCGTGGTGGGTTCTTACTGCTACTCCGACGCCACCTTCATCGAGACCGCCCAGAGGCTCACCGACGGCAGCCTCGATCCGGCAACCCTGATCGGACCCACCGTCGGCATGGAGGACTTCCCCCAGGCCTTCGAGGACCTGGCCACCGGCGCCATCTCGGAGGTCAAGGTGTTGATGACCACCGACCGGGCGCCCGCCTAGGCAACCCGATGCCGCTCGTCTCCCTCCCGACCGGGATCGAGATGTTCTACCGGGTCGAGGGAACCGGAGAGCCCCTGCTCCTGATAATGGGCACCGCCGCCGACCACACCCCCTGGGCCGGGCAGGTTGAGGACTACCGGGACCACTTCACGGTGATCACCTACGACCACCGGGGAACCGGACGTTCCAGCCACCCGCCCGACCCCCGCACCTACTCCATGCGGGTGCTGGCCGACGACGCCGCGGCGCTGCTGGACCATCTCGACCTGGGCCCCGCCCACGTCTCCGGACTGTCCCTGGGGAGCGCCACCGCCCAGGAACTGGCCATCAACCACCCCCATAAGGTGAACTCCCTGCAACTGCACTGCACCTGGGGGCGCTCCGACGAGTGGTTCCGCCGGATGATCGACTCGATGGAGTTCATGGTGGCAAATGACGACTTCGCGGCCTACATCCGGTGCGCTCTGATGTGGGTGGCCAGCCCGGATTTCATCAACAACCGGCCCGAAGACGTGAGGGCCTTCGAGACGGGCTTCATCCTGGAAAACCCCCACCCGCCCTCGAAGGAAGGGATGATGGGCCACTTCCGGGCCGACAAGACCCACGACGCCCTCAACCGCCTGGTTCGGATCGCCGTCCCCACCCTGATCACCTCCGGCGAGATGGACCACCAGGTGCCCACCCGCTACGGCCGGGAGGTGCACAAACGCATCCCGCACTCGGAGTTGCATGTCTTCAGAGGCCCCCGCTCCAGCCACATCGCCTTCCACGAGATGCCCGGGGAGTGGAACGCATTCACCCTGGAGTGGTTGAAAGACCACACCGACCGCCACCGGTAGGACGGGCCCCGCCAGCCGGGTAACTTCACCCCTTCCTGTTGGGCGGGGAGCAGGGTGTTTCGCCCCTCCCCCAAGGCCGGACGCGGTCTGCCATCGGGCAATCGCACCGAAGAAGACACAACCTTGCGGTAGCGTCCGAGGATGAAATGCTGGAATCGATCAGGGCCCGGATCAGCGACTCGGTGGCGGGACTGTTCGCCCACGGGGACCGGCCGCTTGAGGACACCGCCAGGTTCCCCGGAGACCGGGGTCTGTGCGGTCCGGGTTCGGTGAGTTGGAAGGTGATCGGGGACGTCTCGGCCTTCCTGGGCGGAATCAGGGCGCTCTTGATCCAGTCGGCCCATCCCGAGGTGGTGGCCGGGGTGGAGGACCACAGCCGATACCGGGAAGACCCGCTGGGACGGCTCAACCGCACCTCGTACTTCGTCACCACCTCCACCTTCGGGGCCATGCCGGAGGTGGAGAGCGCCGTCGACCGGGTCCGCTCCGCCCACCAGGGCGTCGTCGGCGTCTCATCCCGCGACCGGACCTACAGCGCTTCGGAGCCGGAACTGGCCGCATGGGTGCACAACACCCTAACCGACTCCTTCCTGGTGGCCTACCGGAAATTCGGCTTGGGCCTCACCGCCGAGCAGGCGGACCGGTTCGTTTCCGAGCAGACGCGGGTCGGGGAGATGCTGGATGCCGATCCCCTCCCCGGCACCGCCCCCGAACTGGGAGAATGGGTGCAATCCCATCCGGCGCTGGCGCCCAGCCCGGGGATGCGCTCGGCGGTGGCGTTCCTGCGCCGGCCCCCCATCCCCACCCCCCAACGCTGGGGCTACCGGGTGCTGATGCAGGGGGCGGTCGCCACCATCCCTCCCGAGGTCCGCAGAGTCCTGGAGGTGGAGGCCAAACCGGGCGCCCGGAGGGCCGCGGCCGCCCTGGTGCGCGGCCTCCGGTGGGCGATGCGGAACAGCCCGGCCTGGAAGGCGTCGCTCGAGAGATGCGGGGAGCCCTACGACCCCAAGAAGTTCCGCCGGTTCACCGAGCCGCCCCGGTGATCGGCTTGAGTTGATCCCTGCTGCCCCGTGGTCAACCACGGGGTGAAGTTAGAATGTGTCCACAGCTAAAGGCAACCTCCCGCTTCTCCAAAACAGACTTCCCTTGACGAACAACCGCACACAGCATTGAAATACAGAGCGCCAACTTCTATCGAGGAAGCGGTGGAACTGCTTTCCGCCAATCCCGGCGCGGCGGTGTTCGCCGGGGCCACCGACCTGATCCCCCAGATCCAGGGCGGAAGGCCCGAACCATCCCTGGTGGTCGACCTGAAGAGGATCCCCGAGACTTCCCGAATCGAGGCCCACAATGGCGTCTGGCGAGTTGGCGCGGCGATCCCGGCTGCCGTGCTCACCGCCCACGCCGGACTGTCGACGACCTTTCCGGGACTGGTGGAGGCCGCCGGCCTGATCGGGTCCGACCAGATACAGGGACGGGCGACACTGGGCGGCAACCTATGCAACGCCTCCCCCGCCGCCGACTCGGTCCCCCCTCTGGTGGCGCTCGGGGCCGACGCGATCATCGTCGGACCCGGCGGGGAGCGGTCTGCGCCGGTCTCGGAAGTGGTGATCGGTCCTGGGGCCACGTCCCTCGACCAGGCCGAGTTCATCACCGGATTCCGGATACCCTCTCCGTCCCAGGGCTCATCCGACGCCTACGAGCGGTTCATTCCCCGCACAGAGATGGACATCGCGGTGGTGGGTTCGGCGGCCCGTATCCGGGTGGACGGCGACGGGAGGTGCGAGGAGGCCTCGGTGGTGCTGGCCGCGGTGGCCCCTACCGTGGTGGAGGTCGGCGCCGCCTCAGGGATCCTGGCGGGCCGGGTCATACCCACCGACTCCGCCCGGGACCCCTTCTGGGACGAGTTGGGGGAGGCTGTGGTCTCCTGCTGCAACCCGATCGACGACAAGCGCGGCACCGCCGAGTTCCGGCGCAGGGTGGCCCAAGTCCTGGCCAGGAGGACCGTTGTCACCGCCGCCCGACGCGCAAGGGAGACCCTATGAGCAGAACCCATGTCACCTGCGTGCTGAACGGAGACCCGATCGACTTTCTGTGCAACGACTACCAGACCCTCCTCAGCGTCCTCCGCGACGAGTTGGGGATGATCGGCACCAAGGAGGGATGCGGGACTGGAGACTGCGGCGCCTGTTCGGTGATCCTCGACGGGCAGTTGGTCTGCTCCTGTTTAGTGTTCGGACCCGAGGTGGAGGGAAGGAGCATCGAGACGATAGAGGGAATGGCCGACGGCCAGCACCTCCACCCCCTCCAGGAGAGCTTTCTCGAGGGAGCGGCCTTCCAGTGCGGGGTGTGCACGCCCGGGTTTCTCGTGGCCGCCAAGGCGCTCTTGGACCGCAACCCCACCCCCACCGAGACCGAGGTGCGCTACGGGGTGGCCGGGAACCTGTGCCGATGCACCGGATATGACAAGATCGTCCGCTCGATCCTGGACGCCGCCTCCCGGATGAGCAACCCACAGACCCACAAGGAGGCGACATGACCACCACCCGAACCGGATACAAATGGGTGGGCACCCGCCCGGTGCGTCACGACGGTCTGGACAAAGTGACCGGCCGGGCCCGGTTCGGCGCCGACTACGCCACCGCGGGGATGCTGCACGGAGTGGTGTTACGCAGCCCCCACCCCCACGCCCACATAGTCGCGATCGACTTCTCCGACGCCCTGGCTGTCCCCGGGGTGAAGGCGATCATCACCGGAGCGGACCTGCCCGACCTCTCCGACGAGTTCGGGACGGGCAGCGAGGGGGGAATCAACTTCCGGGACCTGTCCCGCAACATCCTGGCCCGCGACAAAGTCCTCTACGAGGGCCATCCGGTGGCGGCGGTGGCGGCGGTCACCCTCCGTATTGCCCAGCAGGCCGCCGAGATGATCGAGGTGGAATACGAGGTCCTGCCGGCGGTGCTGTCGATGGAACATGCCATGGAGGACGACGCACCGGTTCTTCACGACGACCTCTACACCCTCGGTCTGGACTCCCCGCCCGAGCGGCCCTCCAACATTTCCCGACGCCGGGTGATCGCCCGCGGCGACCTCGACGCCGGCTGGGAGGAAGCAGACGTGGTGGTGGAACGGGAGTACACGACCAAGGCCGTGCACCAGGGCTACATAGAGCCTCACGCGGTAGTCGCCGAGACCGGCGAGGACGGGCGTTCCACGCTGTGGTGCTCGTCCCAGGGCCACTTCGCGATGCGCACCTACACCACCAAGGTGCTGGGATGGGAGCCCGGAGACATGAAGGTGATCCCGGCCGAGATCGGGGGCGGCTTCGGAGGCAAGACCACCATCTACCTCGAGCCCCTGGCGGCGCTGTTGTCCCGGCGGGCGGGACGGGCGGTGAAGATGGTGATGACCCGCAGCGAAGTCTTCCGGGCCACCGGCCCCACCTCGGGGTCGGTGATGAGAATCAAGATGGGAGCGCGACGGGACGGAAAGCTCGTGGCGGCCATCGCCTGGATGGCGTATGAGGCGGGCGCCTTCCCCGGGTCTCCGATCGGGCCGGGCGTCATGACCGTGCTGGCTCCCTACGATATCCCCAACGTACTAATCGAAGGCTTCGACGTGGTCCTTAACAAGCCGAAGGTGGCGGCCTACCGGGCACCGGGGGCTCCCATGGCCGCCTTCGCCGCCGAGTCGGTGGTGGACGAGTTGGCCGAGAAACTGGGCATGGACCCCATCGAGTTACGCATCCGGAACGCGGTCACCGAAGGAGTACGGGCTGTGTACGGCCCGAAGTACCGGAAGATCGGGTTCGTGGAGACCCTGGAGGAGGCGCGGGACCATCCTCACTACTCGGCGCCGCTCGGTCCCTGGCAGGGCCGGGGGGTGGCCTCGGGGTACTGGTTCAACTTCGGCGGGGAGACCACCGCCACCGTGAGCATCAACGAGGACGGCACCGCGGTGGTGATGTCGGGCTGTCCCGACATCGGGGGAACCCGGGCCGCGCTGGCCCAGATGGCCGCCGAGGAGTTGGGGATCGACGTCCACCGGATCGAGCCGGTGGTGGCCGACACCCACTCGATCGGGTACAACGACATGACCGGGGGGAGCCGGGTCGCCTTCGCGGTGGGCATCGCGGTGGTGGACGCTTCCCGGCAGTTGATCGAGGACATGTGCAGCCGGGCCGCCCTGATCTGGGACGTCCCCCGGGAGGAGGTGGAGTGGGTGGACGGACGCGCCCAGAGCGTCACCGGCGCAGCGGCGCCGCTCACCCTGGAGGAGTTGGCGTCCGGATCGGCCAACACCGGAGGGCCGCTGTCGGCCACCGTGACCGTGAACCCCCGGGGGGCGGGAGCGGGATTCTCCACCCAGATCTGCGACGTCGAGGTCGACCCGGACACCGGACTGGTGACCGTGCTCCGCTACACCGTCGTCCAGGACGCCGGGCGGGCCATCCATCCCGACTACGTGGAGGGCCAGATGCAGGGAGGAGCGGTGCAGGGCATCGGCTGGGCCCTCAACGAGGAGTACATCTTCGACCGGGACGGGGTTATGGAGAACCCCGGATTCCTTGACTACCGGATGCCGGTGGCCTCCGACCTGCCCATGATCGACACGGTGATCGTGGAGGTGCCCAACCCCGACCATCCCTACGGGGTGCGGGGAGTCGGCGAGACGGGAATCATCCCTCCCATGGCGGCGGTCGCCAACGCCGTGTACGCGGCCACCGGAAAGCGCATGCAGGACCTTCCCATGTCTCCGGTGAGAGTGCTGGAGGCGCTTTCGGGAGACTGATGGCCCGGATTTTCTTCCCCACCTCTCTGCAGCAGCTCACCGGGGGCACCGAAGAGTGCGAGATCGAAGCCTCCACGGTCAGGGAGTTGTTCGCGCGGCTCGAGGAGCGCTTTCCCGGCATCAGGGAGCAGGTGGCGTCGGCGGCGGTGGCCATCGACGGCGACGTGGTGCCGGGGGCCTTGCTCGAGCCCTTGGATCCCGACAGCGAGGTCCACTTCCTTCCCGCTATCAGCGGGGGCTAGAAACTCGGTGGGTTCCCGACCCCTGCTGGTGTATGGGGATGTCACGGTCGACATCGGGCTGCGCATCGACGACCTTCCCGCCGTCGGCCTCGACACGGCGGCGACCGACCAGCGCATCACCACAGGCGGAGCAGCCGCCAACTGCGCGGTGGCGGCCGCTCGACTCGGCATCGGGGTGGACCTGGTGGCCCGGGTGGGAGACGACCTCTTCTCGGACCTCGTCATCGAAAACCTGGAGCGACATGGCGTCGGGACCTCGGCGGTAGAGAGGACCGAGGGGCTCTCTCCGCTGGTGGTCGCCTTGAGCGACTCCCGCGGGCAAAGGTCCTTCGTCTCTTCCCGCGGGCCGGCCTCCGGCCGCATTCCCGCGGAGGTCTACCTGCCCCGGCTCGACGAGGCGTCGATGGTGCACCTGAGCGGCTACTCCTTCCAGGACCCGGGCTCGCGCTCGGTGGCCCTCCACCTGATGGAGGAGGCGCGCCGGCGTAAAACACCCCTCTCGCTCGATCCCTCCCCGCTCTTCGCCGAGAACTACCGGACGGAGTCCGGCTGGCTGGAGGGGATCGACTATCTGTTCCCCAACCTGCACGAGGCGACCGCCATCACCGGGAGGTCGTCGCCCGAGGAGGCGGCCCAGGTGCTGCGGCGTTTGGGAGCGGAGACGGTGGTGGTAACAATGGGAGGCGATGGGTGCTTGGTTCTCGATGACAGCGGTCCGGTGCGCATCCCGGCGATCACCGAGTTCCCGATGGTCGACACCACCGGCGCCGGGGACGGGTTCGCCGGCGGGTTCCTGGCGGTGACATTGGCCGGAGGCGCGCCCTCCCAAGCCGCCAGGGTGGGGAACCTGGTCGCCGCCCGGACCATTTCGGAGCGGGGCGGGCACGCCGGTGGTCCCTCCCTTAACGAGCTGGATGACCTGGCTCGCAGCCTGGGAGACGAAGACCTGCAGGCAGCCGCGGAGCTCCTGGCGGGCGCGGAGCGATCCGGCAACGGAGAGGTCAAACGCTCATGACAACCGCGATCCGCCTGGGAGAAGAGGTACGGGATGCGTTGGATGACCGCCGGCCGGTGGTGGCGCTCGAGACCAGCATCGTCACCCAGGGAATGCCGTATCCCACCAACCTGGAGGCAGCCCGCGCCACCCAGGAGGCAGTCCGCAGCGGCCGTGCTGTCCCCGCTCTCATAGGGGTGCTGGGCGGGGAACTGGTGTGCGGGTTGTCCGGAGAAGAACTGGAACGCCTGGGGACCTCTCCGGACGCCGACAAGGTGCAGTTGAGGGACCTGCCCCGCATCGTCGCCGAAGGAGGGGACGGCGGCGTCACAGTCGGAGCGTCCCTGTTCACGGCCGCTCACTGCGGGATCGAGGTGTTCGTCACCGGCGGCATCGGAGGGGTGTCCCCGGGAGCGGGGACCTCCTTCGACATCTCCGCCGACCTTCAAGCCATCGCCGGCCATCCGTGTATCACGGTGTGCGCCGGCACCAAGGCCTTCATGGATGTGGCGGCAACCCTCGAGTACTTGGAGACTGCCAGCGTCCCGGTGGCGGTGTGGAGGTCCAACCGCTTCCCCTGGTTCTACAGCTCTGACAGCGGTGTGGAAGTTGGATGGCGGGTGGACGACGCCGGTCAGTTGGCCGACGCTTTTCGCTCGGGGCAGCGGATCGGATACGAGGGCGGAATGCTCCTGGGCGTGCCGATCCCAGCCGAGCACGGATTGGACGCCCAAACAACTCAAGATGCAGTGGATTACGCACTGAACGAACTGGATCGACAGAGCATCGCTGGGAAGGAAGCCACCCCGTTCCTGCTCCAGGCCGTCTTCGAATACACCGATGGAGCCTCTCTGGTCGCCAACACCTCGTTGATCGAACACAACGCCCGGGTGGGAGCGGAGCTGGCCTCGGCGTTGACCAAGTCTCGCTGATTACAGACATTCAAGAGAAAGAGGAGCCGTAGAGAGGCCTGGAATCGGGAACAGAGTCTACGACTGGCCGGCAGAGACTAGGCTTGCACCTTCAATCCGGGCGAGACGGGTGTCCAAGGTGAGCAGCGACGCCGCGCCGGGTCGGGCGGCCGAGGCAAGAATCATGAAATCCGAGAAACCCGGTCCGCCCCGTGCATAGCGAAGCGCACGGACGGAGGCCCACAAGCAGTGGGAAGCTTCCCGGGCAGGCCATAGTAGAGGCCCGGATCCGTCAAACGCCGCGGGTGCGGGGGGCGTAGAAGGGTCGGAGGGAGGCGGTGGCGGGTATGCGCACTCCGGCGACTTCGATCTCGTACTCCCCGGCTTCCAGCCAGGACTTGGAGACTCCGTCGGGGTTGGAGAGATATCCCATCGCCAGGCAGCGGTCCTCGGTGTAGCTCCACATCCCCGAGGTGGTGCGACCCACCAGTTGGCCGTCTCTGAAAATTGGCTCGTCGTGATAGAGCAGCCGGTCGGGGTCCTCGAGGCGAAACTGGACGAGCCGCTTGGGAAGAATCCGGCCTCGTTGCTTCTCGAGCGCCTCCTTCCCGCAGAAGCCGTCGGGCTTCTTCCAGTCCACCGCGAAGCCGAGACCGGCTTCGAGCGGGGTGTCCTCGTCGGTGATGTCGTGTCCCCAGTGCCGGTACCCGGCCTCCAGCCGGAGGGAGTTCATGGCGTGGTACCCGGCGTGTCGCAACCCGTGGGCGGCGCCTTCGGCGACCACCGCGTCGTACAGGGAGACCGCTTCTTCGGCGGCTACATACAACTCCCAGCCCAGTTCTCCCACATAGCTCACCCGCATGGCCAGCACCCGGTGTCCTGCCACCGTGATCTCCCGGGCGGCGCCGAACGGGAAGGCCTCGTTCGCGAGATCGGCGTCGGTGAGCGCCGACAGGAGGGCCCGCGAGCGGGGGCCCATCACGCCCAGGGTCGTCATGGTGTTCGTGATGTCCTGTATCCGGACGTCGCGGCCGCGCGCCGCCCTGCGCAGGTGTGCCCAGTCCCGGGAGGGCGCTCCCGACCCCGAGACCACCAGGAACCGTTCCTCGGAGAGACGGGTGACCGTCAGGTCGGCCTCTATCCCGCCCCGGGGGTTGAGCCACTGGGTGTATACGACCCTGCCCACCGGGCCGGGAACGCGACCCGCGGAGACCCACCCCAGCAGCCGGGCCGCATCGGGTCCCTCCACGTCGAACTTGACGAAGGAGGTCTGGTCGAAAAGCCCCACCCCGTGGCGCACCGCCAGGCACTCCTCGCCCGACGCCTCCCACCAGTTTTGCTTCCCGTAGGAGTACACGTAGCGGCGCTCCATACCCTCGGTGGCGTACCAGTTGGGCCGCTCCCACCCCGACATCTCCCCGAACACTGCCCCGGCTGCGTCGAGGCGGTTGTGGAGGGCCGATAGCTTGACGTTCCGGGCGCTCTGGTACTCGTAGAAGGGCCAGTGCATGGCATACAGGAGGCCGAGGCTCTCGGAGATCCGCTGCTCCAGGAACCCGAGTTCGGTCTGGTGAGGCTGGGCCCGGCGGATGTCCACCGGCCACAGGTCAGAGGGTGGATGGCCGTCGATGATCCAGTCGGCCAGCACCCATCCCACGCCGCCTGCCGATTGGATGCCCACCGAGTTGAACCCGGCCGCCACGAAGCACCGGTCGACCTCCGGAGACTCCCCCAGGTAGTAAACACCGTCGGGGGTGAACGCCTCGGGTCCGTTGAAGAAGAGCTGTATGCCCACCTCTCCCAGAGCGGGCACCCGGTGGATGGAACGCTCGAAGATCGGTCCGACGTGCTCCCAGTCCTCCGGGAGCGTCCTGAAACTGAAGTCGCGGGGGATGCCGTCGAGCTTCCAGACCTTGCCGCGGGGTTCGAAGAAGCCGGCCATGATCTTTCCGGTCTCCTCCTTGAAGTAGGTGTAGTTGGTCGGGTCCCGCAGGGTGGGCATCCCGGGAGGCACCCCGTCCATGGGTTCTGTGACCAGGTAGAAGTGCTCGCAGGCCTGCAGCGGCACGTGGACGCCAGCGGTGGCGGCCAGCTGGCGGGTCCAGATCCCGGCCGCCAGCACCACCGTCTCGCACTCAACGTAACCCAGTTCGGTCTCCACCCCCACCACCCGTCCGTTCTCGACCGCCAAGCTGGTCACCGCAACGTCCTCTGTGATCTGCACTCCCCGGTCCTTAGCCCCCTTGGCGAGGGACATCGTGGTGTCCACCGGGCTGGTCTGGCCGTCCTGGGGGATCCAGGCGGCACCCACCAGGTCGTCGGTGCGGACCAGGGGCCAGCGTTCGCGCAACTCGTCGAAGCCCATCTCCCGCATCTCCACCCCGACCGTGCGGGCCATGGACAGGCCCCGCATGATCTCCTCCCAGCGCTCCGGGTCGGAGGCCACCGAGATGGACCCCACCGCACGGTAGCCGGTGGCCTGGCCGGTCTCGGCCTCCAGGTCTTCGAAGAGCCGGGCCGAGTAGGTGGCCAGGCGGGTGAGGCTGTAGGACGACTTGAGCTGGCTTACCAGGCCTGCCGCGTGCCAGGTGGTCCCGCCGGTCAGCTTTCCCTGCTCCAGTAACAGGACGTCGGTGACTCCCCGGCGGGCCAGGTGGTAGGCGACGCTGCACCCGACGATCCCCCCGCCCACCACCACCACCTGGGCGCGGTCGGGCAACCCTGCGGCGCCCGCTGAGGACTCCTGTGAGGAAATCAGCCGCCCCTCACCGACTCGACGGGGAGGCGGATCGGGTACCGCTCCCGGATGCGGGCGTCGACCTCCGGAGAGACATGAGAAGGAAAATGGCTTGCCAGTGTCTGGACGACGTACTCGTGGGCGCGGTCCGAGGCCGACAGCCCTCCGGCGTCCCACCAGTCCTCGGGACTGAGCCGGTCGCCGATCTGGGGGTATAGGTACTCCTGCTGCATGACCCGGAGGGTCTGTTCATGACCGAGGAAGTGCCCCTCGCCGGCGATCACGTCCTTGATCACATGCCGGGCGAGGCTTTCGGGGTTGACCTCGATGCCCCGCACCGTTCGGTTCACCGCACCCAGCAGGTCGTTGTCTATCACCATCATCTCGAGCGAACAAGCCAGGATGGAGGCCATCATCCCTCCCGACTCATAGATCAGGTTGGCGCCGGCCTGCGCGGCCAGGGCCACGGTGAGACCCTTCTCGTGCCCGGCCTGGCCGTCGATTAGCTTGGAGTCGGTCATGCCGGCCGGCACGCCGGAGGGGAGTCCTATCCAGTTGGCGACCTGGGCCGCAGCGGCGGCCAGCACCGCCTCCTCGCCGCTGCCCCCGGTCATCGCCCCGGTTCGCAGGTCGGAGACGAACGGCCAGAGTCCCATCACGCAGGGATGGCCCGGGACCAGCATGTTGACACAGGTCAGGGCGGCCAGGCACTCGGCAACGGCTTGGACCAGGGATCCTGCCAGCGTGGCGGGGGACGTGGCGCCGGCCTGGCCCGCCGAGAGGAGGTTGATGGGCATCCCAGTCCGGGCCATCGCCACCATGCCCTCGGCGGTCTCCATGGCGAAGCGGAGCGGCGGCACCACGAAGGTGGCGTTGGCGGCTATGAAGGGGCGCTTTCTGAACTCTCCGGGACCGCCCAGCACCATGTCGCAGATCTCGACCACCTCGTAGACGTGGGCGGCCTGGAAAAACGAGGTCCCGATCGGCTTGGTGGTGCCCATGATGGCGGCGTAGGCCGTGTTGATGTCTACCTCCCGGGCACCCTCCACCTCCCGGGTGACCACGGGGCGGACGAAGAAGTGAATGTGCTCGAGGGTGTCGACCAGGCGGGCCAGGTCGTACAGGTCCTGGGTGGTGGAAGGGCGATAGGCCTGGGTGACGTGATCGAACACGAGGACCGCGGCGCCGGCGGTCCCGAAGTGCACCTTCCGGTCGGCCAACTCGATGGAGCGGCTCTCGTCGATGCCGTGCCACACCCAGGACTTGGCGGCCATCTCGATCGCCCGGTTCACCAGGGAACCCGGAAAGTGGAGCCGTCCGTTGTCGTCCACCCACCCTCCGGCTTCGGTCACCGCCTCTATGAACTCGGGGATCGGGTCGCCCATTCCCACTTCCTCCAGGAGCTCCAGGGCGGCGTCGAATACATCCTGCATCTGCGAATCGGTGAGTGGGCGGTAGGCGCCTCCCGTCATCCCGGGCCTGACCGGGCGTTCGCTCTTCTTCAGCCCGGCGGCGCGGGCGGCTACCCGGGCGGCTCTTCCTCCCGATCGGCGGCTCCGTCTGCTCATCAGGCCCGCAGCCTTTCCGAGCGGGGATCCCAGGCAGGCCCGGCCAGCACCCGGGCACGGCGGCGCTCGCCCATCACCCGTATCTCGAATTCGGAACCGGGGGACCGGTAGTCGGGATGGACGTAGGCGAAGAACAGGCTCTTTCCGACCGAGTACCCGTAGGCGCCGGAGGTGGTGAGGCCCATCATCGTCCCGTTGCCGTAGACTGGCTCGTTGCCCCGGCAGTCGGCATCGGCGGCGTCAAACTCTCCGTAGACCAACACCCAGGCAAGATCGGTCTCCTTGCGCGCCAGGGTGGCGGCCTTCCCCTGGAACTCCTTTCGGTAGTTGATGAAGCGCTCGATGTCCGCCTCCACCGGGGTTATCTCGGTGGTGAGCTCGAACCCGTGGGCCTTGTAGGCCTTCTCGATGCGCATCACGTTCATTGCATAGGCCCCGAAGTCGATCAGGCCCAGGCCCTCTCCCGCTTTCCTGATGGCCGCATACAACCCGGGCATCTCCTCGATCGGGTGATGGAGCTCCCAGCCCAGTTCGCCCACATAGCTTACCCGTAGCGCCAGGCACGGCACTCCCGCCACGTCGATCTCCTGTCCGGTCAGCCAGGGGAAGCTCGGGGTGGTGAGATCGGCGTCGGTCAGCTTACCTAGGAGCTCCCGGGACCTCGGACCGGTCACGGCCAGGATCCCCCATCGGTTGGTGAGATCGGTGACCGTCACCTGTTCGCCGGGTAGCACGTGGTGGCGCAGCCAGTCCTGGTCATGCTGTTCGGCCATGATCGAGGAGTTGAGGTAGAAACGCTGGTCGCCGAGGCGGGTGATGGTCACCTCCCCCTCTATCCCGCCCAGGGTGGTGAGCATGTGGGCCAGCCGGATGCCGCCGGTTCTGGTCGGCAGTCGGTTGGCCGCCAGCCGGTCCAGCAGTGCGGCGGCGTCGGGCCCTGTCACCCCCAGCTTGGTGAAGGCGGTCAGGTCGGCGACGCCCACCCGCTGGCGGACCCCGGTTACCTCCTCCCCGACCGGCCCGAACGCCGACGAGCGCCGGAAGGAGTAGTCCTCGGGGGATCCGTCGGGGGAGAAGTACCGAGCCCGCTCCCAGCCGTAGATCTCCTGGAACTGGGCGCCTCTTTGGGCGAGGGTGTCATAGAGCGGGGTCTGTTTGATCGGGCGTCCTGCCTCCCGGTACTCCCCCGGCATCCGCACCTGGTACATCTCGTGATACTCATCAAGCGCCTTGGCGTGGGTGAAGTCTCCCGGGGCATAGGGTCCGAACCGCCGGGGATCCATCTCGGCCACGTTGATCTCGGTCTGGCCGTGCACCATCCACTGGGCCAGGTACTTTCCGGACCCCGGGCCCTGGCATATACCGATCGAGGACCCAACGCACATCCAGTAGTTCTTCAAGCCGGGCGCCGGACCAAGCAGGAGGCCGGAGTCCGGGGTGTGAGTGATCGGACCGCACACCACTCTCCTGATGCCCGCTTGCTCCAGGACCGGAGTCCGGCGGGCGGCCAGATCCAGCCAGGGCAGGAGTTTTTCCACATCGGGGGGTAGGAGATGGAAGGTGAGATCCCAGTCGATGCCCTCCATCCCGTACGAGCGGGAATCCTCCGTTTCGTAGGGGCCGATCAGGAGCCCGTCATGCTCCTGGCGGGTGTAGCAGGAGGACCGAGGGTCTCGCAGGACCGGAATCTCGAAGTCCAGGGCGGCCACCTCCGGTATGGCCTCGGTGACGACATAGTGGTGTATCACCGAGACGATCGGCACGTCCAGGCCGACCATGGCCCCCAACTGCGGACCGAAATGGCCGGCGGCGTTGACCACGTGATCGGAGACGATGCGTCCCTTCTCGGTGATGGTCTCCCAGCGGCCGTCCGGGAGTTGGTTCATGTCGATCACCCGGTTGCGCCTTACGATCTCCGCACCCAGTTGGCGGGCGCCCGCCGCCATGGAGTTCGTTGCCGACGTCGGGTCGGTCCAGCCGTCGCCGGGAGTGTGGAGACCGACCACCACCCCCTCGGTGTCCACCAGGGGGTGCAGGTGGCGGATCTCGCCGGGACCCACCAGGTGTGACTCCACCCCCACCAGTTCCAGCACGCCGTGGACGTATTTGAACCAGTCGGCCTCGTCGGGGTTGGTGGCCAGCCGGACTGCGCCGCAGCCGTGCCACCCGGTGTGGAGGCCGGTCTCCACCTCGAGTCGGTTGTACAGGTCGGCACCGTAAGCGTGGACCTTGGCCATGTTGAGGCTCCCGATGAAGTGGGGGACCAACCCTGCCGCATGCCAGGTGGATCCCGAGGCCAGTTCGTCCTTCTCCACCAGCACGGTGTCGGTCCATCCCTCGTGCGCCAGGTGGTAAAGCAACCCCACGCCCATGGCGCCGCCGCCCACGATCACACAACGCGCTTGGTCTCTCATGCCCCTTTCTCCATGGTCCCGGGTGGGCGTTCCGAATGCGGAATTATATTTGCCATGTCAGCCCCGCTCTTCCAAACTCGATAAACCAGTTCCGGTCATCGGAACATTCCAGCTAATGATACGATGAGGATACTCACATCTCTGGAGGCTTGGAGGATGAAGAGTAACCTGGCCACTTGGGCGGGAGGGAGTGGCGACTTCGCGGCGGAGCCGGTCTTCGACTCGGCCGACGAACTCCGCCGCCACCGCAAGAGACAGACTGCGCTCTCCTATCGCCTGTTCGGGGCGTTCGGATGGGGGACGTTGGGAGACGGGCACATCACCGTCCGGGATCCCGAACGCACCGACTGTTTCTGGCTGCTCCGGTACGGAGTGTCCTTCCGACAGGCCACCGTGGACGATTTGGTGCTGGTGGGGCCGGGGCGGGCAGGTCGTGGAAGGAGAGGGCCCGATCAACATGACCGCCTACTACATCCACGGTCCCATCCACGACGCCCGGCCCGAGGCAGTCTCGGTGACCCACACCCACACTCCCTACGCCACCCCCTGGATGGCCAACCTGCGACCCTTCCGGATGATCTGCCAGGAGGCGACTGCATTCTTCAGGTCCCAGGCCATCTTCGAAGGAGAAGAGGTGCAGGTGATGGATGCCGACACCGGAAAGCACATTGCCGCCGCTTTGGATGAGGCGAAGGTAGTTTTCCTCCGCAACCACGGGCCGGTGACGGTGGGACAGTCGGTCGAGGAAGCGATCGGATGGTTCCTGCTTGTCGAAAGGATCGCCGAGGTGGACGTCAAAGCGCCGGAAGCCGAACCCATCTCCGATCACGCTGCGTTCATCGCCTCGACCGAGATCGGCCACCCCAGCAACGCTTTGGCTGCCTACGAATACGCGATCATGTCCCACATTCCCGATCCAACGGTGGTGGACTGACCCCGGGCGGCAGGAGCGCATTCCCTCTGGTCGGTCACGCGGCGCCGCCGGGGCATTTAGTGTTTGTTTTACCAACTTCGTGATAATGAGCAGTGTTTTGTCACACCCCCCTGGCATACTGTTGTCATGGATAAAACAGGGATAGAACGTCGGGTGGCCGATCAGGTTCGGGTAGTTTTACCTACCCGGCCGGTTGGTGAGGCGACCCTGGAGCAGCTTCAGGATTGGTTGAAGTCCACCTTCCGCGGGGAGAACCAAATGGCCGGGTTCCGCGCTCAGGTCTTGGCGGAGATGACCCGCAGAGATGGAACCCACCTCACCGAGAACAACCTGAGGGAGAAAGGCCTGCGACCCCGACGAAAGGCCCGGTCCGAAGTGGAAACCGCAGTCGAGTTGGAAGAGCTGCCGGAGATATCGGAGGGTCTGCGAAAAGGGCAGATCCCGTATGACAACGCGCGGATTCTGGCCGAAGCCAACCAGCGGGGTGAGATAGACGAGACAGAGTTGGTAGACAAAGCCCGTACCCAGTCGCCGGACAAGTTCGCGGGCACGGTCCGAAGGTACGAACAGCAGCGTTCTGAGGATGATGGGATGTCCCGCCTGGAACATCAACGCTCCAGACGGTTCGCCAAGATCAGAACCGCTAAAGACGATGGGATGACTGTTTTGTATGGTCGGTTCGATCCGATCACCGGGGCTCTGTTGGAGACGGCGTTGTCGCAGAAGATTGTTGAGTTGTGGCGGGAGGAAGACCCCGGTGCCAGGCGCACCCCCGGCCGGAGAATGGCCGACGCCCTCGCACAGTTGGTCACTAGAGAAGAAACCGACGAGGACGGTGGCCGGGTTCGGGGTCCGAGGTTGTTGTTGATCGCCGACTACGACGTCGTCTCCCGTGAACTTCGCAACGGGCGCCTCGGGGACGGGACCCCCATCCCGGTGGAGGAGATCCGTGACCTGGCCTGCCAATCGGACATCCTCCCCGCCATATTCAAAGGTGTATCACAACCGTTGGACCTGGGGCGGTCACGGCGGACCGCCAGTCCCGCCCAACGTGTGGCCCTCGTAGCCCGAGACAAGGCGTGCGTAGGATGCGGCGCCACCTCTAATTGGTGCCAGGCCCATCACATAATCCCCTGGGCCGCGCAGGGAAACACCGACATCGACGACATGGTCCTCCTCTGCTCCCGCTGCCACCACAAAGTCCACGACGACCACTGGGTTGTACGCAGGAAACCATCAGGCAATTACCACCTCAAACCACCGCCGAAAAACGACCGGCCAACGTCCGCCCGGCGCAACCCCAAATACCGAAACCGCCGAAGCCCTATTAAACAACGAAAATGAACCCCCACCCCCTCACCCGAAAGCGGCGCCCTGGCCGGGTGGGTTTGTGACAAAAGGCTCCGGTATCGGTAAGAAAGAGTCCGCTCAAGGGTTGTCTTTGTCCCACCGGCTGGCGCATGCTGAACACTGTTACCACAAACACCTCCCGGCCCGGTTCGACGTCACCACGGCCGCAGGTACCCAACGGAGGTCATAAACCAGTCGGAACAGCAACCCCGGTAAGGACCGGCGAAGCGCGTCCCGACCAATGGAACGGTGGTGGTGGGGGTGGGCCCTTACGGTGAAGAGACCCGAGCCGAATTTCGCGGGACAGCGGTTGTTCTTCGCGAGCCGTTGAGGGCCCGGCTACGGTTGCCGCCTATTCGCGAATCCGCTTATGTGTTGACCTCTTCATAGCTCGGGCTTCCGGTTCCCTCCACCCAGTAACGACGCGCCCAGGCCACGCCTTGCCAGGTCTTCACCCTTTCAGGGACCACCTTGATCAGCCAGCGGGGCTGCTTGAGCGTGGGGACGAGGTAAGTGGGGCCGTTGGGACCCAGGTAACGCAAGGACATCTCTTCGGCGACCTCCACCCACTTGCCACCGATGTTGGGTTCCTCGGCTATCTCCGCCCTTCCCTCCACGAACACCTTGGGAATCTCCGCGGTTTGACCCGACTCGTCCGGCGGACTGTGGGCCGCGTCGATCACCACGCACACCCGCGGATCGTTGGCGACAAACTCGCACCATCTTGCTCTCTGCCTTCCCACGAACCACAGCGCCTCCCCGTCCCACTGATACCACAACGGAATCACGTAGGGAGCCCCATCGGGCTTGAGGCAGGCGAAGCGGGCCAAGGTGGGGGATGCCATGAAGGCCTCGACCTCCTCGCTGCTGAGCGCCCCTATCTTCCCGCGGAAAGATTCGGACATTGTCTCACTCCTTGTACTCGACGTTCGACTCTCACGATACCAAAGGGATTAGCCGGGAGACCAATCTGGCGCGATAAGCTTCGCTATAACCGCTTGGACAACGCCTCTTTCGTAGCCAGACATGATCTCGACCGACTCGACGACTCTCCAGATTGGATCGGATTCGGCAATCTCGGTCCGTAACCTGGTTAAGAACTTCGAAGTGGGCGGGGGAATCTTCAGCAGCGGGCCGCGGGGGGTGGTGTCGGCAGTGTCAGGCGTCTCCTTCGATATCCCGCGAGGCACGACCCTGGGACTGGTGGGAGAATCAGGATGCGGCAAATCCACAACCGCCCGGTGCGTGTTGAGGCTCATCGAGCCCACTTCGGGGAACGTGCTGCTGCGAAGGAAGATCGAAGACGGCGACTCGGAGGTTATCGACATCACCACCGCCGACCGGGACACTCTCCGTCGACTTCGCCGAGAGATGCAGATAGTTTTCCAGGATCCCTACGCCTCCCTCAATCCCCGGATGCGGATCGGAGACGCCATCGGCGAACAGTTGGCTGTTCACACCGACATGACTCGTGATCAGCGGCGCAGGCGGGTGGCGGAACTCTTGGAGATGGTGGGCCTCAACCCGCGCTATGCCCGGCGGTTTCCCCACGAGTTCTCCGGCGGCCAGAGGCAACGAGTGGGAGTGGCGAGAGCCCTGTCCCTCCATCCCAGCTTCGTGGTTTGCGACGAACCGGTCTCGGCGCTCGACGTCTCCATCCAGGCCCAGGTGCTCAACCTTCTGCGGGAGCTCCAGAACGACCTGGGACTCACCTACCTGTTCATCGCCCATGACCTGGCGGTGGTGCGCCATATCTCCGAGCGGATCGCGGTGATGTATCTGGGCAAGGTGGTGGAGATGGCCGATTCCGAAAAGCTCTTCGCTCAGCCGCTCCATCACTACACCAACGCCCTGCTGTCGGCCGCTCCCCTCCCCGACCCGGTGGAGGAGCGGAAGCGCACCCGGATTCTTCTGGAAGGAGAAGTGCCCTCTCCGATCAACCCGCCCCCGGGCTGTCGTTTTCATCCCCGGTGCCCGATGGGTCGCACCCGGGAGATCTGCCGGACCGAGGAGCCGCTCCTCGAAGAGAAACAGCCCGGGCACCTGACCGCCTGCCACTTTCCTCTCGCGTGATGCTCGGGCCCTCCAACACCATCTCGTCGATGCCCCGGTCGGGAATCCGGGAGATCAACGAACTCGCCTCCCAATACCCGAATGTGATTCATCTGGAGATGGGCCAGCCCAATTTCTCCACCCCCGAACACATCAGCCGGGCGGCCGGCGAGGCGGCCGTCAACGGGTTCACCTATTACACGCCCAATGCCGGTATTCCGGAACTCCGGGAGGCGATCGCCGACAAGGTACAGAGCTTCAACGGTTTATCCGCCGGGCCGGAGAGTGTGACCGTCACGACGGGGGGCTGCGGGGCGATCTTCACGACCCTGGTGACCCTGTGCGACCCCGGCGATGCGATCCTGCTTTCGGACCCCACCTGGCCCAACTACCAGATGATGGCCTCCCTCCAGGGTCTGGAGGTGCGCCACTACCCGCTGCGGGCCGAGGATGGGTGGCTTCCCAATCCTGGGGAGATCGAGAAACAAATCACCCCCAACTGTCGGGCGATGATTCTGGTATCACCCTCCAATCCCACCGGGACCATGATCGGCGAGGGTTTGATGAGGGAACTGCTGGATCTGGCCCGGCGACACGACCTGTGGGTGATCTCCGATGAGGTCTACGACGAGATCACCTTCGGGAAGCCCGCTGTTTCAGCCTACGGGATCGATCCCGACCGGGTTGTCTCGATATTCAGCTTCTCCAAGACATACGCCATGACCGGCTGGCGGATCGGCTACGCGGTTGCCAGGCCCGACATCGCTACTGTGCTCGGCAATTCCCAGGAGCCGACCACGTCGTGTGTCAACAGCCTGTCACAGATCGCCGCTTTGACCGCCCTGCGCGGTCCCCAGGACCCCGTGTGGGCAATGCGCGACGCCTACCGGGAACGCCGGGACCTGGTGATGGAGATGCTTTCGGGGGCAGACATTGCTTTCGCCCGACCCGATGGCGCTTTCTATGTGTGGGTCGACATCTCCCAGAGTCGCCTTTCGGACACCGAGTTCGCCCGCCGGATGGTCGTCAACCACCGGGTGGCCGTGGTGCCGGGCACCACGTTCGGCCCCGAGGGAGGCAGTCATGTCCGTATCTCCCTGGCCACCGACACCGAACTTCTCCTGGAAGGCGCGTCCCGACTGATCCACGCGGTCCGCTCCGGCGGCTAGTTTGTCCTGTTTCTGAGTTGTAGCGACACTTGGGGAAATGCCGGGTTGTTGGGGTGCGGCGGTGCATCCTGTTGCTTGACAATCACATCGAGCAGAGAGGACACACCGCCGTGGGTAATGATG
>JAAXHN010000036.1:8503-27339 GCA_012270885.1 Acidimicrobiia bacterium | reverse complement strand
ATCTCGGCCTCCCGGTGGGCCGCTCCCCATCCCCCCCAGACCCCCGCCACCAACCCTGCGGCCACGACAAGAGCCACCCCGGACCGCTTCGTGGCAACCATCCCCGCCGCTACAGCTACGGCTAACCCCATTCCCCAGGCGTGCCGGCCCGCCAAGGCCCCCGCCCAGACCGAGCAGGCCACCAGAAGAAACCGGGCCTCGCTCCGGTGCGGCAGGGAGGCCGCCCAACCTGGCGGGTTCCTGATTCCCTCCCCTCGCGGCATGTTCAAGGGACGTCCACATGCCTGCGGAGTTCGGCCAACTTCCCCTCACCGATGCCGGATACATCCAGCAGGTCCTCCACCTCTAGGAAGGGACCATTGGCCTGGCGGTGATGAACGATCCTGTGCGCCAGCACCGGCCCCACTCCCGGAATCTCCTCCAACTGGTCGGCGCTTGCCCGGTTCAGACTCACCAGGCCCGACGATCCACCCGAACTCCCGCTCCAAGCCGTCTGGGCGTCCACTCGGGTTCCGGGGCCGGGAACCACCACCTGGACCCCATCGGAGACCGGCGCCGCCAGGTTGATGCCATCCAGCCGGGCGTCGACCAAGGCTCCTCCGGCCGCCATGATCACATCCCCGACCCTGGCCGAGGCGCCCACCCTCACCAGTCCGGGACGCAACACCCTTCCCGACACATGCACCACGATCTCGGGCTCCCATACATCTCCAACTCTCTCCCCATTCCCAGGCGCCAGAGAGACCACCCCTGTCTGAGGGATCGGCGCCATCTCGGGGGGCTGGGGCCGCCACAGCCCGAAGAACACCCCGGCGCCCACCGCCGTCACCAACATGGCGACCGCCAGTCCCCAATGTGACTTCCCCATATCTCAATGTGGACCGATCCCCACCCGGAAGTCCACTGCCGGGCGCAGGTTTTTGAACACCGCGGGGAACCAAGCCTCCCTCGCAGTCCCGAATATCACTAAGTTGGTAAGTCAAACGCCAACACACCAGATGCCGCTCCGGCATCACGCCGAACGGGGCCAGGGAGGTAATGCGAACGGCGACATAGACAGCACTCGCACAACGATTATTTCTAGAGTCTGAGACCAGCACGGCGGCCGTAGCCAACCGGCCGGCGGGGCGAAACGTCGAGCCGAAACGTAAGCGAAGGGGTCAGCAATGGGAATGAGTCGCCTAATCGGCCTCTACCTCGTGGTGGTGGGTGCGGCGGTGGCCCTTCAGTTCATTCTTTATCCGCTCTATGGGAACGGCACCGATGCAGGGATCACGATCTGGCTGACGCTGGACTGGTTCATGGCCCTGGGACTGGCGCTGGCGCTGTACACGACCAACCAGCGGAGACAGGCGGACAACGGTGACGACAACGATTGTTGCTCATCGGCTGCGGCGGTGATGTTCTATGGCACCGCCGTCCTGGCGCTTGCCTTCTTTCCCAACTGGTTCGGAGAAGCCTTCACAGAGCATGCCAACGACACCGCCGCCTGGACCATCTGGCATCTGATCGACTCGGTCCTGCCGGTCCTGTTCGTGGCGGAGGGACGACGGCTGCTGCGAGCCTCGTGATCGCTTGGCCTGTGATTGACACCGGTTGTCATGGGCGTAACAGCCATCAGGCTCTGGCGCACCCCCTCGGATTAGCCGGGAGGCAGGCCGAACCAACAGTCGCGGACTATTTCACCACCAGATTGACGATCCGGGGCGGCCGGGTCACCACTCGAACCACACGCCCTCCTTCCAGCCAGCGTTGGATCCGCTGGGACCGGAACGCGTACTGCTCCGCGGTCGCCTCGTCGATGTCGGTGGGGACCGCCACCCGGTCCCGGACCTTACCGTTGACCTGCAGCACCATCACTACCTTGTCTTCCCGGGCCACCTCCTCGTCCCAGGCCGGCCACCCCTGGGTGGCGAGCATCCCCTGGTATCCGAGCCGATCCCACAACTCGTGGGAGACGTGGGGAGCCAGGGGTGCGAGCATCAACAGCAGCAGGCGGTAGACATCCCGGAATGTCTCGGTGCGTCCCCCTCCCCGCAGGTAGGCAATCATTTCGTTGATCATCGCCATTAGCGTCGACACCACGGTGTTGAAGTGGAAACGGTCTATGTCGGAAGTCACCTTGCGCAGGGCCCGGTGCGCCACCCCCATGATCGCCCTGTCCCGGCGGTCCTCCTGCCGGTCGCTGACCGAGCCGACTTCACCCATGCCGATCCGCCACACCCGGTCAAGGAAACGAGAGGTGCCCTCCACTCCCCCGTCGATCCACACCGCATCATCTGTCGGGGGACCGATGAACAGTTCGTAGAGACGGACCGCGTCGGCGCCGTACCGCTCGTAATAGGGCTCGGGAGAAACCGCATTACCCCGGGACTTCGACATCTTGGCGCCGTCCTTCACCAGCATCCCTTGGGTGAACAACCGCGTGAAGGGCTCTTTGGCGGGGCACAGACCCAGGTCGTAGAGAACCTTGGTTATGAACCGGGCGTAGAGAAGATGCAGAACAGCGTGCTCCACCCCGCCGATGTACTGGTCCACCGCCATCCAGTATCTGACCTTCTCCCCATCGAATATCCGCTCGGCGTTGTGAGCATCGCAATAGCGGAGGAAATACCAGGAGGAGTCCACGAATGTGTCCATAGTGTCGGTCTCCCGCTGGCCCGGCCCTCCGCAACGGGGGCACTCGACCTCCACCCAATCGGTAGCGAGAGCGAGCGGCGACTGTCCCCGGGGCCGGTACTCCTCCACGTCCGGATGGATGACCGGGAGGTCTTCCTCGGGCACGGGCACCAGGCCGCATGAATCGCAGTTCACCATGGGAATGGGACATCCCCAGTAGCGCTGCCGGGACACCAGCCAGTCATGGAGCCGGTACTTGACCGCCCGGCGTCCGATCCCCTTCTCCTCCAACCAGGCGATGATCCTCTCCTTGGCGGCCTCCGTCTCCAGACCGTTCAGAAAGGCCGAGTTGATCGAGATCCCGTCCCCCGTGTAGGCCTCGCCCTCGAAGGTGTCCGGCGGCTGGACCGTGCGGATGATCTCCAGTCCCCGCTCTGAGGCGAAGTCCCAGTCCCGCTGGTCCTCTCCCGGGACTCCCATGATCGCCCCCGTACCATAGCCCATCAGCACGTAGTCGGCTATGTAGAGGGGAACCCGCTTCCCGTTGGCCGGATTGATGCAGTACCGCCCGATGAAGATGCCGGACTTCTCGCCGGTGGCCATCCTCTCCAACTCGCTGGCGGCGGAAACCCGTTTCACGTACGCCCGGATCTCCTCCCGGTAGGGCCCCCCTGCCACCAGCGGCTCGACCAGGGGATGCTCGGGAGCTAGCACTGCGAAGGTCATCCCGTAGATGGTGTCGGGCCGCGTCGTGTAGACCTCGAAGGTCCCGTCGCCGTCTTCCACCTCGATGGTGAAGTCGCATCCCTCCGATCGCCCGATCCAGTTCTGCTGCATCACCTTCACCCGCTCCGGCCAGTCAAGCCCTTCCAGGTCCTCCAGCAGGCGGTCGGCGTAGGCGGTGATCCGGAAATGCCACTGTTCCAGATCCCGGCGGACCACCGGGGACTCGCATCGCTCGCAGGCCCCGTTTACCACCTGCTCGTTGGCCAGCACCGTCTGATCCTGCTCACACCAGTTGACCGCGGACCGGGACTTGTAGGCGAGGCCCCGCTCGTAGAGCTTGAGGAACAGCCACTGATCCCACCGGTAGTACTCGGGAGTGTGACAAGCCAGTTCCCGACTCCAGTCGTAAACGGCCCCCAGCCGGCGGAGTTGGGACTTCATGCGGGTTATCTGGCGTTCGGTGAACTCCCGAGGATGCACGCCGGTGGCGATGGCGGCGTTCTCGGCCGGCAGGCCGAAGGAGTCCCATCCCATCGGGGAGAGTACGTTGTAGCCTTGCATTTTCCGGTACCGGGTGAGAAGGTCCACATAGGTGTAGTTCCGGAGATGGCCCATGTGCAGATCCCCGGAGGGATAGGGATACATCTGCAGGTTGTAGTACTTGGGCCGCTCGGAGTCCTCGTTGGTGTAGAACGTCTTGTCCTGCTCCCAGTACTCCTGCCACTTCGCCTCGATCGAGGCGACATCGTATTCCATAGGGGAGAACTTTACCGGCCTGCAAGCCTCCTGATTCGATATTGGAATCCCGGGGACCAGCCTCCGCCCGCACAGCCAACCGGGCCACCGGAAGGCCAGGAGTTAGGATGGTCGCCCTAGGCGCCTTACGAACGGGAGATCAGACCAGATGGCACCTCGGCTCAAGTATTGGGGGTGGGGATACGAGGGGCATGGCTTGGCGGCCGAAGAACGGGACACGTTGCTGCGGACCCTGGCCGAAGAGTTCGGTATCTGCGGCTCCGGAGACGCCCGGGTACCCCCTCTCGACGGAATCTCCCTTCAAGCGCCCCGTCTGAACCCACCCGGGAGCCTGAAGTCAATCTGCACCCAGGAACCCTACGAACGGATCCTGCACTCCTTCGGCCAGTCCCAGCCCGACTCGATCCGGATATTCGCCAGCGACTTCGCCCATGCCCCCGACGTGATCGCCTATCCGAGAGACGAAGCCGACATCGGATCCCTGCTGGAATGGGCCGGAGCAGCCGGAGCGTCCCTGGTCCCTTACGGGGGCGGTTCGTCGGTCGTGGGGGGAGTCACGCCCGACATCGGCCACGGCTTCTCGGGAACGGTCACCCTGGACATGAGCCGGATGAACCGGGTGCTCGAGGTGGACCCGGTTTCGAGAGCGGCGCTCATCCAGGGCGGGGCCCGGGGTCCGGAACTGGAGGGCGGATTGAAGCCACACGGGATGACGCTGCGGCACTTCCCCCAGTCCTTCCAGCACTCCACCCTGGGAGGCTGGATAGCAACCCGCTCCGGCGGACACTTCGCAACTCTTTACACCCATATCGACGACCTGGTGGAAAACATCTCCCTGATCACACCGGCCGGAAAGATGGAGTCGCGCCGCCTGCCAGGCTCGGGCGCCGGCCCCAGTCCGGATCGCCTGGTGATGGGCTCGGAGGGAACCCTGGGAATCATCACCGAAGCCTGGGTGCGATTGCAGGGCCGGGTCGCCTTCAAGGCCACCGCTGGATTTCGTTTTCCGGGTTTCCTGGGAGCCGCCGGGGCGGTGCGGGCCATCGCGCAGGCGGGACTGTTCCCGGCCAACGTGAGGATCGTCGACGGGGTGGAGTTGGCCGTGAACGGCGCCGGGGACGGTTCCTTCACGCTGCTGGTTGTCTCCTTCGAGTCGGCTGACCACCCCGTCGTTGCCTGGATGGACCGTGCCGAGGAGTGCGCGCGGGACCACGGCGGAGTCCCTGATGTCGACTGGCGGGCACATCCTGACGCCCACCTGAAGGGCGCGGTCGGCGCCTGGCGGGACGCCTTCATCAAGATGCCGTACGCCCGGGAGAACCTCACACCGCGAGGCATCATCTCCGACACTTTCGAGTCCGCGATCACCTGGGACCGCTTCGAGTCCTTCTATCACGCGGTGAAAGGCGCCACGAGACAGGCCATCCGGGAAGCTACCGGCAAGGAGGGCGCGGTTTCGGTTCGATTCAGCCATGCCTATCCGGACGGTCCCGCTCCCTACTTCGCCTTTCACTGCGGCGCCGATCCCCGATCCATGCTCGAACAATGGCGGGACATCAAACGCGCCGTCTCGGACGCGGTGATAGACAACGGCGGCACCATCACCCACCACCACGCAATCGGACGGGACCACCAGCCCTGGTACGAGAAGCAGCGACCACCCTTATTCGGGGATGTCCTAGCCCGGGCCAAGGGACACCTCGACCCGAAGGGAATCCTCAATCCGGGAGTTCTGCTGGCGGGGCGCCACCACGCATCGACGGATTAGCTCCCGTCCCGATCGGGTTCTTCCGGCGGCGTCGAAGGCCGGAATGACTTACCGGATCAGCCAAGCCAATAAACTGGCTGTCACGTGACCCTCAGTTCCCTGCTTCGTTCCCGGGAGGCCGCCGGAGACCCCATCAAGGTCGGGATAGTGGGCGCCGGCCAGATGGGCGAGGGACTGGCTATCACCATGGAGCGGATGGAGGGGATGGGCGCCTACGTGATAGTGGACCGGGGAAGCGGACGTTCAGCGGAGATCTACCGCTCGGCCGGGATCGAAGACACAGAAATCATCCGGACCGACGACCCCGACCGGGGCTCGCAGGCAATCGCTGACGGCAAGCGGGTCTACACCACCAACGCTTCCCTGGCCAGCGCTCCTCCACTCGACATCACCGTGGAGGCGACCGGGATACCGGAGATGGGAGCCAGGGTGGCCCTCGAAGCGATAGCAGCCCGAAAGCACATGCTCCAGATGAACGTGGAGGCCGACGCCACCGTGGGAGCGATCCTCCGTCACCGGGCGAGAGAGGCAGGGGTGATCTACTCTCTGTCGGGCGGCGACGAGCCGGGCGCGATAGCCGAGTTATACGAGTTCGCCACGCTGTTGGGATACGAGGTTGTGAGCGTTGGCAAGGGAAAGAACAATCCGTTGATCCCCACCGCCAACCCCGACACCATGGAGGAGACCGCCCGCCGTCAGATGATGAACCCCAAGATGCTGGCCTCGTTCGTGGACGGCAGCAAGACCATGATGGAGATGACCACCATCTCCAACGCCCTCGGATACCTCCCCGACCAGCGAGGGATGCACGGTCCGGAAGTCACTTCCGACACCCTGGCGTCCACCTACATCCCCGAGGCCGATGGGGGAATCCTCTCCGAGGCGCGACGCGTCGACTACGGCCGCGGGATCGCCCCCGGAGTGTTTTTGGTGTTCACGACCGACCATCCCAAGTTGGTGCGCGACCTCCGGTACCTGAAAGTGGGAGAGGGTCCCTACTGGGCGCTGTATCGCCCTTACCATCTCACCAGCCTCGAGACCCCGATCTCCATCGCCAAGGCGGTTCTCCGGGGGGAGACGACCCTGGCCACCGACGGTCTCCCCTCCGCCGAGACAGTGGCCGTCGCCAAAAAGGACCTCCGAAGTGGGGAGCGGATAGACGGGATAGGGGGATTCTCCGTCTACGGGGTGATCGAGAAGGCCGAGGTGGCCAGCCGGGAGAACCTGGCGCCCCTCGGCCTGGCAGCCGGTTCCCTGCTCACCAACGATGTCAAAGCGGGGGCGACTCTCACCTATGCGGACCTGGAACTGGACGAATCGAATACCATCGTCGGTCTGCGAAGAACCCAGGATGCCCTGCGGGGCGGGGATGTCCGGAACGGTTCCCGCACAGGCCATAATCGTTAGGCAACCAAACAGCCCGATCTGGAGAGATACATGAACATAACGAGAGTGGGGGTCGTCGGAGGTGGACTGATGGGTTCGGGCATCGCCGAGGTGTGCGCCCGGGCCGGGTGCGAGGTGACGATGGTGGAAGCCGACTCGGCGCGAGCCGAGGCGGCCTACCAGCGGGTCGTCGGTTCCACCGGAAGAGCAGTGGCGCGGGGGAAGATGACGGCCGCCGAGCAGGAGAGCACCCTCGCCCAGGTGACGGTGAGCCACGACTTGGAGAGTCTGTCCCGGAGCCAACTGGTGATAGAGGCGGTCTCAGAGGTGATCGCCCTCAAGCTGACCATATTCGAACGTCTAGACCAACTGGTTGAGAGCCCCGAGACCATACTGGCTTCCAACACTTCATCGATTCCCATCGCCCGCCTGGGCGCAGCCACCACCCGTCCCGAGAACGTGGTGGGAATCCACTTCTTCAACCCGGCTCCGGTGATGAAACTGGTCGAGGTGATCCCGGCCATCACCACTTCCGAGGACACGCTGAAGGTCGTGAATGACTTCGTCTCGGTCCACCTGGGAAAGAGCGTGGTGCTGTGCCGCGATCAGGCAGGGTTCGTGGTCAACGGGCTAGTGGTCCCGTTTCTGATGTCGGCGGTGCGGATGCTCGAGGCGGGCGTGGCCACCCGCGAGGACATCGACACGGCCGTCAGGACGGGACTGAACCATCCCATGGGACCCTTCGAGCTGGCCGACTTCATAGGGCTCGACACCATCTATGAGATCGGCAAGGTCCTGTACGAAGAGTTCCGCGACCCTGCCAACGCGCCCCCGCCGCTCCTAGCCCGCCTGGTCGAGTCAGGATGGACCGGCCGCAAGAGCGGGAGGGGCTTCTACAGCTACCTGTAAGCTCCGGACCCCTGCTCTGATCTTCCCGCGGTTGTTAGATTGGGCCGGGCTTGAGGAGAGAGGAAACCCATGGACCAGACTAAGTACGGGCTCACCCTTTCGAACCGGAGCGTACTGCTGGGGATGTCCTCCATGGAGGAGATGAACCGCCTGGCCCGGGCCGCCGACCGGGCCGAGGTGTGGGACTCGGTCTGGCTGGGGGACTCGATCTTCGCCAAGCCAAGGCTGGATGCCTTCGTGGCCCTGGGGGCCCTGGCCGCCCATACCGAGCGGGTGAAACTGGGCGTGGGCTGCATGGCCAGCACGCCGCTCCGGGACGCCCTGTTGATGGCTTACCAATGGCTCAGCTTCGACTTCGTCTCCGGAGGGCGATCTATCTTCGTTGCCTGCCAGGGACAGCGGGAAGCCGGCGGCGGACTCTTCGAAGAGGAGTTCGCCGCGTTCGGAATCGAGCCGTCCACGAGGAGCCGGCGCATGGAAGAGGCCATCGAGATCCTGCGCCTGGTGTCGGAGACCGAGAAGGCATCCTACCGGGGGACCTACAACAGCTTCGAGGACGTGACGGTGCTGCCCAGGCCGGTGCAGCAACCCCTTCCCATCTGGGTCACCGCCAATCCCAATCCCGCCTTTCCGAAGCTCACCGAGCGGACCCTGCGGCGAGTAGCCCGGTTGGGCGACGGTTGGATGAGCACCGCCAACACCCCGGAGAATTTCGCCGCCCACCTGGCTGCCATCAAACGCTACGGCGACGAGGAGGGCCGCCCGGTGGGCCTTGACTTCGAAGCCAGCCTCTATTACAACATCCACGTCACCGAAGACCCGGACTCCGGTATGGAGGAAGTGGTCTCCTACATGCGGGACTACTACGGAGCGGACTACGACCGGGGGTTCCTGGAGCGCTGGGTGGCGATCGGGGATCCCTCCGAGTGCATCGGGCGCATCAAGGAGTTCGCCGATGCCGGGGCGACCACCATCACCCTCAGGATCGCAGCCTACGACGAAGCCCGTCAGTTTCGGAGGGTCACAGAAGAGATACTCCCGGCCATGGTGAAGTGACCAACCCCAGGTGATCGAGCGTTTTGACCACGCGGTGATCGGTGTTCCCGACCTGGAAGACGGCATAACCGCCTTCCGCCGGCTGGGGTTCGAGGTGTCCGAAGGTGGCCGCCATCCGTCCCTCGGCACCCGCAATGCCATCGTGCGCTTCGGCCTCGACTATCTGGAATTGCTATCGGTTGAAGACGCCTGCCAGGCTCGCTCAAGGGGACCGTTCGGCGCCGAGTTGCTGTCATTCCTCGGTAAGTCGTCGGGCCTGGTCGGTTTTGTGTTGGCGGGCACTGGCCTGGAGGAGCAGGCCGAAGACTTCAGGTCACTGGGCATAAGTGCGGAGGGCCCCTTCGAGATGGACCGGATCCGCCCTGACGGAAGGCGGTTGGAGTGGCGGCTGGTGGTCCCGGGCGGATCGCCGTGGCGTAGGCCCTGGCCATATCTGATCGACTGGGTCACCCCGGAGTCGGACCTCCTGGCCTGGGACCCGCCCGGAGATCACGGGTGTGGGGTAACCGGTATGGCTGGGATGGACCTGGTTACCGGAGACCTGGAAGAAACCCGGGAGATCTACCAGAACGCGTTGGGACTCCGCGACCGGCTGACGCCCCCGTCACCGGGAGAGGCGGGAACCACAAGCCTCTACCTGCGGATCGGCTCCTTCAGTTTGGGACTGCACGAACCCGCCGGGGACGGGGCGGCTGCCCGCGAGCTGGACCGCCGGGGTCCGGGCCCCTTCCGCCTGCTCCTGTCAAGCCCGGATCCCTCCCACTCGGCCGCGACTCTCTCCACCCTGGACATCCCGTTCTCGAAGACGTCTCGAGGGATCGACATCGACCCGGACGCCGCCGCGGGCGCCCGGATCCGGATCGTCCCCGCCTAGGTCAGGTCGCTACGACCTGACCACCCTTGTACACGGCGGCGATCCGCTTGGTGTTGGAGATGTCGGATAGAGGGTCTCCCTTCAGGACCACCAGGTCGGCCAGCTTGCGCTTCTCCACCGATCCCAGTTCGTCGCCCTGGCCCAGGAGATCGGCCGCCCGGCTGGTGGCCGCCACGATCGCATCCATGGGAGAGAACCCGCAGCCCTCCACCAGCAGTCGGAGTTCCTCATGCATGCTGTGCCCCGGCACCACGAAGGGGTTGGTGAGGTCGGTGCCCGCGGTAACGTTCACCCCGCCCTGCTGGGCTCGCCCGATAAAACCCATCTGGTTCCGCAACTCCACCGGCGCCTGCTCCCAGTCGGTCTCCGAGTAGTCGAACGGGTAGGCGTACTGGCCCCATTGCTCCGCCACCGCGGCGGGCATATCGTCGAGGCCCGGTGGGTTCACGGCCTCGGGCGTGTTGCCCAACAGGATGGCCTGGGAGAGGGTGAGCGTGGGGGTGATGTAGGTGCCCCGCTCCGCCATGAGGCCGATCAGACCGTCGGCCAGGTCCGACTCGGGATCGACGAAGCGCCACGGTTGCCAGCCGACCAGGGGATCGAGAATCCGGCCGGTCAACCCATCGAGTTCATCCATCCGGTCTTCAGGAACCAACTCCCTTCCGATCCGCACGTGCTCCAGGGCATCGACGCCGACCTTCACCGCCTCCTCCACGGTGACCATGTGGCCGACATGGGCGGAGACCCGCACTCCCCGTCGATGAGCTTCGGAGACCACCGCCCTGAGCACCGGAAGCCGGGCCCACACGTACACCTTGAGAAAGTCCATGCCTGCGTCCATCAGCTTCGAGGCCTCCCGTCGGGCCGACTCCTCATCATCGATGATGGCCAGCCACCGCCAGGGGGCGGGTGGATCGGCCGGACCGTCCAGGATGGTTCCCGCTCCGAAGAACCGGGGCCAGGTGTCCTTCCCCTCCTTGAAAGTCCGAAACACCTCATCGGGGTCGAAGTTGCCGGTGTCCCGGACGGTGGTGACCCCGTGGCGCAACAGCGTGGTCATGAACAGGTCCGCCAGCCCGGGAGGATCCTCCACCTGCAGGAAAGAGTTGTCGGCCAGCACCCCGACATGAACATGGCAGTCGATGAGGCCCGGAATCACCGTGGACCCTGCAATGTCCACCACTTCGGCGTCGGCGGAGAGCTCAACCTCTCCCCGGCGAAAGACCGCATCAATGCGTTCGCCGTCGATCAGCACCACCGCATCGTCGATGGGAGCCCTACCGGTGCCGTCTATCACCGTTCCCCCCACGAGCGCCTTGGCCATTGTCTTGCTCCTTCCTGCTTAGGTCCGGTTGCTTAATCTAGTCACCCCCTCGGCTTCCGGGGTCGAAACCGGCACTCGGACATAGGGGACTCGGCTTCAGTGACCGGGCAGCCTTGCTGGGGGGAAACCGAGCCTCAAGTACCATCGGAGGCTGTAGGCAACGAAGCAAGGACGTGGCATGTTCGATTGGGTACTGACCGGAGGCACGGTGATAGACGGGACCGGGCGCGCCGGCTTCCGTGCGGATGTGGGTTTGGCGGGAGACCGCATTGCGGAGGTCGGACGCCTCGCCGACCGGGAGGCGCAGCGAACGGTCGACGCGAGCGGCCTGGTCATCTGTCCCGGCTTCATAGATGTCCACTCCCATTCGGAGTTCGCCCTTCTGAGAGGAGACGGACTCGAGCCCCGCCTCCGGCAGGGAGTAACCACCGATCTCATGGGACCGGACGGTTTCGCCCATGCCCCCCTGTCGCCGTCCCGTCTGACCGAGATGAAGGCATACCTGTCGAGGTTCATCGGGCCGCCGGACGCCGAATGGGAGTGGTCCGACGCCGTTGAGTACTGGGCCCTGTTCGACGGGCGGGTGGGGATCAATCTCATCCCCCAGGTGGGGTTCAACGCGGTGCGAGCAGAGGCGGTGGGATGGGATCCTCGCCCGGCCACCCCCGGGGAGATCGACCACATGCAGGAACTCACCCGCCAAGTCATGGAAGAAGGGGCTCGCGGCATCCAGACGGGCCTCGACTACTTCCCCTCCGGACATGCCGCCACAGAGGAGTTGGTCGCGGTGGCGCGGGTAGTCAATGAGTACGGCGGCACCTACGGGTCGCATGTGAGGGGCAACCGGGGAGAGGTTGTCCCCGGCGTGCGGGAGGCGCTCTCGGTCGGCCGGGAAGCGGAGGTCCCGGTGCACATCTCCCATCTGTTCGGATCCGAACAGCTCTATCAGGAACTTGTGGAAGCGCGAACCGAAGGTATAGACGTCACCTTCGACGCTTACCCCTACATGGCGGCCAGCAGCCACCTGGCCTTTGCCCTTCCCCAGTGGGTCGATCAGGGTCCGCCCGAGCGGGTGGTCCAAGTGCTGGGGGATCCCGAGGTGCAATCGAGGGTGGCTCCTGACGTCGAGAGTTTCTTCTCCAGTTACGTCGCCCGGCCCGGTGACGCCTTGTTCTCATACCTCCCCGAGGGACCTCATCGCTACCTCGAGGGCCGCTCGCTACAGGACGCGATGGAAGCCATGGGCGGGACGCTGACCGAGACGGTCTGCCGACTCCTGGTGGAATGCCGAATGGACGTGCTGATGGTGTACCGGTGGAACGATGAGGCCAAGCTCCGGCGGGCCATGACCCACCCGTTGGGAATGATTGCATCCGACGGCGTTTTCCTGGGGAGCTATCCGCATCCGAGAGGGTTCGGCACCAATGCGCTGGTGTTAGCCCGGCTGGTCAGGGAGAAGGGATGGCTGGACTTCACGGACGCGATACGGAGGATGACCGGCATGCCCGCCGCCCGTTACGGTCTTTCGGATCGGGGGGTGATTCGGCCCGGCGCCGCCGCCGACCTGGCGGTCTTCGACCCGGCCCGCTTCGAGGACCGGGCGACGTTCCAGAATCCCCGGTCCAACGCGGTCGGAATGGATTATGTGTTCGTCAACGGTCGGGCGGCCATAGACGCAGGCCGTCTGGCCGAGACAACCGCCGGCCGGGTGCTGCGCCGACCGGGCTGACCGACCCCGACTGCCTCTATCTGCGGGCGGCGACTATCGGGGATCCGGGTAGTACCGATGGCCCAGCCGGGCGGCCTTGGTCTCCAGGTACTGGCGGTTGTGCTCGTTGGGGGTCACGACCAGCGGAACTCTCTCTTTGATGGTCAACCCGTAGCCCTCGATACCTCCTCGCTTGACCGGATTGTTGGTGAGTAGCTTCATGGTCCTGACTCCCAGGTCATAGAGGATCTGAGCTCCGACCCCGTAATCGCGGGAGTCCACCGGCAACCCCAGGTTCTGGTTGGCGTCCACCGTATCCAGTCCCTCGTCCTGAAGGTTGTAGGAGATCAGCTTCGGGAACAGCCCAATTCCCCGGCCCTCGTGTCCCCGGATGTAAAGCACCACTCCCCGCCCCTCCTCCGCCACTTTGGTCAGCGCCAGGTTCAGCTGTTCTCCGCAATCACAGCGAACGCTGGCGAACACATCGCCGGTCAGGCATTCCGAATGAACCCTCACCAGCACATCCTCCCCATCCCCTATGTCACCCATCACCATCGCCATATGCTGCCGACCGTCCACCAGGGAGTGATACCCCACCGATTGGAACTCTCCCAACCTGGTGGGCACGCGGGCGCTCACCACCCGCTTCACCAGCTTTCCCTCGGTCCGGCGGCGAAAGGAGATCAGGTCGGCGACCGATCCGATCAGCAGGTTGTGCTCCTTGGCGAAGCGCTCCAGGTCCTTCAGCTTGGCCACCTCCCCATGGTCGTTCATCACCTCGGCGATAACCCCCGCCGGGTAGAGGCCCGCCAGGCGGGCAAGGTCGACCGACGCCTCCGTATGGCCGGCGCGCCTCAACACTCCTCCCGGCCGGTAGCGGAGGGGGTAGACATGACCGGGCCGGTCGAGGTCCTGGGGGCGGGTCTCAGGATCGAGTATCGCATGCACCGTCCGGGTGCGGTCGGTGGCCGAGATCCCGGTGGTGACCCCATGGCGAGCGTCCACCGCCACTGTGAAGGCAGTGCCCTCCTCGGAGGGATAGGCCTGGGGGATCATGAGGGGTATCTCCAGTTCGTCGAGACGCTCTCCGATGATGGGAAGGCAGACGATCCCGCTGGTGTGCCGGATCAAGAACCCCATCTGCTTGGCAGTGATCTTCTCGGCGGCCACGATCAGGTCTCCCTCGTTTTCCCGATCGGGATCGTCCACCACGATCACCATGCGCCCCTGGCGGATTTCTTCGATCAGTTCGGGGATTGTTGCGAAGTTCACCTTCTGATCACCAGTAGTTTCTCGACGTATTTGGCCAGGATGTCAACTTCGATATTAGCTTTGTCCCCCACCCTCCAAGAACCCAGGGTGGTGGACGCCAGGGTGTGGGGAATCAGGGCGATCTCAAACGACCTCTCGGCTACCGCGGTCACGGTCAGGGCCACACCGTCCACGGCCACCGAACCCTTGTAGACGAGATAACGCTCCAGTTCTTGGGGGATGGTCAGCGCCACTCTCTGGCTGTCGCCTTCCGGCTGGATGTCCGCCACCACGCCGACCCCGTCGACGTGTCCCTGAACCACATGCCCGTCGAGCCTGCCTCCCAACCGGACCGGACGCTCAAGGTTCACCGACGAGCCCTCCCCGGCCGCTCCCAGATTGGTTCGGGAAAGGGTCTCCTCCACCGCCTCCATGTGGAACGCGGGAGGGTCAACCGCCACCGCGGTCAGGCAGATCCCGTTCACCGCCACCGAATCCCCCACCTCCAGATCATCGGTGATCACGGGGGCCTCAACCACCAGCCGCCTTCCCCGGTCGGTCTGTTCACAGCCAATCACCCGCCCCACCTCGGCCACGATCCCGGTGAACATCAGGCACTCTCCTCCCGGGGCCGCCATTCTACGCGAAGATCTTCTCCCACCCGCTGCACATCCTCAATTATGACGTCCCGGGAGTCCGACAAAGTGGAGAATGTGCCCTGCATGACCGGCAGCCCCTCGCCTCCGGCCACTCGCGCCGCCATGTAGAAGACGCCCCGGTCGATCAGGCCGACGGACCACATGGCGCCTGCCAGCCGCGGGCCCCCTTCCACCAGCACCTCCAGCAGTCCCCGCTCCCCCAACGCCCTCGCCGCACCGGCCAGATCCACCAGTCCCTCCGCACCCGGGGCTATCACCTGAAGGTCAGGAGGGACGACCTCGGTGGGCCGGGGGGCAACCACCAGGGGGCTTCTGTCCCACACCTTGCGGATGGAGGGCAACGGAGCCCGCCCGGCCACCACCACCGCCAGCGGCTGGGGGGTCCGAGCACACTCAAGCCGCACGGTCAGTCGGGGATCATCGGCCCTTAGCGTCCCGGCGCCGACCATCACCGCGTCGGCTGACGCCCGTAGAAGATGACCGTCCCGGCGAGCGGCCGGCCCCGATATCCATTGGGACGTCCCGTCACCAGCGGCGGTCCAGCCGTCAAGGGTGGCGGCGGCCTTGAGAGTGAAACGCGGTCGTCCGGTGCGGCGGTGATGGAAATAGGCCGGATCTGCGGCCTCCACCTCACCAGTCAACAGGGGTCCGTCCACCTCTAACCCCGCCTTCTCCAACAGGGCAATGCTGCGTCCCGACACCCGCTG
The DNA here is from genome assembly GCA_012270885.1 of Acidimicrobiia bacterium. GTDB lineage: Bacteria > Actinomycetota > Acidimicrobiia > Spongiisociales > ZC4RG35 > Bin76. The sequence goes on along the minus strand of JAAXHN010000036.1, from coordinate 11,596 downwards.
GTCGGGATCCTCAGCGCCGACCACCACGGTGACCACTCCGGAGCCGATGATCCGATCGACACAGGGAGGAGTGCGTCCGACATGCACACATGGCTCCAGGGTGGTGATCAGCGTCCCTCCCCGGGCCCGGGGTCCCGCTTCGTCCAAGGCCAGCGTCTCGGCGTGGGGAGTGCCCGGCCCCTGATGAACACCGGTTCCCGCCAGTTGTCCGCCAGAGTCCATCACCAGCGCGCCCACCCGAGGGTTGGGGTGGGGACGTGCTCCGGCAGCCTTCCTCATGGCCCGGCGGAGCAACCGCCGCCGTTCGGCGGTGACGGGCCCCATAACGCTCTAGCCTCCGTCCACCGAGGACGTAGCAGAGGAGATGGCGCGCCGCAGCATGCCGACCGCCTCGACCGGATCGGGCCGGGCGAATATCGCAGTGCCCGCCACGAAGACATCAGCGCCCGCCGCCGCCGCCAAGGGAGCGGTCTCGGGGGTTATGCCACCGTCGATCTGTAGGGCGGTCTTCAAACCTTCTCGATCTATCCAGCGCCGGATCGTCTCCACCTTGGAGAGGGTCTCGGGCATGAAGGCCTGCCCTCCGAACCCCGGCTCCACCGACATCACCACCACCATGTCCAGTCCGGAGAGATGGGGGCGAATCACCGAAGAGGCCACCCCCGGAGAGAGAGCCAGGCCGAAGTCCATCCCCAGTCTCCGGGCAAGGCTTCCGGCTTCGGTCGGATCGGGGCAGACGTCGGTGTGCAGGGTTACGTGATCGGCTCCCGCTTTGGCCAGGGCTTCGAACAGCCTGAGCGGCTCGCGGACCATCAGATGACAGTCGAAGAATGCCTCCACCGCCGGGCGGAGCTTCTCGATCACCGGCGCTCCGAAAGTGAGGTTGGGCACGTAGAAGCCGTCCATGACGTCGAGGTGAAACATCTCGACGTGGCCGTCCACGGCTTCCATCTCCGATCGAAGCTGTCCCAAGTCGGCGGCCAGCACCGAAGGAGCCACGCGAATCTTCCTGCTCACGCAGCGAAGACTAACTCTGGGACGGACCGACCCCCGACAGCCGTCCCAGTCCGCCACGGACTCCTCTCGCCCAGTCCGCACCCGGCATGGCCCGCCTTCCCGGCGGGTGGACGACCTCCAGGACCATGCCCCCGCTTCCGGCCCCACACCACAGCCGTCCCCCCTCCGCAGCCAACTCGCCGACCCTGAGGGGCGTCGGAGCGATGGCCGACCACCGGGCGTCCAGGATGCGCATCCGCGTCTCCCCCCACCAGGCAAAGGCCCCCGGCCGGGGAGACATAGCCCTCACCTGGCGAGCCAACTCCTGAGCGGGCCTGGTGAAGTCCAATCGGGCGTCATCGGCCGACAGCCGGGGAGCGTATGTGGCGTCAGGCTCGTGCTGGGGTGTTCCCGCCCTCTCCCCGGAGATCGCCCCGGCCAGGTTGGCGGCCAACAGGTCGGCGCCCAAACGGGAGAGGCGTTCGGTGAGACCTCCCCGGGTGTCGCTCTCGGTGATCGGATGAGTGGCGGCGGCCAGTACCGGACCGGAATCCAGGCCCTCGGTGACGCGCATCAGGCTCACCCCGGTGACGGCGTCCCCGGCCCGGATGGCGGCCGCCACCGGAGCGGCGCCCCGCCAGCGGGGCAACAGCGAAAAGTGCACATTCACGAACCCGGACTCGGCCTGTTCCAACATCGACCGGGTGAGCAGCATCCCGTAGGCAACCACCACTCCCAACTGGAAGGGACCGACCGACTCCAGGGCGTCTGCGAGTTCGGCCCGGTCGGTGGGACAGGCGGTGGCCAAACCCAGTTCCAGGGCTGCTCCCTTGACGGCGGACGGCGTCATCCTCCCCGATCTTCCCCGTCTCCGGTCCGGCCGGGTGACGACCAGGGCCACATCGGCAGTCTGTGCCAGGGCCCGGAGAGAGGGGACCGCAGCCAGTGGGGTTCCCAGGAAAACCACCCGCCCGGAGGGTCGGGCGCTCTCGGCTACCCCAAGGCCGCTTCCCTGATCTCCCGCAGGGCCTTTCGTCGCTCGCCGCGGTTGAGACGGTCCAACAACAGCATGCCGTTGAGATGATCCATCTCGTGCTGCAGGACCCTGCCCATCAGTTCATCCCCTTCGTATGTCACCTCGTTTCCGTCCAGGTCAAGCCCTCTCACCATTGCCGCAGCCGGGCGGAGGATGGGCCAGAAGTATTCGGGCACCGAGAGACACCCCTCGTTGTACTCCCACTCCCCCGAGGTCTCCATCAACTCCGGGTTGATGACTGCGCGAGGCCCCTTCTCATCGTCGATATCGAAAACGAAGACCCGCCGCCCGACCCCGACCTGGGGAGCGGCCAGCCCCACGCCGGGAGCGTCGTACATGGTCTCGATCATGTCGTCCACCAACTTCTTGATCCTGCCGTCGATCTCGACAACCGGGATCGCCACCGAACGGAGTATGGGGTCGCCGAAGACACGGATGGGAAGTATGGCCATAAGCGGTACTGAATCCTACAAGTCGATGGGATCGGCGTCGATCCGCACTGTCAGAGCCCTCTTGCGCCACCGGGAAGCCAGAACCCGCATCTCTCCTTTGGCCGTCCAAAGGTCGCCTCCCTCCACCAGCCACCGCAGCCCCGATCCGAACTCCGCCGGGCCATGAACCGAAACTCCCCGGTTCCCCAGCTCGCTCATCTCCGTCGCAAGCCGGTCGGAGGCTTTCCCGGGACGGGCGCCCCGCGCCTCGACCGCTATCAGTTGACCCTGTGGCGGGAAACCTGCCTCTACCCGGCGGTCCAGCTCTTCCTGAAGGAATGCGACACCTTCTCCCCTGCGCAAGGCCGAGAGCACGCGATGACCGGGAGAGGAGGTCTGCACCATCAGCCTGCGCCCGATTCCCGGAGAGAGGTGCCCGGCGAGGCGGACCATCACCCTTAGCCCCTCCTCCTCCGCCCGGTAGTGGGGGGCATGCAGCAGCCCGTCGGCATCCACCACCACCGCCAGTTGGAAGTCCCCCGCTCCCGCGAGGGAGGCCTCGGTGCCCACTGCGATAGGCGCCGGTCCTCCCACCACTCCCACCCGGCTCTCGCCCAGACGCCGCCTGAG
>JAAXHN010000036.1:0-8452 GCA_012270885.1 Acidimicrobiia bacterium | reverse complement strand
CCCGCAGGGCAGCCAGGGTCCGAGGATGGAACAAGCCATGGTCCCGGCTCTCCCTCCGGTCCACAACCTCGATGTGGGACCACAGTCTTCGGCGGCAACGACTGTAAAAGAAATCCGGCCCCAGTGCAAGGAGGTCCACGCTCGGCATCGGCCCCACCGCGGCCAGGACGCCCCCCTCGCGGATGCTTCGCTCCCTCAGGGTGCGCTGAGTGCCGACGGTGGGAGCGCGACGGCTCTTGTGTGCTCGACGGCCGTCCTCGACCACGACCAGCAGGCCAGGGTCGGCCATCGGCCAGAAGGCCACACCGGGCGTTCCCACCAGCGCCATCCCTCCCCGGGTGGCCAACTGTCCCCACACCATGGTCTTCTGACGGTCCGAATGCCGGCTGCTGGCGCCCAACACCCGACCGGGGAACGTCTCGTGAATCAGGCGCGTTGTGCGCTCCTCCTCCAGAGCGGTGGGCACCACAACCATCACCGATCGTCCGGCGCCGAGTGCGGGACCTAGCAGAGGCCCGACCCATTCGCGGTCCGAAGGGTTGATGAGCAGGCATCCCGGCCTTCTCCGACGCCCCGCCGCCACATCCTCTCCCAACCGGGCCGCGGGATGGTCACCTCCGAGGTTCGGAAGAGGGGTCGGATCCTCCCGGCCCGGAGGGGCTGTCCGGGGGGCGTTGGGCGGCGCGGTCCTCGCCAGGATGGTGGACAGTGGGGTCACATAGTGATGGGCGGCCCACCGGCACACGGCCAGCAGCGGTTCGTCGAAGACCGGCAGGTCACCACTCACCGACGAAACCGGCTTGAGCTTGTGGGGTGAACGGTCGCCGCACTCCACCACGTATCCGTGAACGTGGCTTCCTCCCAACGGGACCCGCACCTTGGCGCCCAGGCCGATCCTTCGGGAGAGGTGAGCGGGGACCGAATACCAGAACCCCTCGTCCACATCGAAGGCAGCCACCGCCGGGACTACCCGGACGGCGGAAGTCACTGAGAGAGCGCCTCTGCCCTCAGCCGCTCGGCCAGATCGGTCTTCTCCCAGGCAAACCCGGCGTCCTCCCGTCCGAAGTGCCCGTAGAGGGTGGTGTCGCTGAACCGCATGTCCCAGAGGCCGAGGTCTTCGATCATCTTTCCCGGCCGGAAACTCAGCACTGCTCCCAGTGCCCGTTCCAGCGATTCGAGGGGCACCGTGTTGGTGCCGTAGCAATCCACATGGAGGGAGAGCGGCTCGTGCATCCCTATCACATAGCTGAGTTGCAGGGAGCACTGGCGGGCCAAGCCGGCCGCCACCACATTCTTGGCGGCATAACGGGCCGCGTAGGAAGCTGACCTGTCCACCTTGGTGGGGTCCTTGCCCGAGAGGGCCCCGCCACCATGAGGACCGTATCCCCCGTAGGTGTCCACCACCAGCTTGCGGCCGGTAAGCCCCGTGTCGGCCGCGGGACCACCGGCAACAAAGGAGCCCGAATGGTTGATGAGAAAGCGGGAGTCCTCCCCGAGGAGCTCGGCCGGGACCACCGGACGGATCACCTCCCGCTCGATGTCCCGCCGGAGGGTCAGGAAGTCCACACCTTCTTGATGGTGGGCCGAAACCACGACCTGGGTGACCCGCACCGGACGACGCCCCTCGTACTCGACCGTGACCTGCGTCTTCCCGTCCGGGCGCAGGTAGTCGACTCTCCCCAAGCGGCGCGCCTCGGCCAGCCGCCGGGCCAGTTGGTGCGCCAGATGGATGGGGAGTGGCATGAGCGGGGATGTCTCGTCGCATGCGAAACCGAAGATGATCCCCTGGTCCCCCGCTCCGATCTCTGTGCCCACCACCATCTCGGAGATCTCTTGGGACTGGGGCTGGATGAGGTTGATGACCTCCACACCGTCGCAGGGAAACTCGGGATCGCCCGGCCCGTAGCCCGCATCGGAGATCGCCTGCCGAGCGGTCTCCTCCACCATTCCGTCGTCGAGGCCATGGGACGTCTCCCCGGCCAGTATCACCCGGGAGCCGGTCACCAGGACCTCACACGCCACCCGGGGTCGGGGAAACCCGGGAAACGTCCCCATCACCGCGTCGAGGATACGGTCGGCAATCAGATCGGCCACCTTGTCGGGATGTCCCTCCGCAACAGACTCGGAGGTGAAAGACCAGATTCTCGAGCCCAAGATAAACCCTCTGTCAGTTCTCTTCCAGCATAAGGGTGATCTCGTCCCACAGCCGCTCCGCAACCCGCGCCTTGGATTGGAGCGGCCAAGCCTCTGTGTCGCCGTTGCGTCGGATCAGGACGACCTGGTTGTTGTCGGATTCGAAACCCGACCCGGGGATGGTGACGTCGTTGGCGACCATCAGGTCGACGCCCTTGGCCTTCGCCTTCCGGACCGCCCTCTCCACCCCGCCTGTCTCGGCGGCGAAACCGACTACCACCCGGGGACGCTGCTTTCGCGCCAATACCTCGCCCAGCACGTCACGGGTGGCATCCAACTCCAACATGCTCAGGCCATCCCCACGGGCCAGCTTGCTCGCCTGGGTGACCTTGGGACGAAAATCAGCCACCGCCGCGGTCATCACCGCCACATCCGCCTCTATGGAGCCCACCGCCTCGGCCATGTCGTGGGCGGAGACCACATCCACCCGCTTCACACCAGGAGGCGATCCCAGGCGAGAGCAGGTGACCAGGGTGATCTCCGCGCCCCTACGAGCCGCCTCGGCCGCCACCGCATGGCCCATCTTGCCCGAGGAGTGGTTGCTCAGAAACCGGACCGGATCGATTGCTTCCCGGGTACCCCCCGCGGTCACCACCACCCGGACTCCGCGAAGCGGGGCTTCGAACATGGCCTCGACCGATGAGAAAATCTGATGGGGTTCCAACATCCTGCCCGCTCCTCTGTCGCCTCCCGCCAGGCGCCCGCTCACCGGGCCCAGCACCGCCACTCCGTCGGATCGGAGTGTGACCACATTGCGTCTGGTCGCCGGGTGCTCCCACATTGCCGTGTGCATGGCCGGAGCCACCGCCACCGGACAGGTGGCGGCCACCACCGTTGCGGAGACGGGATCGGAGGCTTGACCATGAGCCAGCCGGGCCAGGGAGGCGGCAGTGGCCGGGACGACCACCACCAGGTCGGCCCACTCGGCGGCTTCCGTGTGGGGACTGACCGAATCAGGAGAGTCGAAGAGGTCGGTGATCACCGGGCGGCCGGTGATGGCTGCCATGGTATTGGCGCCCAAGAACTTGAGGGAAGAGGCGGTCATGACAGCCCGGACCTCGGCTCCATGGTCTATCAGCATCCGGGCCAGAGTGGCCACCTTGAAGGCTGCCACTCCCCCGGTCACCGCCAACAGGACACGGCGGCCCCCGATCATCAGAGTTCCGAGGTCTCGGGGTCTTCGCTCTCTTCGGAGTCCTCGGCCGAGCCCAAGACCACCTTGCCTTCCACAATCTCCTCCATAGCGATAGTCAAGGGTTTCCGGGCGTAGGTATGCACCTGGGGCGGGATGAACTTACCGATGCCCTGTCCCAAGTGGGCGTAGTACCCCTGGATGTCACGGGCGCGACGGGCAGCCACCACCACGGATGAGAAGCGATTTCCGATACGATCAACTACTTCTTCGATTTTCATTCTCAAAGGCCGCCTCTCCAAGTCAGTCCGGCACCGATGGCTGGTAACGACTCTCAATTATACGGACCAAAGCTTCCACCGTTTCGCTTGTTTCGGCGCTGGTCACGATCTCCTCATACAGTTCGTCTCGCATCGGGTGGTCCCTTTCCGCCAGGGCAAGGCGACGATTCACGAATTCGCCTGAGGCGCCCCGGGAGCGCAATCTCGCCTCCAGATCACCCCGCGAAGGCGGTTCCAGCAGCACTGCGACCGTCTGGGGGAATCTCTGCTTCACCGCCACCGCCCCCTGCCGCTCGATCTCCAGCACGGCCACCCTTCCCCGTTCCAGGACCTCTTCCACCGCCCGCTGGGGAGTGCCGTAGAGGTGCCCGTCGTATGTGACCCATTCCAAGAACCCGTCCCGGCGGATCATCTCTTGGAAAGTCTCCTCATCCACGAAGTGGTAATCGACAGCGTCGGTCTCGTCCTGGCGGCGCGACCTGGTGGTATACGAGACAACCACCTCAACCTCTTCCAATTCGGCCAGTTCGGCAAGCGCAGTCGACTTCCCGACCCCCGAAGGGCCGGACACCACCAAAACCAGGCTCGAAAGCTTGGTCAAGACCGCGCGGCGTCTCCTCTCAGGACAGTTCTTTGATCAAGGCTTCCCGCTGGCGGTATCCCAGGCCCCGCAGACGCCGGTTCTCAAGTATTCCCACCCTCGCCATGAGTTGCTGCGTACGCTTCTTGCCAATTCCCGGCAGGGACGACAGCACCGCCGACACTTTCATGCCCCCCACCCGTGGATCATCGGTGCGCTCCAATAACTCGGCGATGGTTACCCGCCGATCGCTCAAGTCGGCCTTGATCTCTGCCCGGTATTTGCGAACGGCTGCGGCCTTGGCAAGGGCTTCCCTCCGCTGCTCTGAGGTTAGAGGTGGTGGGTTCATGATTCTCCTTATCACCAATCGGTCGGTCCGTTCCCGTGTGTCAGAAGTCAACACTCCGTAAACCGAACGCGTACCTTACCATCATCGGGGGCCAGCAAAAAGCCATGCCCTCACAGTCAGTCACCGAGGACCGCGTGCTGAGGGACAATTACCCAGTGGGCGCCTCGGGCAAGGATGTCAGATGTCTCCCCCATTTTCCCTCCCGAGGATAGACCGCCTGAAGCTTCCGCAAATCTGGAGAAGCGTTCTGAATTTCCCGAAACCTGGACAACCACCCCCGACTCCGGAGCCGGAAATACGATCCCGTCGGCACCGCACCGTACGGCGAGCTTGGTCATCCGGGAAACCTGCTGGCCCGGAGTGTCCCCGATTCCCACCCCTCTCAACTCGTCATCCCGGAGCCACCCCGTCCAGGAGGCCGAAATCGCCACCCCGGTGTCCGGATAATCTCTGCCGGCGCCAACCGCGGCCTCCACGGCCGCCCGGCCGCCCAAACCCGACACGCTCACCCACCTCGCCCCCAGCTTTCCCATGCGCGCCACCCCCCTGGCCACCACCGAGGGCCGCGCCAAGAAGCTCAGATCGACAAGGACCCGTTTCCCCAAGGCGCACAATGCGCCCACCAGAATCGGGCCACAGTCCAAGAGCAAGTCCATGCCTATCACCCAACCGCCCACCGTTCCGCCCAGATCCTGGGCCGTCCGGATTGCGGCCTCGGCGTCTTCCCCGTCCAGGCGGACCAGCACCCGTTCGGATCCCGAGCTCATGGACGCCAGTCCTGGAGGCTTCGGGGAACCCCGATGGCGTCAAGGTTGGAGCAGAGTATCTCCGCCGCGGCGCCGGCCGCCGCCAGGGTGGTCATGTAGGGGATGCCCCGCCGGCGAGCCGCGTGGTAGAGATCCCGGCCGTCGAAGCGGGAGACGTCGGTTCCATAGGTGTTGACAACCAGGGTCGCTTCCCCCGATTCGACCAGGTCCAAGGCCTGCCGGCGCCCCTCCTCCCCTGGCGCCAAAGACTTCACATCCGGGCTGTCCCAAGCCGCAGCCGTTCGGTGGTCGGCGACCTGGGACAAGCCACTCCCGGCCCATGCCTGGATGAGCGTGGCTCCCGAAGAGATGTCGTCTGCCGACAGCAGCATCAGCACCGATCCTTCCTTCACCAACCGGTCGCCCGCCCCCAGGAGCGCCTTGCCGTAGGCCGTTTTCCAATCGACCCCGACTCCCATCACCTCCCCGGTGGCGCGCATTTCCGGGCCCAGCACCGGATGGGAACTCGGAAAGCGCTCCCAGGGCAGAACGGCTTCTTTGACTCCAACCATCGTCGACTCTTCCCCTTCCAGGTACAGGCCTTCGGACCGCAACTCCCGGAGGGAAGCGCCCATCATCACCCGGGCCGCCAGTTTGGCAAGCGGGAGCCCGCGCACCTTGGAGATGAAGGGGACGGTGCGCGAGGCGCGGGGGTTGGCCTCCAGTAGGTACACCTCTTCGCCCTGGACAGCGTATTGGACGTTTATGAGACCCCTCACACCCAGGGCCGAGGCCAGGGCGGCGGTCATCTCATGGATGGTCTCGCGGGCGGGGGGTCGCAGGGTGCGGGGAGGAGTGATGCAGGCCGAGTCCCCGGAGTGAACCCCGGCCTCCTCGACGTGCTCCATGATTCCCCCCATCAGCAGTTCACGTCCGTCGTAAACGGCATCCACATCGATCTCGATGGCCGACTCCAGGAAGGAGTCGATTAGGAGGGGGGATCCGGCCAGATCGGCTTCATCGATGCTCCCGTACACCTCCTCCAGATAGCGTTCCAAATCATCGGGGTTTCCGATTACCTCCATCCGTCTTCCCCCCAGCACGAACGACGGCCTGACCACCACCGGAAAACCCATTTCGGCCGCCACCCGGCGCGCCTGAGTAGGGGAGCGGGCCAAGCCATGGCGGGGCTGGGGAATCCCCAAACGCTTGCACAGACGGGAGAACCGCTCGCGATCCTCCGCCAGATCGATGGATGCCGGAGAGGTGCCCGAGATCGGCGCCCCCGCCTCAGAGAGCCGCTTCGCCAGGTTGAGCGGGGTCTGGCCGCCGAATTGCACTATCACCCCCACCGGTTCCTCGGCGGCTATCACATCCAGAACATCCTCAACTGTGAGAGGTTCGAAATAGAGACGATGGGAGGTGTCGTAGTCGGTGGATACCGTCTCGGGATTGCAGTTGACCATCACAGTCTCGTATCCAGCGTCGGAGAGGGCGAAGGCGGCCTGCACGCAGCAGTAGTCGAACTCGATCCCCTGCCCGATCCGGTTGGGACCCGCTCCCAGCACTACCACCCTGGGACGGCCGGCGGGCGGCACCTCGTCCTCATCCTCGAAAGTGCCGTACATGTAGGGGGTTTGCGCGGCGAACTCGGCCGCGCAGGTGTCCACCGTCTTGTAGGTGCGGCGGATACCCCGGGACAGGCGGGCGCGGCGAACATCTTCCTCGCTCTTGCCCCACAGATACGAGAGTTGCGCGTCGGAGAACCCGTAACGCTTGGCCTCCTCCCACAAGTCCTCCTGCGGACCCCGCGCCATCAACTCCTCACGAAGCTCGACGATCTCCAGGATCTGTTCGGTGAACCACGGATCGTAGGCGGTGAGCCGGGAGACCTCACCGGGCGACCATCCTCTTCGCAGCGCCTCTCCCGCGGCTATCACCCGGTCGGGGGTGGGAGTTGACAACAGGTCGGAGAGCTCCTGTGGGGCGAGCTTCTCCATCTGCCTGGAACCGGGATCGCCGCCCAATCCCATCCGGCCCGTCTCCAGGCTCCGCAATGCCTTCTGCAGAGCCTCGGGGAAGGTGCGGCCGATCGCCATGGCCTCCCCCACGCTTTGCATGGATGAGCCCAGCCGGCGGGGTGTGGCCGGGAACTTGGCGAAGTCGAAGCGGGGCGCCTTCACCACCACGTAGTCGAGGGCCGGTTCGAAAGACGCCGGGGTGAGCCCGGTGATGTCGTTGGTGATCTCATCGAGCGTGTAACCCACCGCCAGCAGCGCAGCGATCTTGGCGATGGGAAAGCCCGTGGCCTTGGAAGCCAGGGCGGAAGAGCGGGAGACGCGGGGATTCATCTCGATCACCAGGCGCCGCCCGGTCTCCGGTTCCACCGCGAACTGCACGTTGGATCCCCCGGTGGCCACCCCGATGGCCCGCAGCACCTCGATCCCGTCGTCCCGCATCTCCTGGTACTCCCTGTCCGACAGGGTCTGGATGGGCGCCACGGTTATCGAGTCCCCGGTGTGGACGCCCATGGCGTCCAGGTTCTCTATCGAGCAGATGACCACTGCGTTGTCGGCGTGGTCCCTCATCACCTCCAACTCGAATTCCTTCCAACCCTCCACCGACTCCTCCACCAGGATCTCCGAGACCGGGGATGCGTCCAAACCCCTGCGGGCCACCTCCTCGAACTGCCGGGGGTCGTGCGCCATCCCCGTCCCGCCCCCGCCCAGTATGTAGGAGGGCCGGATCATCAGCGGGTAACCGAGACGAGCGGCGATCCGGCGGGCATCGGCCATCGACCTGGCGTACCCGGCCCGGGGGGTCTCCATCCCCGCTTCCGCCATCACCTCCCGGAACCTCCCCCGGTCCTCGGCCCGCTCGATGGCCTCCATGCCGGCGCCGATCAGTTCCACTCCGTACCGATCCAGCGTCCCCCTCTTCACCAACTCGGCCGTGATGTTCAGAGCGGTCTGCCCTCCCAGGGTGGGAAGCAGGGTGTCGGGACGCTCGTGGTCGATGATCCTCTCCACGACCTCGGCGGTGATGGGCTCGACGTAGGTCTGGTCCGAGAACTCGGGATCGGTCATGATGGTGGCCGGATTGGAGTTGACCAGGACGATCCGGTACCCCTCCTCCCTCAGCGCCTTGCAGGCCTGGGTGCCGGAATAGTCG
>JAAXHN010000035.1 GCA_012270885.1 Acidimicrobiia bacterium | reverse complement strand
CGGTGTGTCCTCTCTTGCTCGATGTGGTTTTCAAGCAACAGGATGCACCGCCCCACCCCACCAACCCGGCATTTCCCACCCGGGTGTCGCTACAACTCAGAAACAGGACACGCTAGACCTACTCACCCGTCAGGTGGCGATGTCTCTCCGGTCGATCTTCGTGATGGCCGCCCACCCGGTGACGAGCGCCCCGGCAAGCAGCAGGAAGTAGTTCGGCTCGAATCCCTTGGCGAGTGGCGGAGCGTCTCCGAAGTACCAGTAGAAGGGAGAGACGACCCGGGCGGTTTCCAGGGCGGGGCTGAGAGATCCGAGGCCGTTCAGAAGGAAGGTGGCCATCGCTACCACCGCGGTTATCCGGACCGCGGGGAAGGACGACCCTCCCAAAGCCCAGATCGCCATGGTCAACCCGCCGAAGAACAGGCCGAGGAGGCCCAGGCCCGCGCCGGCGGCGAGGATCCGGTCGGTGCCCAGTTCGGTCTCCCAAGCGAGATTTCCCACCAGCGCGGCAACCGTGATGATCACGATTACCAGGCCGGTCGAGAACGCCACTCCCAGCGCCTTTCCCGCAATGACCCTCTTGCGGGAGGCGGGAACCGAGAGCGCCAGGTCGAAGGCGCCGTCGCTCTCCTCCTTGACCATCGCCATGGAGACTCCCCTGACCACGAACATGATGATGAGGATCGGGCCTATGGCTTGGTAGGTGCGGGAGGAGACAAAGCCGGCCGGTGTTACTATCGCCTGGGGGTCGGACATGCCGAACATGGCGAACACCTCTCTGGGCATGGAGGTGATGAGGCCGGCAAGCGCCTCGGCGTCTGCAGCCATGGTCGGCCAGACCGAGAACATGACCAGCGTGAGGAGTCCCAGACCTCCGCCCCAACCCCAAACCGAGCGGCGACGGTCCCAGACGGTCTTGCGAAACGACCCGGTCAGCAACCACGCCGCCCGGACCGAACGGCCTTTCCGCTTACGAGTTAGTCGGGGGATGCTGGTGGTCGGCAGCAGCGCTCGCTCGGTGGAGAGGTCACGGCGGCGGAACATAAGGGTGGCCGCCGTGATCAGTACCGCGGCCGTTGCAGCCAGCCACAGCTGTCCGGCGCCCATTCCGTCAGTGAGGGGATGAGGCTCCTGGTACCAAGTGAACGGGCTGGCCTTGTCGAAGCTCTCCAGCGGCGCGTACAGATCGGAGAAACCGCTGACGAACCAGGCCAGGAACGCCACTGAGCCCGCCACACCGCCTGCCATCACGCTGCGACCGGTAAACGTGCCCGCCACGAGCGTCAACGCTGTGAACACCAATCCCAGCAACCACAGTGACAGGCCGGCGGCGAGTATCCCGGTCACCGAGAGGGACAGATCGAAGATCGGGTTCACCACCAAGAGAGCCGCGGTCAGGACGGCCACCAGCACCAGAGCCGCCAATGCCACTCCCCCCGTCTTCTCCAGGAAGACCCGGGTTCGGGATACGGGAGAGGAGAGGAGCATGTCGATGAGACCGTCCCGTTCCTCTGCCATGACCTCGTTGGCAGCCGCGCTGATCACGAAGAACAGGACGAACAGGGGAGCGAACAGCGTGAAGAGGTAGGAAGAGAGGAAGCCCGCCGCCGAGAGAAAGGTGGCGGAGTCTATCCCGAATGCGGACAGCAACCCGGTGGGGAGATTGTTCATGAACTCGATGAAGTCGTCAGACTCGCGCATCACCGTGAACATCACCCCCAACCAGACCGACAGCGCCACAATCCCCAGGCCGAACCCCATGACGGCCCGCCGGCGGTCATGAAGGGTCTTCCCGAGAATGGCAGGAATCATCGACTCAGCCCGCCGGGTCCGGATGGGCGTCGGACCCGTAGTAGGAGAGGAACACTTCGTCTAGATCGGCCTCTTCGGATGTGAGGGTTATCACGTCCCTTGACGAAGCCGCTCCGATCACCGCCTTCTGGGATCCAGCGATGCTCAGTCGCAACAGGGTGCCGCCGTCCAGGAGATCGATCACGGTCACCCCCTCCAAGGAGGAAAAGTCGCCGGGGTCGACCGGCGAGCCGAACTTGATCGACAGGTTGGACTGCACCTTCGACCTGAACCCCGAGAGGGTGTCCACGTCGATGAGACGGCCCTGGCGGACTATTCCCACCCGATCCGCCACCCGCTCCACTTCGGGAAGGTAGTGGGAGGAAAGAAAAACGGTCCGTCCTTCGGCGCGGACCTCGGTCAACAGTTCGGCGAACTCCTGTTGCATGAGGGGGTCGAGACCGCCGGTGGGTTCGTCGAGGATCAGCAGTTCCGGCTCGTGCATGAAAGCATTCACCACGCCGACCTTCTGGCGGTTGCCCTTCGAGTACTCCTTGATACGGCGGTCGAGGTCTAACTCAAAACGCTCCGCCAGCTTAGTGGTGGAGGCTGCGGTATCGATGCCTCGCAGTTTGCTGAAGTAGAGCAGGAACTCCCGACCGGTCATGGAGGGGTAAAGCGCCAACTCGCCCGGAAGGTAGCCGACCCGGCCGCGGATGGCCAGCGAGTCTCCTTCGATGTCCAACCCGAATATGGACCCCGAACCCCTGGAGGGTTTCAGGAAATTGAGAAGCAGGCGGATGGTGGTGGTCTTGCCCGCCCCGTTGGGACCGATGAAACCGAACACCTCACCCACATCGACCGCCAGGTCCAAGTCGACGATCCCCGCAGTGTCCCCGTAGTACTTGGTGAGACCCGAGGTCTCTATGGCTCTAGACACGGTCGCACCTGCCTATCCCACCCACGACCCGTCATGGTGGCGCGGGCAATCCTCGTATTGTCGGTCTACATGACTCTACCCGGTCCGCCACACCGCCCCATGGGGCCCCAATGGACGTGAAAACTGCCGATGGGGCGCGTTCAAGCGATAAGGACGTCGGGAAGGCCATGGGGGAGCAGGAGACCGATTCTCATCACCTCGCGGTATTGTGCTGCTCCATGAGTGAGACCTACCGAAACATCCTCGGCCTGCGGGCCATTCGCAATTATAAGGAGCGTCCGATCCGTCAGGAAGACCTCGACCGGGTGCTGGAGGCAGCCAGGTGGACGGGTAGTTCGAAGAACCTCCAGCAGTGGGCAGTGGTGGTCATCCGCGACCCGGACCAGATCGAACGGTTGGCCGACTGCGGCAACTTCACCACCCCGCTCCGGGCGGCGGCAGTGGCGCTTGCCCTTGTCCAGGAACCGAATACCCGGGAGTTCGACACGGGACGGATGGCGCAGAATGTCATGCTGGCGGCCGATGCTCTGGGGATGTCCACCTGCCCGATAACCCTGCAGCGCACCGAGGACACGGCCCGCGTGCTGGCGCTGCCGCCCGACTGGACGTGCCGCTACGCCGTCGCGCTCGGGTACCCGGCTCCCGATGCCCGCCCGTCCCGGTACGGGGGGCGCAAACCGGCCGAGGAGATCTTTCACCAGGAGTCGTTCAGCCAATGACCCAAACCGCCCGGGCTCTGGCCGACCAGTACTGGGAGTTCCGGCTCGAGCATCGTCACTTCGCCAACCTCTCCCGCGGCGAGCTGAGCCGCCTGGAGCGTTGGGACGATCTTTCCGCTGAAGGAATTACGGTTTCCAGGGATGCATTCCTCCGGTTCGCCGCCGAGGCGGCCCAGGTGATCGCCGAGGAGCCATCCGACCGGATCCTTGCGGAGACCCTTGCGGCAGCCGCCTTCATGGATGCGAGCGTCACGGTCTGGTGGTCGGAGCTACAGGCAGCGAGCACCCAGAGCGGGCTGCTGAGGTCCCTCATTCCGGCGCTCTACCTCCAGCCTCTGGTCACCGCCGACCACGGACGCAGGTATCTGGAGAAGCTGCGGGGCTTCCCGGTGATGGTCGATCAACTGGTGGACCGGCTTCGGGAGGGCCGCTCAAACGGGCTGGTCCCTCTCGCGCGCCATGTCCGCCAGACCATCGGCAAGCTCGAACAAATCCTGTCTCTGCCACCGGCCGAAGACCCGATCGCCAACCAGTCCCCTCCCACCGAGTTTGGTCTGGATGGCGCCACCTCGTGGCGGGCCGACGTGGTGACCGCGATCGAGACGGGCTTGCGCCCCGGCCTGATCCGCTTCCGGGAGGCACTGGCTGAGATCACCCTTCCCTCCGGACGTCCCGATGACCGGCCCGGGCTGTGCCACCTGGCGGGCGGCGATGGGGTGTACCGAGACATGGTCAGAAGCCACACCACCCTCGAAAAGGAACCTGAGGCCATCCACCAGCTGGGCCTGGAGCGAGTCGGGATGCTGGAGGACGAATACCGGCGCGTGGCCGGACCGTTGCTCGGCACAAACGAAGTCGCCGAGATATACACCCGCCTGCGCGACGATCCGGGGCTCCGGTATGCAGGCTCCGATGAGCTGGTCGCGGACGCCCTGCGCTGTCTCGACAAGGCTGCCGTCGCGATGGGAGGGTGGTTTGATCCCACTCCGAGGGCGCCCTGTCAGGCCCATCCCATCGACGTGGGGTCCATGGCCTACTATTACCCGCCGTCCGCCGACGGCGTCCGACCGGGCGTCTTCTTCTTCAATGTGGCAGACCCGACCGCCTGGGCCAGGTTCCAGATTCCCGGCATCGCCTATCACGAGGGCATACCAGGCCATCACCTCCAGATGGCTCTGGCCATCGAGAACCCCGGCATCCACGACATCCACCGCAACTACCTGCCGGCTTTCTGCGAAGGGTGGGGCCTGTACACCGAGCGCCTCTCCGACGAGATGGGCCTCTACGAGGACGACTGGGAGCGGGTCGGCATGCTCACCGCCGACTCCCTGCGGGCCGGCCGACTGGTGGTGGACACCGGTATCCACGCGCTGGGCTGGTCGCGCCGCAAGGCCATCCAGTTCCTCGCCGACCATGCGCCCATGTCCCTCCACGAGATCACCGAGGAGATCGACCGGTACATCGCCACTCCGGGTCAGGCCCTCTCCTACATGCTCGGTCGCCTCGAAATCGAGTCCCTGCGCGCCGAGTGCGAAGCACGGTTGGGCTCGGCATTCGATGTCAAGAGCTTCCACAGAACTGTCCTCGGCAACGGTGCCGTCCCACTTGGCACCCTCCGCTCGATTGTCCGGGAGTGGCTGGACGGTCATTGAACAGCCGGAAGCGAGAGCAGCGTGCTTGAGTTTGAGGCGGAGGGAGTGGGATTCGAACCCACGAGGCACGGATGCCCAACAGTTTTCAAGACTGTCACCTTAGGCCGCTCGGTCATCCCTCCATCGGGTCGAAGCCGGACGTGGTCGCCGAGCGGAGGGAGTGGGATTCGAACCCACGAGGGGGTGGTAACCCCCTACGGCATTTCGAGTGCCGCGCACTAGGCCGGACTATGCGATCCCTCCGGACAAGTCACCCTTTCATCGGTGATCGGGGCATAGACTAGCCGGTCGTCTCCGTGATGGATCGAAGATAAGGTAGCCTCCGAGCAGTGAGGCGAAGCTCTCTTGTGAGATGGTCCGCAGCGGCCTGGTTGGCTTTGTTGGTGGGTTCCTGCGCTGATGATCCGGCCCTTTCTCCCGCCTCCACCGTGATGGTGGAGGTGACTTCCGAAGTGAGCGCCACCACCGTCGCGACCGTGCCGACCACTACCACGCCAACCACCCAGCCGGTTTCGGTGGAGGGCTTGTTGTTCCTGCCCGAGTCCTTCCGGGAGAGGATGGTGAAACTGGTGGAGGAGACCCAGGCTCTTCGTGGCTTCACCTTTGTGGAACCCCTGCAGATCGAGGGGATCACGTCCCAGGAGATGGTGAGACGGCTTCGCGCCGGCGTCGGCAATGACCCGCGACTCTCCGCGGTCGATCAGCCGCTGTTCGGGCTGCTCGGTCTGATCGACCCAACCCATGACTGGGCGACGGTCCTGTCGGGTTTCCGGGCTCGTCCCGTTCCCGGTTACTACGATGTGGCCAGCCAGAAGCTGTGGATGGTTTCCACCCTGGAGGACCCGAGTCCCCTTGAGGAGATGACGCTGGTGGGCGAGATCGCCAAAGCCCTGGTGGACCGGCACCTGGGTGTCTGGAGGCGCCAATCCCGTTTGGCCCGGGTGGGTGACAGCGATTACCTGGCGGTCCTGGGAAGCATGGCGGAGGCCGACGCCACCCTGGTGGAGTTGCTGTTCATGGACGGCATGAGTGACACGGCTAGAGAGCAGGTGCTCGAAGAGGCGTGGGAAGTCGCCTCCCACGACCTGGTTCTCCCAACGTTTCTGACCCACAGCCTCGGTTTCGCGTCGGGTCCGGTTCTCGAGTTCTTACAGGTGCTGTTTCAGTCGGGCGGCTGGGATTTGGTGAATCAGACCCATCGCAACCCGCCTGATTCCACCGAGTTCATACTGGAGCAGGGTGTCGGGCGGCTGGATCCCGTGCTTCTGCCCAAGCCGGGGGCCTCTCCTCCGGAGGCGTACCAGTTGGTCTCCGACTCCGTGTGGGGACAGTGGGGATGGAATGCCCTTCTGGCTTCAGCACTTCCCCCCGAGCAGGCGGCGGTTGCCTCACGGGGTTGGGGAGGCGACCGGTATCTGGTCTTCAGCGACGGTGAAGACATCGCCCTGGTGGTGGACTACGTGGGGGATACGGTTGCGGACACCGACGAGATGCGGGCCGCCCTGGTGGAGTACATAGTGGACGCCATGGATGCGGGAGGACCCATGGTGACCGACGATGGGGTGGAGTTCTCCGGCGCCACCTATGCCTGGCTGGGTGGAGAAGACCAGGCACTGGCCTTTATAGCCGCTTCCGACGTGGAGGTTGGACGCGGGTTGCGGGCTTCCCGGGGTGGCTGAGGGTTTTCGAATGGTCCTGTTTCCCCTCCTCATTCCCTGCAACGGGGATAGGCTCTGGGTAGTGACATTTCCGCCGCCCGGAGCCGTTGTCGCAACCCGGACACTCTCCCCGGCCGGGAGGGTTGGGGGACAGTGAAACGCACAGACCACTCGAGTCCGAGCCGTCCAGTTCGGTCGACCTTCATGTCGGCGATTGTGGTGGGGGCCCTGGTGGTGGCAGCCTGCGGAGGCGCCTCGGACTCAACGGCCACCAGGGCTACCGAGGAGGCGGTGGCGGCCACTACCGCGGCGCCCGCCACAACTGCCACTACGGCTCCTCTGACCACCACCGAAGCGCCCACCACCACTAATGCTCCGGTCACGACCACCGAAGCCACCACGACCGAGACGGCAACGACTACCACTACGGCGGTCCCCACGACCACCACTGCGGCGGCCCCCGCCACCACCACGACCGTGGCCGAACCGGATCCGGACTTGCCGGTTATCGAGGGTCTCAGCCCGGAGATCTCGGCGCTGGTCTGGGACGCCGTGGAGGTCACCGAGGGCATAAGGGGGTTGGACTTCGAGGAACTGCCGGTCATCACCGTCCTTTCCCCTGAAGACTTCGAGGCACGGGTTCGGATGGAGGTGGACTCCGACTTAGAGGACATCGAGGTCGACGAGGCCCTGTTCAAACTGCTCGGCCTTCTGGAGCCCGACGACGATCTGAGGGCGCTGTACGGGGAACTGTATGGCGAGAGCGTGGCGGGGTTCTACTCCAGCGAAGACAAGGAATTGGTGATTCCTGCATCAGGTGAAGAGTTCACGGGAATGCAGACCCTGACGCTGGTTCACGAGTTGATTCACGCCCTCACCGATCAGCACTTCGACTTCGGCACGAGGATGGAGGATTTGGTGGACAGCCAGTTGTACGATCCCGCCTCGGGTCTGGTCGGCGTGGCGGAGGGAGACGCCACCCTGGCGGAGTTCGTCTATGTGCAAAACCTCGACCCTTCCGAGCGGAATCGCCTGGTGAGGGAGTTTGCCGACTTTGAGCCACCGGACATCGACATCCCGTTGTTCATGGAGTTGGCTCTCTACTTCCCTTACGAGGCAGGCTTCGAGTACGTGGTGAATCGGTGGAGAGAAGGCGGTTGGCCCGCGGTGAACAGGATGTACCTTGACCCGCCTGGTTCCACCGAAGAGATCCACGTGGGTGCTCCCTCTCCGGCCACGGAGGTGATAGAGATGGGGAGGCCCGCTGGTGTGCTTCCCGTGGGATATGAGGAGAAATACGACTACACATGGGGCTTCTTGGACATCCTGGTCATGTTCGAGCAGGTGCTCGGCCCCGATGTTGCGCTGCAGGCGGCGACCGGATGGGGCGGGGGGCGCAGCCTGGTGGGATACAGCGAGGAGGGCGAGGTGGTGCTGGTCTGGGAATACACGGGAGACAGCCAGGACGAGGCCGATGAACTGGTCGTCCTTCTCGGTGGATACGCAAAGGGAGCGATGCACGTGGGAGAGCTTCAATTCCGGGAGGACCTGGGGTTCTCGGCCTCGGGTGAGGACTATGTCTTCGTCGCTCCCATCCCCTCGGGCATGGTGATGGTGGCCTGCTCGGACCCCGAGGTCTGTCCATCTGTCACCGCCCCGTATCTTCCCTGAGCGGTGGGGGAACTGCTCTGTGGGGAATGGAGTTCAGGTCCGGTGATGGTGGCTGATACCTTCTGGCGGAGACTGAGGGGCATTCACGCCGTCCCCCGTCGATGGGGAGTGCTGATCCCGGGCCGCTCGGTGCACGGGCTGTTCACCGCATCGCGGCTTTGGGCGGTCGGACTGGACAGGGCACTACGGGTGGTGGGGGTGCGAGGTCTCCGACCCGGCGGGTTGGTGGCGTTCAGGGAGGCGTCCGCGGTGCTCGAACTCCGAGGCGACCGGATTCCTCCCCATGTGGGATGGCGGCTGTCCTGGAAAGGAGGCGTCTCCCCGTGGCCGGGCTCCTGATCCTGTGTGGCACTCCGCTCGGCAACCTGGGAGATGCTCCGCCCCGGCTTGCGGAGGCGCTCTCCAAGGCCGACTGTATCTACGCCGAGGACACCCGGCGCTCTGGCAGGTTACTGGATGCCCTGGGTGTCCGGCCCCGGAGACTCCGGTCCTACTTCGCCGGCAACGAGTCGTCACGCACGGCGGAACTGGCCGGTCGGCTGGCGGCGGGAGAGACCGTGGCGCTGCTCAGCGACGCGGGGATGCCCGGCATCTCCGATCCGGGGTTGTCGGCGGTGAGCGCGGCTCGCGACCAGGGAGCCCAGGTCACGGTCATACCGGGTCCGAGTGCGGTGACCGCCGCCCTGGCCGTGTCCGCGCTGCCGGCCAACCGCTTCTCATTCGAGGGTTTCCTGCCCCGTTCGGGGGAGAGGCGCGCCCGGCGCATCCGGGCGGTGGCCTCGTCTGCGGAGACGGTGGTGCTTTTCTCCTCTCCCCACCGGTTGGTGGATGATCTCTCGGACCTGGCGCAGGCGGGGCTGGGAGACCGTTCCGTATCGGTCGCCCGCGAACTCAGCAAGCTCCACGAGGAAATTTGGCTGGGCACAGTGTCGGAGGCGCTCGCAGAGTGGACCGGCCGTCCTCCCCGAGGCGAGTTCACCCTGGTTTTGGCGGGCCGCGGGCAGATGACCGAGAGCCTGCCGATGAGCGAGGCTACCGAGGCTGTGGAACGGCTGGTGGCCGAGGGGCTTTCCACCTCGGCGGCGGTAAGAGAGGTGTCCCGCCTGACGGGCATGTCCCGCCGGGACCTCTATGAGTCGGCACACGGTGGGAAGGAGTGACCGTGTCGGCGAACACCGGTGGGCCTGGCTGGGTGGACACTCACTGCCATCTGCAGTTGGACCGACGGCCTGCGGTGGAGTTGCTGGAGCGCGCCTCCTCGGTGGACTGGGTGGTGACTCCCGGAGTGGACTTGGAGTCCTCCCGGTCAGCCCTCCGGCTGGCGGCTCAGCATCCTGACCGTGTAGTGGCCACCGTGGGTCTTCATCCTCATGAAGCGAGCCAGTGGTCGTCGCAGGGTGATGGCATCGCGGAGTTGGCTCGGGGGGCGGCGGCGGTGGGGGAGACCGGACTGGACTTCTACCGGAACCTCTCGTCCCGACCGCACCAGTTGGAGGCGTTCCGTTCCCAGATCGAGCTTGCCATGTCACACGGCAAACCCCTGGTGGTGCATTGTCGGGACGCCTTCTCCGAAGTCCACCGACTGCTGGAGGAAACGGGAGCCGGTCCGGCGGCGGTGATGCACTGCTGGACTGGTGGACCTCGCTGGACCAGGCGTTTCCTCGACCTGGGGGTGAAGTTCTCCTTTGCCGGCCCAGTTGCCTTTCCTACCGGCGACACGGTGAGGAGGGGCGCCGAGGTGGTCCCCCCCTCCCGGGGGATGGTGGAGACCGACACACCATATCTCGCCCCGCCGCCTCACCGGGGAGAGCCCAACGAGCCGGCCTGGGTTGTTCTGGTGGGGGAGTCCCTGGCGCGGGTGTGGGGAATGGAGATCGGGGAAGTGGCCCGTATCACCAGCTCCACGGCCCGGCAGATCTTCTGCGTCCCCGAAGGGGGGCCCGGTTGAACACCTTCACCCCTTCCCGCCTCACCGACCTACTGCGCCACCACGGCATAGCGCCGTCGCGGCGGCTGGGGCAACACTTCCTGGTGGATGCCAACCTGGTGGGAAAGATCGTGAGGACCGCCGGGATCGGACCCCGCAACCGGGTTCTGGAAGTGGGGGCGGGGGTCGGGAACCTCACCGCCGCGCTGGCGGAAACAGGCGCCCAGGTGGTCTGCTATGAGATTGATCTTCGTCTCGGCCCGGTCCTGGAGGAGACACTCGCTGGCCATGCCGGGCGCGTCGAGGTACACATGGAGGATGCCCTGGCGGTTGATTGGAATACGGCCCTGGACGGCGAGGACTGGGTGATGGTCTCCAATCTGCCCTACGG
Organism: Acidimicrobiia bacterium; assembly: GCA_012270885.1. Taxonomy (GTDB): domain Bacteria; phylum Actinomycetota; class Acidimicrobiia; order Spongiisociales; family ZC4RG35; genus Bin76. Next base: position 34,489 of record JAAXHN010000035.1, on the reverse strand, counting down.
CGTCGGCACTCCGCTCCTCATGGAGATGGTCCAGAACGTTCCCTCGATTACCCGGTTCGTGGTGATGCTGCAGCGGGAAGTGGCCCACCGGCTTCTGGCCTCCCCTTCCAGCCGGGATTATGGCCTCCCTTCGGTGATCGCAGGTCTTCACACCTCCGTCCGCCGGGCCTTCGACTTGCCCCCCCAAGTGTTCTTTCCCCGCCCGGAAGTGTTCTCCTCGGTGGTGGTGATGGACCGGATCCGCCCGCATCCGGACACCGCCCGGGCCATCTCCCTGGCGGCCAGCGCGTTCGGAAAACGTCGCAAGATGCTCCGTCGGTCCTTGGAGTCGGTTCTGCCCTCTCCCGAACGGATGCTGGTTGCGGCGGGCATCTGCCCCGAAGGGCGCCCCGAGTCGCTGCTGCCCACCGACTTCCTGCGGCTGGCAGGGGTGGCCCGCGGTTGGGAGTCAGCCGGATGAGTTCCTGGCTTGCCCCCGCCAAGGTGAACTTCTCGCTGTTGGTCGGGCCGAGATCGGCTTCCGGACTCCACCCTGTCCGGTCTCTGATCCAGACCCTCGACTGGTGTGATCGGCTGACGCTGGTGGAGGGAGGAGAGGATCGACTGGAGATCGAAGGCGCCGATCTTCCCGATGGAGGGGAGAACCTGGTGTGGAAGGCGGTTTCCGCCCTGGAGAAGGAGGCCGGCCTGAGGCGTCCCCCGCTCCGGATCAATCTCCAAAAGCGCCTCCCGGTCGGAGCCGGACTCGGGGGAGGAAGCGCCGACGCCGCCGCGGTGCTCAAGGCTTTGGGGGAGATGCTCGGTGTCGCTCCGGTGAGGTTGCACAATGCGGCGGCCTCGATTGGATCGGATGTTCCGGCCGCCCTGTCGGGAGGGACCGTGTGGGCGGAGGGGTTTGGGGAGGCAGTCACCCGTCATCCCGATCTCACCGGGTTTGCGGTGGCGGTGGTAGTGCCCCACTTCCCGTTGTTGACAGCCGATGTCTACAGGATGTGGGACGAACTCTCCGAACCGCGGGGACGGGAGTTTCCCTCCCGGTTTCTGCCCCCTTCTCTTCGCCGTTCGGCACCGGTACGGAATGACTTGACTCCCGCTGCCCTCCTGCTTCGTCCAGAACTCGGAGACCTGATGGAGGCGTTGGCCGGGGAGTGGGAGAGGCCGGTGGCCATGTCGGGCAGCGGGTCCTCGCTGTTCTCATTCTTTGTGGACGTCGAGGAAGCGGCCGGGGCGGCTCAGGAAGTCGATGGGCTGGCTTCGGTTACGGTGGGAGCGGATTTATTACCGCACGGCCCGGTGCGCGAGGAAGCGGTAACCTAGTAAACGATGTGCCCTTCTTTCCCCTTGGGGGGTGGTGTAACCGGCAGCACAGCGGGTTTTGGTCCCGCCGGTATGGGTTCAAGTCCTATCCCCCCAGCCAGGGCCGCACCGCCCGGCTCCAGCCTGACGTGGAGGTAACCATGAGCCATGTGGTGATAATCATGGCGGCCGGCGACGGCGTCCGGATGAGATCGGACACGCCCAAGGTGCTGCACCCCTTGGCGGGTCGGCCCATCCTGTCCTGGATAGTGGAGGCGGCCGCGGCTTGTGGCCCTGAACGGATGATGGTGGTGGTGGGATCCGGGGCCCGCCGGGTGAGGTCGCTCCTTCCCCGCTGGGTGGAGACCTGTTTTCAGTCCGAGAGGAGGGGCACGGGAGACGCGGTCTCTGTGGCGATGGATGCCCTGGGAGAACTGCCGGACCCCTCTCCGGTGGTGGTGCTTCCGGGTGATGTGCCGCTCCTTTCGGCCGATGTGATCTCGGGGGCCGTGGAATCCCACCGGTCGGGGGGTGGGGCGGCCACCATGCTCACCGCCAGGGCGGATGATCCTTCCGGATACGGGAGAGTGCTGCGGGACGCCGAAGGACGGGTTCGGGGAGTGGTGGAACATGTCGACGCCACTGAGGCCGAGCGGGAGATACGGGAGATCAACACCAGCATCTACGTCTTCGCGGCGGGTCCTCTCGGCGACGCGTTGGGACGGATCGGGATCGGCAACCGGCAGGGTGAGTATTACCTGCCTGATGTGATCGGGGTGATGGTGGGTGACGGCCGGGACGTGGCGGCCCGGCTGATACCTTTCGGGGACTCCCTGGGAGTGAATGACCAGGCTCAGCTGGCTGAGGCGTCCGCCCTGATGAGGCGACGCATCCTCAACCGCCACATGCTGGCCGGGGTGAGGATGGAGGATCCCGACCGGATCTACGTGGAGGCCAGTGTAAGGCTTGCGCCGGGGGTGAGACTGTATCCGGGGGTGCACCTGGAAGGCGACGTGGAGGTGGAGGAGGGGGCGGTCCTGGGACCTGATGTCCACATCCGCGACAGCCGAGTCGGGGCCGGCGCCCGGGTGTGGTACTCCGTCGTGCGGGAAGCCGAGATAGGCCCGGGCGTGGAAGTCGGCCCCTACGCCTCGCTCCGACCGGGCACCCGGATCGAAGCGGGCGCCAAGGCCGGTACTTTCGTGGAGATCAAGAACACCCGGCTGGGGAAGGGCGCCAAAGCGCCTCATCTCTCCTATCTGGGCGATGCCGACGTAGGGGAGGGGGCCAACGTCGGAGCGGGGACCATCACCGCCAACTACGACGGGTACCAAAAGCACCGCACCACCATCGGGCCGGGGGCGCAGATCGGTTCCAACACGGTCCTAGTGGCGCCGGTGGAGGTCGGAGAGGAAGGATGGATTGGGGCCGGATCAACCATCACTCGACCGGTGGAGTCGGGAGCTTTGGCGGTGGAGCGTTCACAGCAGAGAAACATCCGGGGTTATGCCGAGCGCCGGGCAGCCCGCTACCGTGAGGGGGACGGAAAGGACCACTCACCGTCGGCGCCCCCCGAGCCGACCGGCGACAGCTAAATGGAGACTCCCGGATGGACATAGCCGACCGCAAGGAGATGCGGATTTTTTCCGGCAGTCACAATCTTGAACTCGCCGAGGAGGTCGCCGAACTTCTCGGTGTGTCCCTCGGACGGTTGCACAAGTCCACGTTCTCCAGCGGAGAACTCTACGCGAGAGCCGGGGAGAGCGTGCGGGGCTTCGACTGCTTTGTTTTCCAGAGCCACTCGTTCCCGATCAACGATGCGGTAATGGAGCAGTTGATAATCATCGACGCGCTGCGCCGCGCCTCGGCTCGGCGAATAACCGCGGTGATGCCCTACTACGGCTACTGCCGCCAGGACAAGAAGGTGCTCCCCCGTGAGCCGATCACTGCCCGGTTGGTGGGCGATCTGTACATAGCAGCGGGGGCGGACCGCCTGGTCTCGGTCGATCTCCACACCGGCCAGTTGCAAGGGTTCATTACGAAGCCTTTCGATCACCTCACCGCCATCCCGATCATCAGTGAATATCTGGCCACGGTGACCAGTGGAGATGTGACCATCGTGTCTCCCGACGCGGGAGGCGGTAAGCGGGCCGAGAAGTATGCAAGGCAGTTGGATGCAGACGTGGCGCTGGTATACAAGCGGCGGGACGACCATGTGCACAATTTCTCCGAGGCTCTGGCGGTGACCGGCGACGTTGAGGGTCGGCATGCGGTAATAGTGGATGACATCATCGACACCGCCGGCACGGTCTGCAACGCGGCCGAACTCATCCGGGACATGGGGGCTGCCTCCGTGCGGATCGCGGCCACTCACGCGGTCCTGTCCGAGCAGGCCGTCAAGCGCCTGAGCGAGAGCGAGGTCGATGAGATTGTGGTCACCAACACCCTCCCGGTTCCGGCAGCAGATCAGATCAACAACCTGAAGGTACTGTCCATCGCCTCGATCGTGGCGAAGTCGGTGCATGCCATCTTCACCGAGGGATCTGTGAGCCAGATCTTCTTGGGCGAAAACGCCTGAACCGCGCTTGGATACCCACGTTCTAGAGGTTCGTACCGGCCGCCAACCGGCCGTTGCGGATCTGACGCCGGAGATAATGAAGTTTTGCATGTCCCGGGGCGACGGGTTGGTCTCGGTGTTCGCTCCACACTCGACCTGTGGGGTTGCCGTGATCGAGAAGGGGGCGGGGAGCGTCAGGGATCTCCTGGCAGCGCTGGAGAGCATCCTGCCGCGCGGCTTTGACTGGCGCCACCGCCACGGATCGCCGGGCCACGGGGCGGACCATGTAATGCCGGTCATCGTCTCTCCGAGCCTTGTGGTACCGGTCTTGGATGGCCGCCCGGCACTGGGCGTCTGGCAGTCGATCGTGCTGGTGGATCCCAACCGGGACAATCCGGCGAGAAAGGTGCGTCTGAGCTTCATCCCCGCGTAGGCCTCGGGAGGCGAGCGGGCCGCTCGGACGAAGCCATGGTGGTGAGAGGAGGGTGTTGGTTCAGTTTGGAAACGGTGAAGCGGGCCGGTTTTCCCGACATAGGTGTACGTTTTGGCACTTGTGAGATGATTTGCGTGGGCGGGGCTGGTGGTTGGTTCTCTTTCAAACATGGGTACGGCTTCGGGGCCACGCAAACCACGGGCTGGCCGGGTTATATGCGACTTGCGGTGAGTGTTTGACTGTTAATATCGGGCGGGCACCTCAGCAGGAGGAACATCGAGAATGAAGATCAAGGTCGGGATCGCCCACACCGATCGGGTGATAGAGATCGAAAGCCAGGATGCAGAGGAAGTGCGCTCTCAGGTAGAGGAGGCCTTTGCGGGCTCCCGACCGATGGTGTGGCTTCAGGACACCGACGGGACCCAGATCGGCATCCCGCTGGATATGCTGGCCTTTGTCGAGTTCGAAAGAGCCGAAGGGCGCTCGGGGGTGGGTTTCGCTTCGGGTGGCTAGGAGGCGAGGTAGCGGCGGCGACGCTTGGCCAGCCAGCGCTTGCGGTGTCTCCGGCGATCCTCTTCCGACAAGCCCCCCCAGACTCCTGACTCCTGGTTCGTGTTCAAGGCGTAGTCCAAGCACTCTTCCTGCACTGCGCACTCGGTGCAGATGGCAGTTGCCATGGCGATCTGCTCCACCGCAGGTCCGGTGCTGCCGATCGGGAAGAACAGATTCGGGTCGGAGTCAAGGCAGGCGGCCAAGTCCCTCCAGTCGGTGGTGATAGTGATCAAAGAAGTCATCTCCTGAATATAAGATTGTGAACACTTTCACAAGATTCTGCCCTGCGAAAGCCTTACAAGAAATCGGTTCCAAACGAAAAGATTAGAGTCCCCGAATGGATTTGTCAAGCAAAGACCCCATTTTTTTCTTGCAATAGATGCGGTTTTTCGGGCTAGCCTTTGAGGAAGCCGCCTATTTTGCCCTCGTAGCTCAGGGGACAGAGCGCCGGTCTCCGGAACCGGGTGCGCAGGTTCGAGTCCTGCCGAGGGCGCCGATGCCGGGCAATCCGCTCCCGCGGAAGGCAGAATCCTGACTTTAACGCCCAAGGGCGCTCACCCGGGTGGGGGAACCACCCTTGAGGCTTTCGGTGATTTAGATGTCGTAGTAGAGCTCGTACTCCACCGGGGTGGGGTGCCGTCTTACCAGACTCGCCTCGTTATCCCGCTTGTAGGAGATCCAGGTGTCAATCAGGTCCTGGTCGAACACCCCTCCCTCGGTGAGGAAGTCGTGGTCGGCCTCCAGGGCGTCCAGGGCCTCATCCAGCGTGCCGGGAACGGTGTTCAAACCGGCCGCCTCTTCGGGGCTCAACTCATAGAGGTCCACGTCCACCGGCTCTCCCGGATCGATTTGGTTCCGGACCCCGTCCAAGCCGGCCATCAGCATGGCGGCGAAGGCGTAGTAGGGATTGCAGGAGGGATCGGGGCAGCGGAACTCGAGCCGCTTGGCGGCAGGCGCATCCGAATAGGTGGGGATGCGGATCGCCGCGGAGCGGTTGCGCTGGCTGTAGACCAGGTTGACCGGCGCTTCGAACCCGGGCACCAGTCTCCGGTAGGAGTTGGTTCCGGGGGCCGCGAAGGCCAGGATGGCGGGCGCGTGGGCGATCAGCCCGCCCGCGTACCAGCGAGCCACATCCGAGAGGTTGGCATAGGTGCCTTCCTCGTAGAAAAGAGGCTTTCCGTCCTTCCAAAGGCTCTGGTGGGTATGCATCCCCGAACCGTTGTCGGAGAAGATCGGCTTGGGCATGAAAGTCACGGTCTTTCCTGCCCGTAGAGCCACGTTCTTGCAGATGTACTTGTACATCATCAGGCGATCGGCTTGCAGGAGTAGCGGCGCATAGCGGATGTCGATCTCGGCCTGGCCGGCGGTTCCAACCTCGTGGTGGTGGATCTCAACCGGGATGCCGACTCCCATCATCTCGGCCACCATGTCCGAGCGGATGTCCTGTTGGGTGTCGTTCGGAGATAGCGGGAAATACCCTTCCTTGTGGCGCATCTGGTGGCCGAGGTTGTCACCATCTTGCAGCGAGTTCCAGGCGGCCTCTCCCGAGTCGATCTCGTAAAAGGACAGGTTGGTTTGATGATCAACCTGGGAGTACCGGGCTTTGTCGAAGATGAAGAATTCCGCCTCCGGTCCCCAGTAGGAGACATCGGCTATGCCGGTGGAGAGCAGGTACTCCTCCGCGTTCCGGGCCACCCGTCTCGGGTCCTTGTGGTACCACTCACCGCTGACCGGATCCTTGATGAAACAGTGGATGGCGAGCGTGGGTCGAGCATAGAAGGGATCGGCATAGGCGGTGTTGGGATCGGGGATGAGGAGCATGTCCGATTCTTCAATGGACTGGAATCCCCGGATTGAAGATCCGTCAAATCCGAATCCCTCCTCGAAGGCGTCCTCGGTGAGATGCTCGGATGGCATCGTGAAGTGATGCATTTTTCCCGGCAGATCCGGGAAGCGAAAATCCACGAATTCGTACTGTTGTGCGAGGACCGAAACCTCGGCTGGAGTTGTCATCGGACCTTTCCTGCGGTTGCTTGCGGGAGCGTAGAATAGCGAAAGTCAGGGTTACGCGACAACAAGAGGATGCTGTGACAGAGTCTCCCCGGTTTCCCATGAAGGCGGTCTCCGACCTTCCTGACGACCTTCGCCAACGGGCGGAGTTCGTTCGCTCCAAGCTGGGTTTCACTCCCAATGTGATGCTGTCATTGGGACACCGCCCGGATGAGGCGAGGGCCTTTTTCGCCTACCACGACGCCCTGATGGAGACGGAGGAGGGCCTTTCCAAGGCCGAGCGGGAGATGATCGTGGTCGCCACCAGCGCGGTCAACCAGTGTCCCTATTGCATCGTGGCTCACGGGGCGATTCTTCGCATCCGGTCGGGGGATCCGCTCCTTGCGGATCAGATCGCAGCCAACTGGCGTACGGCGCCCGTGTCGGGACGACAGCTTGCCATGCTTCGTTTCGCGGTGAAGCTGGCCCGCACCCCCGAAGAGATAGAGGACTCCGACTACCAGCCTCTCTACCGGGAGGGTTTTACCGACGATGAGATCTGGCAGATCGGGGCGATTACCGCCTTCTTCGCCATGTCCAACCGGCTGGCTCACCTGGGACACATGATGGCGAACCCCGAGTTCCACATGTTGGGCCGAACGCCCCGTGAGCGTTGAGGGCCGCGACTCGTTACAGCAATGCCCCATACCTCTACCTGATGCAGCAGGGAGTGGGGTTGGGATAAACACCATGGGAGCCGCCGGCTAACGGCTTGCTAAAATTTTCGCGGGTGTTTCCCGGAAGTCCCTCCTTCTATCAGCGGCTGGCGAACTTCGAGTATCGAAGGTCTGCAAACTTCGAGCTCTACCGCCGGGTTGCGATTTCCATAACGATCGTCTGGGTGGGTGTCTCGGCGGTGGGATTGGTGGGCCTGCTCTATTTCAGGGACGATTTGGAGTGGAGCTTTTTTCTGGTCTTCCTGCTGGCTGGCGCGGGGGTGCTCATCAGTTCCCTGATCGGCCTTGGATGGCTCATTGTGTTGCGGTGGGCCCGGAGAGATCCCACGGTGGGGTTGGTGATGGCCCGATTCGACAAGGTGGAGGGCACTCCGGTGTCCCAGCGATTGGGGCAGGGGGCCCGGAAGACCCTGGAGGAGTTGGGGATCCTGCCGCAGAACATCCTTGAACTTGAGGTCGCCGGAGCATGGGAACTTCCGTGGGGAGCCAGCCGGCTGATCCAGGCGGGCTGCCAGGCGGTAGTGGCTACCGGTGTGGTTGCCAGGGGAGAGACCCACCACTTCCAGTCGGTGGTCGAAGGAGCAGTCCAGGGACTGATCCAACTTCAGGTGGAGACAGGGGTGCCGGTGGGCAACGCGGTGCTGGCGGTCTCCGACTGGGAGCAGGCGGTGGCCCGCAGCCAGCCCGGTTCCAATGCTGGCTCCCAAGCCGCACGGGCGGTGGTGAACGCTCTCAGATCTGAGATAACTCGGATCTGAGCGATCGGCTTGGGAGGCCGGTCGGATAGGGGTTATACTTTGACTCAGTTGCATAGTACGAAGCGGAAGCCGATTTGCTTCCCACCCGGCCACTCTTCGGGTGCGCCGCGGTTCTTCGGGAGCGGATTCGTCTTTTCTTTGTCGCCATCTCTGGAAACAGGAGGACAACCATCGCAGAACTTCGAGTGAATGACACAATCAGGGCCGCCGAGGTGCGTTTGGTGGCGCCGGACGGAGCACAGATCGGCGTCAAGAAACTCGAGGAGGCAATGTGGCTGGCAGAACAGTTGGATCTGGACCTGGTGGAAGTGGCGCCGATGGCCGATCCTCCCGTCTGCCGGCTTATGGACTACGGACGATTCAAGTACGAGCGCTCGATCAAGGAGAGAGCAGCTCGCAAGAGTCAGTCACGGACCGTCATCAAGGAGTTGCGGCTTCGGCCCCGGATTGAAAACCACGATTTCGATATGCAGACGCGCAAGGTTATTTCCTTTCTCTCGGGTGGGGACAAGGTGAAGTTGACCGTTCGGTTTCGTGGTCGGGAGCGGGAAAGACCCGAGTACGGCCAAAGGCTTCTGGCCAGGCTGGCCGAAGCGGTTAGCCAGGAGGGGGTGATGGAACAGGCGCCCAAGATGGAGGGTCGCAATATGACCATGATGCTGGCACCTGCCAACCACGGCTCGGGCAGACAGAGGCAGAAGAGATAGAAATCTCTCTAATCCGATCCAGGAGGACCCATGCCTAAGCAGAAGAGCCATCGCGGTCTCACCAAAAGAATAAAAACCACCGGATCCGGCAAACTCATGCGACGCAAGGCCGGCAGGGGGCACTACCGGCTCGCCAAGGGCAAGAGCCGGTTCCGTCGCCTGGACGGCACCGATGGCTTATCGCCGGGCGACGATCGGATCGTTCGTCGCATGATCAAGACCTAGGTAGGCGCCGATCATGGTAAGAGCAAAGAACGCCTCTTCCGCCCGCCGCGCCCGCCGCAAGGTGATGGCCCGGGCCAAGGGCTATCGGGGAGCCAAGAGCCGCACGTTCCGAGCCGCCAACGAGCAGGTCATGCATGCCATGGCCGACTCCTACAGCCATCGCCGCGCCCGGAAAGGCGACTTCCGGCGCTTGTGGATCACCCGGATCAACGCCGCCGCCCGTCAGAACGGGATGAGCTACTCGCGGTTTGTGGCGGGTCTCAACTCGGCGGGCGTGGAGATAAACCGCAAGATGCTGGCCGATATGGCGGTCAATGATCCGGAAGCCTTCTCGCAATTGGTGAAGATAGCCCAAGAGGCTTGATCCTCTCCCGGCGTAACCCCCGGATCGCCGAATTGGCCAGGCTGCACCGGCCACGTCATCGCAAACTTGCCGGGAGAACCCTGTTGGAGGGTCCTCATCTCCTGTCGGAGGCTTTGGACGCGAAGGAGGAGGTTCTGGAGGTTCTGGCCTTGGGGGAAGACGCGGTGACTCGCAATCTTTGTGAGGAGCACGGGATACCCCTGACCGCGGTCAGCGGCCAAGTTCTGGCCCGGCTCGCGGACACCAAGACACCTCGGGGTCCGATCGCGGTGCTTTCCATCCCCCGGTACCGACCCGCCGGTAAGGACACCCTGTGGCTTATGGTCTCCGAACCGGGTAACGCCGGGACCCTGATCCGCACCGCCTCGGCCTTCGGATGGGATGTGGCGATGGGCCCTGGGACGGTTGACCCCTGGGCGCCCAAAGTGCTCCGGGCGGGAGCCGGCGGGCATTTCCGGGTGGCCGTCGGGGATGTGGAGGAAGCTCCTTCCGAAGCAATGGTGGTGGCCGCGATTCCCCGGGGAGGAGTCCCGCTTACCGAACTGGGCTCCCTCCTGGATCACAGTCGGCGGTGGTGGTTGATCATAGGCGAGGAGTCCCGGGGTGTTTCTCCCGAGCACGCCGACCGGGTCGATCTATGGTGCTCGGTCCCCATGTCCGGTGGAACGGAGAGCCTCAACGCCGCGGCGGCGGGTGCGATCATCTGCCATCGGCTTGCGGACCTGCGCTCCGGCGCCGGAAACCGGCGTCCCCCAACCTAAACTGCTATAGCTGGCATGGAAAGTCTCGACGCTCTGTTGGAAAGGGCTCCGACCCTGGTCAAGGGCACGGCCACCCTTGATGAACTATCCGAGGCGGAGGCTGAACTTCTGGGCAGGCGTTCGGTGGTGGCCGAGTTCCAGAGGGGGATCGGAAGGCTGCCGCCCGAGGAGAGGCCTGCGGTCGGGAAGGCGATCCAGGAGGCGCGGCGGGTCCTCGGCGAGCTGATCGAGACCCAGAGGCGCCGACTCGAGACCGAAAGGGAGCGCCTAATGCTGGCGTCCGACCGGGTGGACGTCACCCTGGCGGCGTTGGAATATCCGGAGGGATACACCCATCTGATCACCTCTACCATCGAAGAGGTGTGCGACATTTTCTTAGGACTCGGCTACCGCGTCGTGGGGGGACCGGAGGCCGAATCGGCGCTCTACAATTTCGACGCCCTCAACACCCCGCCCACCCATCCCAGCCGATTGGAGTCCGACACGCTCTATCTCGACTGGGGTGACCCGGCCGACGAGATCCTGCTCCGCACTCACACCTCGCCCATGCAGGCCCGCTACATGGAGAGCCACGATCCGCCCGTGTACGTGGTGGTGCCCGGAAAAGTATTCAGAGCAGACACGCCCGACGCCACCCATTCGCCGGTCTTTCACCAGATCGAGGGCTTGGCGGTCGACGAGAACCTGACCTTTTCCGACCTGCGGGGCACCCTCGCCTACTTCGCCAGGGAGTTCTTCGGATCCGAGCGGCGAATCCGCATGCTGCCCGACTTCTTCCCCTTCACCGAACCGTCGGCCCAGATGCATGCCTCCTGTTTTGCCTGTGAAGGTGGCGGACAGTGCCGGGTCTGCGGGGGAGTGGGATGGATCGAACTGCTGGGCTGCGGGATGGTGGATCCCAATGTCTTCGAGTGGGTGGGGTACGACTCTTCTCGGGTAAGTGGCTTCGCATTCGGCATGGGGGTGGAACGTATCGCCCAGGTGCGTCATGGCGTCTCTCCGCTGCGCCACTTCTTCGACAATGATCTGCGAGTTCTTTCCCAGTTCCGATGAGAGTCTCTCTGAACTGGCTGGCCGATTACATCGATCTTCCGTCCTGGGATCCCGTCGTTCAGGCGAACGTGTTGGAGTCCCTGGGTTATGAGGTGGAGGAGATCGACCGTCTTGCCCCGCGGTTCCGCCGGGTGGTGACCGCCCGGGTCGTGGAGGTGGAGCCGCATCCCAGGGCGGATCGCATCAGGATCTGCCGGGTGACGGCCGGGGAGGAGCCGATGACCGTGGTGTGCGGGGCCTGGAATTTCGATGCCGGGGCCATGGTGGCCCTTGCCCTTCCCGGCTCGACTCTGAGCGACGGCATGGAGATCGGCCGGCGGGCTATCCGAGGAGTGGTCTCCAACGGGATGATCTGCTCGGAGAGAGAGCTCGGGTTGGGAGAAGATGCGGAGGGCATCCTGGTTCTGGACTCCGAAACCCCGCCGGGGGAGGACCTGGCCGGCTTCGAGGCGCTCACCGACGCGGTCCTGGACCTGAGCATCAATCCGAACCGGCCCGACGTGATGTCGTATGTTGGGGTGGCCCGGGAGTTGTCCGCCTACTACCGGGTCGGCTACCGCCTTCCCGACCCGGACTTCCCGAAGGTCGACGCCACCCCGAGAATCGACATAACCATCGAGGACCCCAGCGGTTGCTACCGGTTCGTAGGCCGGGAGGTGTGGGGATGTGAGGTGTCTTCCTCTCCTTTCTGGATGAGAACCCGGCTCCGGGCTTCCGGGCAGCGGCCCATCTCCAATGTGGTGGACATCACCAACTATGTCCTCTTGGAGTTGGGACAGCCCATCCACGCCTTCGATCTGGAAACACTGGGCGGGGCGGGGATCGTGGTGAGAAGGGCCAGGACGGGGGAGAGGCTCACCACCCTGGACGGGGTGGACCGGGAACTGACGGCTTCGGATTTGGTGGTCGCCGACCGGGAGCGGGCGTCGGCTTTGGCGGGCACCATGGGAGGCGGCGTCTCCGAAGTCACCGGTCGCACCACCGAGGTTCTGATCGAAGCCGCCTCGTGGGACCCTCCCACGGTGCTGCACATGTCCAAGCGTCATGGTCTGCGGACCGAGGCCTCCGCCCGTTTCGAAAGGGGCGTCGACCCCCAACTCCCGGCGCGGGCCGCGGCTCGGGCGGCACAGTTGGTTACCCGCCTGGCCGGAGGCGAGGCGCTCCGGATGGTGACGGACGTGATCGCCCGTGAAGACCGGATGGTTCCGGTGACCATCGACTTTCGGCTCCGAGAGGCCGAACGCATCCTGGGCCCGGGGTTCGACACCGCCCGGGTGACCGACCTCCTGTCGCGGCTTCACCTTGTAGTGAAGGGTGACGATCCGATGAAGATCGAGGTCCCCACTTTCCGACCCGACCTGACCAGGCCCATCGACCTCGTTGAGGAGTTGGCGCGGTTGTGGGGATACAACAACTTCCCCGAGCGGGTGCCCCGCGGTCCCGGTGGGGGCCGCTCGGTCGCTCAGCGGCGCATTCGTATTCTTCGCCGGGCGCTTTGCGGTGTGGGCTTCTCGGAGTCGGTGTCCCTCAGTTTCATGAGGGCGGCGGAGATCGACCTGTGGGGATGGGAGGACCGCGATGAGCGGGCCCGAAGCATCCATCTCAAGAATCCGCTTCGGGAAGAGGAGTCGATCCTGCGCACCACACTGCTGCCGGGCCTGCTGAGGGTGGCCAACTACAACCACTCACACGGGCTGGAAGACGTGGCGATCTTCGAGATGGGCAGAGTTTTCCTGGACCGTCCTCATCCGGTGTTGCCTAAGGTTCCGGACCAGCCCGAGCGCATCGGGATTCTGGCGGCGGGGCGTCTGGGCGGAACCGGTTTGGGATTGTCCGGGCGGCAGGTGGATTTTTACACGGTGTCGGCGGTGTGGCGGGCGATGTCCCGCCATCTCGACCTGGGAGAGTGGCGGTTGGATCCCGTCGAGGCGGCGGGTTGGCATCCCGCCCGCGCCGCCCGGCTGATTCTGGATGGAGAAGCGGTGGGGATCATGGGAGAGATCCATCCCGCGGTGGTGAGGAAGGCGGAGCTCGCCGGGAGGGTGATCGCCATGGAGTTGGAACTCGATCCCCTGGTGGCCGATCGGGATCACTGGCTATTTCGGGCGCCCAGCGTTTTTCCTCCCTACACCTTCGACCTGGCGTTCGAGGCCCTCGAAGAGTTGGCGGCCGAGGATCTGCTGGCGGCCACCGTGGCGGCGGCCGGCGACTTGCTGGAGTCGGCCCGGGTGTTCGACGAGTTCCGGGGACCACCCCTCCCCGACGGCCGGAAGAGTCTGGCTATCAACTACACCCTCAGGGCGCCCGACCGGACCCTGTCGGGTGAGGAGACCGGAAAGGCCTTGCGTTCCATGGCCGACGCGGCCCGGGCGGTGGGAGCGGAGTTGCGAGGCGACCTTTGAGCTTTCTGTCGGTGGCCGATCCGGGTCCCGAGGGTCTTGAGCGCCTGGTGGAGTCGAGCATCGACCTCAAACGAGATCCGGACCGTTACCGGGGGATGCTGGCCGGGAAGACGGTGGGACTGTTCTTCGAGAAGCCGTCGCTTCGAACCTGGGTGTCATCCACAGCGGCCACGGCCCTCCTGGGCGCCCATCCCATCCCCATCCACCAGGAAACTTCCGGGGTGGGAACCCGGGAAGAACCCGCCGACGTGGCCCGGGTTCTCGACGGCTATCTGGATGTTCTGGGGATGCGCGTCTTCGAGCATTCCCTCCTCGAGGAACTGGACGCCCACATGGAGGCCCCGGTGGTGAACCTGCTGTCGGATTGGGAACACCCTTGCCAGGCGGTGGCCGACCTGATGGCTATTGCCGAGAGACGCCCACTACCCGGCGCGGTCCTCGCCTACGTGGGTGACGGCAACAACGTCTGCCATTCTCTGCTACTGGCCGGGACCATGGCGGGGATGGAGGTGCGGGTGGGGTGCCCGCCCGGCTACCGGCCCCAGGCCGGGGTGGTGTCCCGGGCGCGGGAATGGGGCCCGGTGTCCATCTTCGACGACCCTGGCGCGGCGGTGGAGGGTGCCGACGCCGTGTACACCGACGTGTGGACTTCTATGGGACAAGAGGAGGAGACCGCCGAGCGCCTCGCGGCTTTCGCCGGGTTCACCGTTGATTCGGCTTTGATGGACCGGGCTGACTCCGAGGCGGTGTTCATGCATTGTCTCCCCGCCCATCGGGGTGAGGAGGTAACCGCGGAGGTTCTGGAGTCGCCCCGTTCGGTGGTGTTCGACCAGGCGGAGAATCGCCTCCACTCCTTCGGGGCGCTGCTGGTTCATCTGCTGACTTGAGTCCGTCGCCCGAAGCGGTCGGTTCGGGGGCTTTTGCAGGTTCGCCGCCTGAGGTGGCGGCTCGCCTGCTGGGGATGCGGATCGTCACCCGGATAGGCGGCGCGCTCACGTCGGCGCTCATCTGCGAAGTGGAGGTCTACGGCGGCGCTGACGATCCGGCGAGTCATGCGTTCGGGGGCGTCAGGGTCCGCAACCGCTCCATGTTCGCATCGGCGGGAACCCTCTACGTATACCGGTCCTATGGAATTCACTGGTGCGCCAACGTGGTCACCGGACCGAGGGGACAGGGAGAGGCGGTGCTTCTGAGGGGTGGGCTACCGGAACGGGGTGTGGAGGCCATGGTTGCCCGGCGGGGACGGGAGGATCACCTGTGCAACGGGCCGGGAAAGCTGACCAAGGCCCTGGGCATCGACGGAAGCCATGACGGACTCTCGCTGTCGGGGGGAGAGGAGGTGTGGCTGGAGAAAAGCGGCCTGGGCGAGGTGAAGTGGACGGCCACGCCGCGGGTGGGCATCACCAAGGCGGTTCGGAGACCCTGGCGGCTCCTGGCTACCGGTGTCGGCTACCGCTCACCCCGAGGAATGAATCGACCTCATTGATCGGTGAACCCGGCGGATCCGAACCAACCGCCGCCGTCTCTGTCCCCGCGGCGTCCCTTGCGTGGTCGGAAGGCCTCTGCCAGGAGTTCGCTTTCAAAAAACCCGCCGGGGGTCGCTCCGCCCACCGCAAAGTGATAGAGAGCGGTTTGATAGATCCCGGAAAGGGCGGCCATCACCACCGCGGTCACCATCACCCACGCCACGGCGGCGCCGACCAGCAGAAAAGAAGCTCCTCCCCCCAGGCTCAGTCCCAGGGCTCCCACCGCCACCGCGGGAAGCACTAGGAGAAAGCCGACCATGCCCAAGCCGAAATGGGCGCTGAGGTTCTCGCCCCAGGTGCGCCTGAAAAGCTCGGCGGAGCGTTTGATGGCCGCCCCTGCCCCGATTCCCTCCACCACGATTATCGGAAGCACCAGGAACGTCACCACCGCCCAAGCCATCCCCACCAGGGACACCACTATCCTGCCCACGAAGCCGGCTCGTTCCTCGATCGCTCGCAGCACTATGGAGACCACCGCCGAGATGAACGCCCAGGGAAGGATCCGACCCGCTCTCCGGGCGGCGCCGCGCAGGGCGCTTCCCAGGGTAGGGTCCCCTCCGGTTAGACGCTCGTGGGCGGCGCTGATCAACGCCGTGTTGAAGAAGATGGTGATGTAGGCAAGCGCCAGGTAGAGGAAGAACAAAGAGACATAGCCTTGGCCCGATACCTCCCAATCGGCTCGGGTCAGCAGGGGCACCAAGAAGGTGGCGGCCACCACCAGGGTGGCGATGCCGGAAAGGACCGGGAGCATCAGAAGTTCCTTATCGGCCTTGAGGACCCTGAGGGATGCCTTGGCCAGCGATATCGAGTTGCCTATTCGACCCATCGGCAGAATGCTAACCGGGCCGGAGTTTCAAAACACATCCAGGGAGTAGGAGGCGCTGCCGATCATCCCCGCGTGCCGCCACCCCGGTCTTTACCAGGCTCGAACCCATCGGATGTGTTAATCTAAACTGCCAAGGATCCTTGCCTAAATAGGGCCCGCGCCAACCCGGAACCGAAACCTGCGACCATAGGGGAGCGTCTAAATGACCGTCGTTCACAGTAAATCGTTGAGACCCGAAAGGCGAAGGGTGCACGTTGTCTTGGGCGCTGTGGCCCTTCTCGTATTGGGGCTCATTCTGCTCCGGCCCGGATTGGCCGAGGCGCAGGAGATGGTGTCGGCCGAATCGCAGTTCGTCTTCAACACTTTCGCCTTCCTGATCTGGGGAGGGCTGGTCATGTGGATGGCCGCGGGGTTCACCATGCTCGAGGCGGGGGCGGTGCGCAGCAAGAACTCTTCCATGATCTGTCTGAAGAACATCGGAATCTATTCGATCGCCGGTCTGGCATATTACGTCATCGGCTACAACCTCATGTATGTAGATGTCGGGAGCGTCATAGGGTCCTTCCAGTTGTTCTACTCGTCTTCGGCAAGCGAGATCGCCCTTCTCGATGGCGCCGGGGATGCTTTGGCCGACGTGGTGAGTAACGGATACGCGGTCATGTCGGACTGGTTCTTCCAGATGGTGTTCGTGGCCACCGCCGCCTCGATCGTCTCGGGCGCCATCGCTGAGCGGGTGAAGATGTGGACTTTCTTCGTGTTCGTGCTGATCCTCACCGGGGTGCTCTATCCGATCGTCGGCGCCTGGACCTGGGGCGGGGGATGGCTCAGCGAGATGGGTTTCAGTGATTTCGCCGGATCGACCATCGTCCACGGCACGGGCGGGTGGGCGGCCTTGGCGGGTGTGCTGGTGATCGGCCCCCGTCTTGGAAAGTTCAGAAAGGACGGCACGGTCAAGCCCACGCCGCCTTCCAACGTCCTGATGGTGACGCTGGGAGTTTTCATACTGTGGCTGGGTTGGTTCGGGTTCAACGGTGGTTCCCAGTTGGCGCTCGGAAGCGCGCTGGACGCGGTGGCGATGAGCAATGTTCTGGTCAACACCAACCTGGCGGCGGCTGCGGGAGTGGTGATGGCCCTGTTCGTATCACGGCCCCTGCTGGGAAGGGTCGATCTGTTCGCGGGTTTGAACGGTGCCATCGCCGGACTGGTGGCCATAACCGCCGGGCCGGACCTGGTGGACCACTACTGGTCGATTCTCATCGGCGCGGTGGGCGGTTTGATCGTGGTTGCCGGGATCAGATTCCTGGAGAACCGCAAGATCGACGACGTGGTGGGTGCCATCCCTGCCCACTTGATGTCAGGCATCTGGGGGACCCTGGTGGTCGGCATCACCGGCGGCGCTCCCTTCGGCGTCCAGTTACTCGGGATAGTGACCATTGGAATGTTCGTCTTCGTGGTCTCCTGGGTGATCTGGAACCTACTCGACAGGTGGATGGGTCTGCGGGTGGCACCCGACATCGAAAGACTCGGCCAGGACGCCGGCGAACTGGGTATCGAGTCTTACCCCGAATTCCTGCTGGTCCCCGAAGAGTTCGACGAGGAGTTCGATTAGGCCTAGGTGGGCAGCGGCGCCTCTCGCTCTTTCGTGACCCAGGCAGCGTACGCTAACGCTTCCGCGATGTCATGAACTGCGTTTGCCGGGTAGAGAATCCTGATTCTGGTGGGTAGAGAGGTTTCTATTCGTCTTATCAGCGGTTGGGCACCGGCGCCGGGACTTACCAAGGCGGGGCTTAGGCGGGAGGTGAAGGGCTACCCCTGAGATGCCGGGGCGGGAAAGTCCCTCCCCGGTCGGGTTGGAATGGCTTCAGAGTTCCAGTAGGGCCTGCTCAACGACTTCCGGCAGGGCGGGGTGGATGTAGTACTGTCCGCGGGCCATCTGGTCGACGGTCAGGTCGAAGTGCATGCCCTGGATGAGTTGCTGGATGAGGGTGGGCGCCTGCGGTCCGATGATGTGCGCTCCGAGGAGGCGGCGGGTCTCGGCATGGGCGATGACCTTGGCGACGCTGTCGGTGTCTTCCATCGCCCAGCCGTAGGCCGCGGCCGCATAGGGTTGTACGTGGTTCACATACGGTATCTCCCGGCGGCGGCATTCCTGCTCGGTGAGGCCGACGCCGGCGACCTGGGGATAGCCGAACACCGCATGGGGGATGAATCGATGGTCGACGGTGGCCGGGTGGTCCGGGTTGGTGAGGTTGTGGCGCACCACCCGGGCCTCGTGGTTGGCGACGTGCTTCAACTGCACCGGGTTGGTGATGTCGCCCAACGCCCACACGCCGTCGATGTTGGTTCGCAGTTGTTGGTCGGTGATCACGAATCCCCGGTTGTCGACGGCGATCCCTCCTGCCTCCACGTCGAGTTGGTCGGTGTTGGGTCTTCGTCCGGTCGCCACCAGCAACTCATCTCCCCTCACCTCCGAAGAGTCGCCTTCGCCATCTGCCAGGCTTATCACCACTTGGTCGCCGTCTCGGCGGGCTCCGAGCAGCCGGGTGTGGGTGCGTACCTCGAATCGGCGGGAGTAGGCGGCGGTGAACCGGCTGCTGATGTCGTGGTCTTCCCGGCGCAGGAAGGTGTCGCCCCGCAGCAGGAAGGTAACCTTCGATCCGAAAGCTCCCATCACGCCGCCCAGTTCGGCCGCTATGTAGCCGGCGCCGATCACCAGCAGCCGCTCGGGCAGGTCGTCAAGGCGCATGATCGTGTCCGAGGTGTGGTGTCCGCAGTCCTCCAGGCCCGGCACGGAGGGCACGGTGGGCCGTCCGCCCGCGGCGATCACAATCCGGTCGGCGGTGATCACCTCGTCACCGACGGCCACCTGCTTGTGTCCCACGAACCGGCCTGATCCGGCATACACGGTGACGTTGGGGAGGCCCTCCCGGTAGACGAGTCCCCCCTCGGCGATCGGGTCGATCCGGCCGAATATCCGATCCCGTATCGAGGGCCAGTCTACGCCGTCGAAGCGGGTATGGACTCCCAGGCGGTCGCTGTCTGCCGCCAACTCGGCCATTTCGGCGGCGTACACGAACATCTTCGACGGTATGCAGCCGACGTTCAGACAGGTTCCGCCGAAGGGGCCTCGCTCCACGACGGCGATCTCCCACCCGTCATGCTCAGGACCGATCACCGAGTTGCCGGATCCGGTGCCGATGATCATCAGGTCGAAGTTGCGCACAGTGCTGTCCCCTGTTTGGAGGGTTGGGCCGAGCTTTGTTTGCCGGTCTCGGGCGGAATTGTAGGTTCGCCGAACAATCCCCTTGGATACGTGCCCTGTGTTGGGTTGAGATGTTGGCGGCCAACGCCTGACTGGGGGTCAGGTGGCCGCGATTGGGATCCAGACTATGCCGTTGATGTCTCGAAGTGTCGATCGACCGAGACGAGGTCGGCACCGGTCTCGAGGGTGTGAGCGGCAATCCAGACATCGTTGGTCGGGATAGGGCGGCCTTTGGCCCGCAAGGATGCGGCGATCCGGGAGTAGCGGTCGGCGGTTACCGAGCTCACCTCTACGAACGACGAATACGGGCTGGCGTGTAACGAGCGCAGTTCGGCGGCGTTTTGCTCGAAACGGGATCCTTGCCGGAATCCACACAGAAGCTCGCCGACCACGATGGCGGAGAACCGCAGTTCTTCAGCTCTTCTCACCAACTCGGCCACCTGCTGGTGCCCTCGCATGAGCAGGGAGTAGGCGCTGGAATCCAGCAGGACTCTCACGCCCAGGCATCCGCGTCGATGGTCTCGAAGTCCTCCAGCGCCCTATTAAGTTCTTCGGCCTTTTCGCTGGTCCAACTACCGATCAGGTGATCGAGGGATGATCCCACTTTGTCGGCGGGTTCGGCGTGGTCGCTCAGCCCGGCGCCCCGGTGTAGCAGTCTCAGCGCCGCCTGGTTCAAAGAGATTCTCTCCCGAGCTGCGAGACGACGCAACGCAGAGCCCAGATCGTCGCCGAATCCCCTCCAGGGTTCGGGTGTAGGGATAGGCGAGGCGGACAGAGTCTCTGAGGACCGTCACGGCAAGCTCCTCATCGTGGATGCGGCTCAGGGCTGCCTGATACGCTTGTCAAGCCAGTTTGGCGGCGATGGCGCCTCCGCCTCGGAGAGCCGTTCCGTCTGCCCCGGCGGTGTTCAGCACCCTGGGGTTGGCCAGGGCTTCGGCGATCATGTCCCTTAGCAACTCGGCCCTGGTGCGGGGAGGGTCTATCCAGAGATAGACGGCCAGACTCCCCGGCAGAGTGTTGATCTCGTTGACGTACAGATATCCCTCATGCACCAGAAAATCCACCCGGGAGATTCCCCGGATTCCCACCAGTTCCGCCACGGCAACCGCTTGGGCACGGACTTGGTTCTCCAGAGACGAGGGGAGTACCACCGGCAGCTGGCGCTCGATGGCAGGAGAATCTCCCCAGGCCAGGTATTTTTCGCTGTAGGTGAGAATCTCCCTCTGATTTGTGCGGGTGGGTTCTTCGATAGCAGACAACTCCAACTCCGGATAGCGGCGTACCGCCACCTGGATATCCCGAGCTCCCTCCAGATAGGGTTCGATCACGGCTCCGTCCGTCAGATGAGGGGAGGACCTGGAGACCGCCAGAGCAGTTGGGTAGTCGTCTACCACGACTATTCCTATTGAGGAACCACCGCTTCGAGGTTTCACGATGTAGGGCGGGTCGAATTCGGGAGCGAACCGGGGCGCGACCAGATGTCGGTCCACGGTGGACATTCCCGCCGCCCGGACCGCGGCGGCGAAGATCAACTTGTCCATTCCCAGGCTCGAGGCGCCTTGGCCGGGTCCGGTGTAGCAAAGACCTGCCATGTCCCAGATTCCCTGGACTGTCCCATCTTCGCCAGGTCCGCCATGAAAGCAGTTGACCAGCACGTCATATGCGAGTCGCTTGCGCCCTAAACGGTATCCCCCGCCCGGACCCACAACCAGGTCCAGGCGTCGTGACTTTCGGGGGACTCCATCGGCGAAGTCGGATAGCTCCAAATCCCGCGATGTGAGATACCAATCTCCGGTCAAAGACCAATAGAGGCAATCGGCTTCCGGCAGCACCCGGGCCGCCTGCAATCCGGTGGAGACGCTGACGTCGTGTTCGGGGGAGGGGCCTCCGAACACCGTGGCGATCCTCGTCATGGGTGGCGGTCCGGTGTCGTCCCCGGGCTATGGGTAGTGGTCGGGGAGGTCGTTTTCATAGAGGATCACATCGCCCCTGTCGAGATTCGATCGAGCCCAACGAACCGCCTGTCTTCGGTCTTCCAACACTAGCACCACCGCCTCGCCTTCTCCGGCGCCTCTCACCAGGTCCCGGCGGTTGGTGCGCCCCACCACCAGCAGGTGGGTGGCCACCTCGGCGGCCGCCTTAGCCAGCCGCCGGTTCTCAACCCCCCGGCGCGGTCCCATCTCCACGAGGCCCGGAGTGACCACCACCCGCTTGCCTCCCGGCGATGAGTTTTCCACCAGCCGACACAGCGCGGCGGCGGCCCCGGCCGGGTTGGCGTTGAAAGTGTCATCCAGGACGGTCACCCCCCGATCATTGACCAGGGTGACCAACCGGTGTTCGGGTGACGGGAGGGTCCCCGGGAGAGGGGCCACCTCGACAGGATCGATGTCCAGGGCCAAAACGGCTCCCACCGCGGCGGCCACATTCAGAGGATGATGAGACCCCGGATCGATTAGTCCTATCGGCTTGCCCTCTACGATCACCGCTCCGCTCCGGGGATCAACCCCCACCTCGGCGGGATTCCCGGCGCCCGAGCAGCGTATCACTTTCCTGCCGTTGAGCGCTTCTCTCTCCGCCAGCTCGGACAACCGGGGATGGTCGACCCCAATCACCGCCGTTGCGCCATCGGTCAGGATCTCCCTCTTGCAGGCCAGTATCCGCTCTTCGGTTCGCATCCTCTCCAGGTGAACCGGACCGATGGCGGTGATCACCGCCACATCGGGAGGGATCCAGGTGCACATCTCGGCAATCTCGCCGGGTCCGTAGGTTCCCATCTCCGCCACGAAGATCTCGGTGTCGGTTGTCAGCCGCTCGTTGATGGCCCTGGCCAGACCCATGCGGTTGTTAAAGCTGGCCGGGCTGGCCACGACCCGGGCCTGTCCCGCCAAGAGGTGGGCCAGGTAAAGCTTGGTGGACGTCTTGCCATAGGAGCCGGTGATTGCCACCACCCGGGGCGCCACCCGGACCAGTTGCCCGGCGGCCTCGGTGACCCACTTTTCGCTCATGGCTCTCTCCAAGGGGCGGTTGATCGCCAGAGCAACGTCCACCATGGTGGGCAGCATGACCAATACGACCGCCGACAGGCCTGTCCGGCCGGAAGCGGCCGACCAGGCAAGCGCCGCGACCATGAGCACCCCGGTGGTGACGGCCACCCGGACCAGCCGCTTGGTCCATACCAGCGGGCCGGTGGTTCCTCGTAACCCCAACCTCACAGGTCCATACCCTTCTATGGCCACGGTGATCAGCCCCACTCCGGTCCACCACCATTCGGCGGCGGCCGCGAGGATGGCGGCGGCGGCCAGTGCCCGGTTGACGTAGCCTGCCGTCCACCATCTCACCGAGAACCGGCTTACGACGGGTGCCAGATAGTGTTCCCGCTGGGCGATCCGCAGCCAGCGAAGACCGGCGGGAACCGAGGCCGCTCCGCAGCCCAGGATCACCGCCCATTCCCACAGGGTCACCGGCCGGTTCCTTCCAGCATCCCTCGGATCGCTTCCCGGAGTACGTCGGGGCGGGAAAGGGGCAGGTCGTGCCCGACGCCGTCGACCTCTCGGAGCCGGACCGCACAGCCACTCTCCCTGAGGCGCCGGTATGCCTGTCGGGCCCGCACCACCGGAACTTCCCGGTCCTGGGCCCCCCACACCAGGTGAACCGGAACAGATAGCGTGTCGAGCTGCTCTTCGTATGATTCGTTCACCACCTTGACCAACACGTCACGCATCACCCCCCGCGCGGCCCGGTAGTCGCTGGATCCATGTTGGCGTCTGAGCGATTCCAGGCGTTTATCGGAGACCAGACCGTGGCGGTGTCCCCAGCGGATTAGGCGGTAGGCGGGGTGGGGCCGGGGTCTACGAACCCCTCCCACCAGCGGTGCGCCGGTCAAGATCAGCCCCCCCACCAGGTCGGCTCTCCGGGCTGCTACGCAGACTGCCACCCGCCCTCCGAAAGAGTGACCGAGCACCACCATGGGAGAGTGCATCTCTTCGAGGACCGCAATGACCCCGACCGCGTAATCGTCGGCGCCCCATGCTCGGTCTGGCGGAGGGGAGGATCCGAAGCCGGGCAGATCGAGGGCGACCGCCGCCATCCCATCCAACACCTCCGTGAAGTCGGCGCTCTCCCGCCCCCAGCCGTGCAGAGCCATGACCCTGGGAGGCCGATCCCCGAAGAAGCGGGCCATCAGGGCGCCACCACCCAGCGCCCGAAGTGGCGCGGGTGTCACTGCGATTCCTTGACCGCTCCAGGATCGCCGGACGGCTTCCGGACGCCTACCGCAACGGCATGGAAACCACCGTCGACGTGGATGATCTCTCCCGTGGTCATCGGAGTCCAGTCGGACAGCAGCAGGCATACCATCTGGGCCACCGCATCGGGGTTGGTGGTGTCCCAGCGGAGCGGAGCCCGGTCGTTCCACACTTCCTGGAACAGCGAGAATCCGGGAATGGACTTGGCGGCCACCGTGCCCAATGGCCCCGCCGAGACCGCGTTGACCCGCACGCCGAAGG
Organism: Acidimicrobiia bacterium; assembly: GCA_012270885.1. Lineage (GTDB taxonomy): Bacteria > Actinomycetota > Acidimicrobiia > Spongiisociales > ZC4RG35 > Bin76. The sequence goes on along the minus strand of JAAXHN010000035.1, from coordinate 10,536 downwards.
GACCAAGATCCCGAGCGAGATAGCGCGTCACTGCTTCCAGCGCGGCCTTGGCTACCCCCATCCAGTCGTAGGCGGGCCAGGCCTGGGTGTTGTCGAAGTCGAGAGTGACCAGCGCCCCGCCTCCGGCGGCTTGGAACAGGGGGAGCAGCCCCACCGCCAGCGCTTTGTAGGAGAAGGCGGAGGTCTGGAAGGCCACCCCGGCGCTATGGGCGGGGGCGGTCAGGAAGTTGCCTCCTAGAGCGTCGGCGGGAGCGAAGGCGATGGCATGCAGCGCTCCGTCCAGTCCTCCCCATCTGGTCTGCAATTCCGAAGCGATGTCATCGAGATGGGCGGGTTGGTTGATGTCGAGTTCATAGACCGGGCAAGGCGCCGGAAGTCGTCTGACCGAACGCTGCGTGATTCGGATCCCCCTCCCGAAACCGGTGGCGACGATCTCCGCCCCCTGCTCTTGGGCGATCCGCGCCACGTGCCAGGCGATCGAATCCGAGGTGAGGATGCCGGTGATGAGCAGTCGCTTGCCCTCCAGCAGCATCGTCATGGGAGCAGATCTTTCAAAAAGACACCCCGAAGGTGGAAATGCCCCGGATGCCCAGGCCCATCACGAACAACAGCAGCAATCCGATATAGAGTGCGGGCCGGCGGCGCAGCGTGGCCCGGTAGATGTAGGCGAAGGCGAAAGTGAAAAGAACCAGCACGCCGTAGAAGATGTGCTGGCTGCCCGGCAACCGGGTGGTGGTCAGGTTCAACGCCGCCAGTCCCAATATCACTTGTCCGATCATGGCGACGATCACCGTCGCGGCGGCCGCATGGAAAGCGCGGCCCGGTGGTCGGCGAAGGATCGCCAGAACCACCCCCCACAAACCCACCAGGCCGGTGGCCCCGACCACCCACCAACTCAGGGAGGTGTGGAGTTGAACCAAAGCAGACACCGGACTTCACCCCGACAGCACGTCCCGATGGCTGTCCCGCAGCACCTTCTTGTCGAACTTGCCGGTGCCGGTTTTGGGAACCTCGTCGATGAAGATCACTCGGTCGGGAAGCCACCAACCTGCCACATGAGGGCGGAGGAATTCCAGCAAATCCGCTTCGGTGACGTCCGATCCCTGCCGGGAGACCACCAGCGCCACCGGGCGCTCCTGCCACTTTTCGTGTCTGGCTCCCACCACGGCGGCTTCGGTGACTTCGGGGTGCGCCATCAACCGGTTTTCCAGATCCACCGACGAGATCCACTCGCCGCCCGATTTGATCAGATCCTTGGCCCGGTCGGTGATCCGCACATACCCTTCCGGGGTGATCTTGCACACGTCGCCGGTGCGCAGCCATCCGTCCTGGAAGGATTGGGGAGTGCGGGGATCGTTGTAGTACTCGGCGGTCACCCAGGGGCCTCGGATCAGCAGTTCGCCGAACGCCTCACCGTCCTCGGGGAGTCGATTGCCGTCATCGTCCACGATCTTGACCTGCAGTCCGGCGGTCGGCAATCCCGCGGTCTCCAAAACGTCGAGCTGTCGGTCGAAGTCCCACTTAGTCATATGAGGCTTGAGCAGGGCGACACTGGCCACCGGGTTGGTCTCGGTCATGCCCCATCCCTGGATGACCCGAACCCCCTGGGATGTCCAGAACCATTCGATGAGGGAACGGGGCACCGCCGACCCGCCGCACAGAAAAGCCTGGAGCGAGGAGATGTCCGCTTCGGGATTCTCCTCGAGATACTGCTTCATGCCTAGCATCACCGTTGGCACGCCGGCGGAGAAGGTGACGCCTTCCGATTCGATCAGCGGCACCAGGGCCTCGGCACTCAGGTCCGGGCCGGGATAGGTCAGCCGGGCCCCCTGGGTGGTGGCCATGAACGGGTATCCCCAGGCGGAGGCGTGAAACATGGGCACGATCGGCATCACGTTGTCCTCCGGCCCGATGTGCACCGTGGCGAGATTCGAGATGACGTGCATGTAGGTGGAGCGCTGGGTGTAGGCCACGCCTTTTGGATCACCCGTCGTCCCGGAGGTGTAGCAGAACATGTGAGGCGACCGTTCCGAAAGCTCCGGCCAGGCGCCATGGGGCGCCACATCGGCGATCAAGTCCTCGTAGGCGATGGCGTTGGGGAGGTCGGAGTCGGAGGCGTCGTCGCTCATCACCACGAAGGCTTTCACGGTCTTCAAATCGGGCACGATCGGCGCGATCAATCCGATCAGATCCGGGTCGACGAACACCACCTGATCTTCGCCGTGATTGATGATGTAGATGAGTTGGTCTGCGAACAGGCGGATGTTGAGCGTGTGGCAGATCCGGCCACTGTTAGCGGTTGCCCAATAGAGCTCATGGTGGCGCTGGTTGTTCCAAGCGAAAGTGCCGACCGCCTGTCCCTGCTTGACACCCAATTTTCTGTTCAGGGCAGTGGCTAGACGCCGGACGCGCTGATCCGTTTCCTGATAGCTGGAGCGGATTAGCGATCTGTCCGCCTCGATGGAGACGATCTCCTGGTTGGGAAACAGCCGGACTGCTCGGTCATAGAGCGTGGAGAGAAGCAGGGGAAAGTCGTCCATCATATGAGGCATAGCTCATAGGCTAACGCAGGGGAGTAGCCTCCCGAGCGGCTTGACCGAGGTCTCGATTGCGTACGATTACTGAGGCATCTTCTCTCCGATGATCAACCGACCTACGGAATCAAGGCTAGGGGAGAGAGGCTGCCAGTTGCTATCGGTAAGAGTTCGGAGCGCTTGCTCAGCTGATGGTCTCCCATCTGTGGCTTTACGTTGTTACTATGTTACTATGAATCGCTTATTCAGGTGAAGGCGAAGATGACCGGTGGCAAGCACTTAATGGCAAGTTGTTCGATACTGTCCGATTGAGTTGGTTTCGAGTCGAACAATCGCCCTTTGCCGACCGATATGTGGCCGACGAGACAGTCTCCGGGCTGTACTGCAATCGTCCCTTTCCCATCAAGTTGACTCATGATAAGGACCCGGTTCCAAAAGACTGGAAACTGCGCCGGGACGTGATCCTGTACGACGTGCCTGAGCAACCGCTCAAAATCAACGGACCCTATTATTGTCGGATCGGTTATCGGTTTGGTGTGAATCTGAAGGGACTTTTGGTATGAAGCCATTGCGAGTGCCCGGCCGGGGGGGTGTCATCTCGGGGCCTTCTTGCGGGCAAGGGGAGAGCCCCCGCCGTGGCGGTTCGTGGGTTTTGGTGGTGGTGTTGGTGTTGGCCATGGTGGGGTCTCCGGCGGGGGCCCAGTCGGCCGGCTTTGATGATGTGCCCGATGGTGTCTATTACACGACCCCGGTCATTGAACTGGAGCAAGCCGGAGTGTTCGACGGGACGGGTTGTGTAGCCGGGTTCTGCCCCGACGAGGCCATCGATCGCAAGACGATGGCGGTGTGGGTGGTCCGGATTCTTGACTATGAGGACCCACCGTCGGTTTCCGGGTCGAGGTTCGAGGATGTGGACGCGGATGGTTTTCATGCGCCGTTCATCGAGCGGATGGCCGAGTTGGGGGTAACCAGGGGATGTGGTGACGGATCTGTGTTTTGTCCTGATGATCATGTGACCCGTGCTCAGATGGCGGCGTTCATCTCCCGCGCCTATGTACTTCCTGCTGCCCCGGACCCTGGTTTCGTGGATGTGCCTGCTGACACGTGGTATGCGGAGGAGGTGGCTCGCCTGGCGGGGTCGGGGATTACCAAGGGATGCGGTGACGGGTCCAGGTTTTGTCCCGGCGACGACACAACCCGAGGGCAGATGGCCACATTCCTATACCGCGCCGAATACGGTGACCCACTTCCGGATACCACCAAAGAGAATGGTGACCCACTTCTGGATACCACCAAAGAGAATGGTGACCCACTTCCGGATACCACCAAAGAGAATGGTGACGCACCTGCGGACACCACTACAACGACGGGTGGGATGGCCCCTGCTGGTGATCCGTTTTCTGTGACGATCGACTCAGCCACGTCGCGGGCGGTGACCGGTTCCTTCAACGTGGCGGTCTCCTTTGCTCGGGCGGTGACCGGCTTCGGTATAGGCGGTGTGGACGTGGTCAATGGTAAGGCCACCGGTCTGACCGGTTCCGGATCCGACTATGAAATGACAATCGTCCCAGCAGCCGAAGGCACGGTCGTGGTGCGAATAGCGGAGGGGGTAGCACATGATGTCGAGGACAACCCGAACCTGCCCTCCGGACTGTTGGTGAGGACTCTCGAACATGGCGGCTGCCATCCCGGTCCGGGTTTGGACACCTGGGACCGGGACGCGGTCGTAGACGCCTATCTGACGGAGTTCCAAAGAGAAAAACCCGACATCGAGTTCACAGGCAGCGTCGCCTCCTGCGAGGCGGGGACCACCAGCCAGGCTTTCCGGGACAGCGTGGTGCAACGGGTCAACTGGTACCGGCAGATGGCAGGCCTTTACACCGTCACCGAACGACCGGATTACACAACGGCCGCCCAACATGCCGCACTAATGATGTCAGCTCAGAGAGCCCTGTCACACAGACCGGGAAGCGACTGGATTTGCTACACCGGAACCGGCCGGTCAGGCGCCGCGAAAAGCAACCTCGCCCTAGGAAAGATGGGGACCGACGGTATCGACTTTTACATGCGAGACAGCGGCGGCGCCAACTATCCTGTTGGCCATCGTCGCTGGATCCTGTACCCGCCGCTGGGAGTGATCGGTACCGGCAACATTCCCTCCTACGCCACAAACGCTTTATACGTGTTGGGAGAAGCACGGCGCCAAGTCGATATACGAGAGCAACGTGGTTTTGTAGCGTGGCCTCCCGCCGGCTACGTACCGGCAGAAGTCGTATGGGGCCGCTGGTCGTTCCAGCTACCGGGGGCGGACTTCAGCGAAGCGACTGTCACGGTCTCAAACAACCAGGGGCCCATACCGGTCGAGGTCATCGACAGGAACTCTAATTACGGAGGTCCGGCTGTGGTGTGGGCGGTGTACGGCGACAAGAACTCCGGTGAGGTACCAACCTTCTCTGAACTCGATTGCTACAAAATCACCGTCACCAACGTGAGCTTGGGCGGCACGGCTCAAACCCCCTACCAGTACGCCACATGCCTTATCGATGGCGGGAACGGAAACCAGTAGGTTCTCCTATGCTCCGGCTTGGTCACCGGACGGTGCCCGCATCACCTATAGTGGCGGACCGTCGTATTCTTCGAAGGGTATCTGGGTCGTGAACGTCGACGGCTCCGATCGAAGACAACTCAACAAATAGCCCGGTTCGATCCATCTGGTATGGAGGCCTGTCTCAGCATCCGGGTGGTGGCGACATCCCTACCGCAGAGACCCGAACACGCATCCTCACCTACCCGACATCCGACCGCTGACTTCCCGCGTTACACATGACAAGCCTGGGGATGCCGGGCCAAGTGTCGGGAGCATAGAGCGCGGCATTGTCCGCTTCGGCTAGATCGGATGGCGATCAGCGAAGACCCAGGGTCGATCACCGCAATTCCCCATGTTGAGGCCCTATACCAAATGGTAGAGGCGCTTCCCCACCAGGTCCGTCAGCTGCTCCTCGTCCAGTTGGTGGGAGGCGTAATCCAGCATCATCCAGGCTGCTACGCTTCGGCGGCGTCTTTGATGGGCGCCAATTCGTCCCGAAGGTCCTGCTGCATGCGGTTCTTGGAGAAGAGGCCCATCACCGCGCCGAGCGGACCTCCCATGCTGCCGGTCAGGGTCAACTCCGTGACCCCTTCGGACACCTCGGAGATGTGGTAAGCGTGGAAGTAGCTCATCACAGGGTTCTTGGCTCCCGAGACCATTCGGGACGGGGGGCTGAACTCCGTGACGGTTACCTTGAATCTGCTTCTGTCCACCTTTATCCGCATCCGGCTCCCCAGCGCCAACTCACCACCACCTATCACCGACATCTCGTGCAGACGGTTATTCCATCTGACCCGATCCTCCAGATCGGTCAAAGCCCTCCAAACTCTTTCCGGGGAAGCACTGATGGTGATATTCTCCGATTGCTTCATGGCATCTCCTTCCTCGGTTAGATTTCCAGAGTAACCATGCCCGCAACCGATACGACCTTGGGTAGGGAAGCAAGACGCTAGGGCTTCTGGTTAGACATCTGGCTTTTGTGTTCAAACCTGCGGGCTGAGGAGTCCTGCATTTTGGGTGCGAGACCCCCGAACTCGGTCATGCTCGCTAAGAACGATTCCGACGGGAGCGGGATCGCCGTCGCCGCGGGGGTTTTGGGGCAACCGGAGCAGCTTCGTGAGGCCTCGTGCCCCAGCACGTGGGGTAGGTGCTGCACCCCCAAAAGGTTTCGCCCTTCTTGTCCCCTTTTTTGGCTGTGCGAGTCACCATTATCTTGTTGCACTTCGGACAGGTGGGGGTCGTGTCGGGTGGGGCATGCCCGACGGGCTCTTTCGGTACCCGGGCAACCTTGACCCGAATCTCGTCGCTTAAACGGATAATGCGCATCGCCTCGTCGTAGATCTTCCTGTAGAGATCCTCCGATTGACTCCTGTCGACCAGCACGCCCATCTCGTGATTGTTGACTTGAGAAAACTCGTATAGGTTCATGGATGTGAGCAATGCCGCTTGTTCGCTCATGTAGCACTTGGCGTGCAAGTTAGAGCAGAAGCTCGTCCTGATCGATGTCATGCTCTCCAGCCAATTGTTTTCATCAGGCCTCAGTTCGCTTTTTCCGTAGACAACACGGATATCAATCTTCATCCTGTTCTTGTCTTCGAGAAGTTCTCGCATCCGCGTGCTGAGGCGTAGGAAGGGGCTGATAAGCACCAGGCGTTCGTTGCTCTGTTTTATCAACTCCTCAAGGTGGTGGGACACCCCGGTAGTCGTAAGGAATTCAACCAACCCTCGCCTCCCGCCTAGCAGTGTCGATACTCATCACCGACTCCATATTACAGCGGGCCACCGTCAGGTCTCCTTCCCTCCCACCCTGCACGGGTTGGAACAGCGCACTACCGTCAGGCTCTGAGGGCTGTCTACAATATGGCGTCGCGGCGAGGTACTGTGTTTGGGGAAGTGGGTATTGGGCGGCCCTCGGTTTGCGACAAGACCTAATCAATCGCATATTCCTGCAGAGCCTCTTTTATTGTTTGCACGGCGCCGTCGGTATCCCAGACACATCGCCATGCAGAGATTCGTATGACTTTCCAACCGGCGCGGGTCAGCACCCGATCTCGGGTGATGTCCTGGCGCCGCTGCTGGCCTCTAGCGTCGAGATGTTGGTCTCCGTCTACTTCGATGTTCAAATGGACATCCTGATCAAAAATGGCGAAGTCAAGTTCGTAGCCCGAGTGGTTGAGTTTGGCTACCGGGTCGAGCCTTGCTTTCCTCATAGCATCCAACAGCAGTTGCTCCGGTCTGCTGTCGGTTCTGTGTAGGCCCTCAAGGTCGACCCTCCGGTCTGTGTTGAGTTCTTCAATGGCGTAGCGACGCAACGATACCAGTGTTGAGCTCCCGAACTGTTCTATGTCCGGGTGTCCCAACACGATCAGCAATGCGCGGGCGCGGCTGGCGGCGACGTTCAGTAGGTTCCGTTCTCTCTCTATCCAGTCGGCGGCATAGGATCCGATGCCGGGTGCTACAACCGTCGAGAAAATCATCACGTCGCGCTCGTCGCCTTGGAATCCGTGCGCCGTTCCGCATCTGAACTGGTCGTTCTCCATGGACCTCTTGAGGTGCCGACCGGCCAGCCGCTTGACGAGTTGTACCTGCTCCCTGAAGGGTGTGACCACCCCAACTGTAAGGTTCCCGCGTGACACATATCTGGTTGCCTCCTGCACGGCTTGCTTTGCTTCCTCTTGATTCACCCAACTGCCCCGTGGGCCCTTGGTGGCGCGCCCCTCGACGGCTTTCCACAAGACAGCCGCCTGCCTCCCGTTTGGTGTCAATCCAGCGCCGGTGTGGCGCTCCAGGTTGGTCAGCACCGTGAGCTGATCGTCGTAGAACTCGCGGTTGAACCATCGGGCGATCTCCGGTAGGCATCGGTAGTGCTCGTTCAAAAGGATGGGCTGTAGTTGATCCAGCCGCCGTGCTTGGTGCTCGAAGGCCAGGTAGGCCGATCCCTTGCGGTGGTGTATGCCTTGTCGGTCGAGTTCTTCTGTATCCAGCCCGGCGTGATCGGCTATTCTGTCGTGAACCTTCGGAAGCAGGTTGTCGATCGGGGTCAACTGGTTGGGATCGCCCACGACCGCGAGTCGTTTGGCCCGGTAGGCTAGGGGCAATGCTTGGGCCAGTGAGCACTGGCTGGCTTCGTCGATGACGACGAGATCAAACAAGCCCGGTTTCAGCGTGAAGTTTTGGCCCATTGACAGGGCGGTGCATGCCCAGCCGGAGGCGTGTTTCATCACATCTCGGATGCCGCGCTTGAACACCTTGGACCTGCTGGCTACTCCACGAAGGAGGTTCGTCACTTCAGGGCGCAACTTTGATGCCACAACGGCTTGGACCGCTTCCCGGCTCGCTTCGGCCCACACTGTGTCGACCCTTCTAACTGCTTCTTCGGGACAGCCGATGTCACCGCCAATAGGTCCAACTTCCTCATCAGCCGCAGACGTTTAGCTTCGTAGGTAACCCAGGACTTCACCTTGTTCAAAGTGACCTCCGCATTGGTAGAACCGATCTTCCGGAGCAAGCGCCTGGTACGTCGGCGACGGAAAAACCACACCTTCTGGAGACGGTCTGCCCGGTGAGCAAGAACGTGGAGACTAAGCAGGATTTCAGGAGATCGAGAACGTCCCCAAATGGCAAGGGCGATCTTCTCCAAGTGTTCGACCACTTCGAGTAAGTCCTTGCGGATCCTTGTCTGTCGTTCCAGGTTCTCCAGGAGGACAGAGCGTTGAGCATGTGCCCGGGCGAGGCGCCGCTTGGCCCTCTTCTCAGAAAACCGCACCAGACCAGCCTCCGCAGTCGCCTCCAAAACGGTTTCCTTGAGGTTCTCGCGCACCTCTCTTTTCCCGGTGCGGAACAGCACCCCTCGGCATATATCGCGGTTGGTGCGATCTACAGCCACGTCCACAGCGGTGTTGTTGGTTGATGTGACCAGGATTGTCTCCCGATCAAGCCAGGCATTGCTCACCGCATTGGCCACCAACTGGGTTTTCCCCGTGCCAGGCGGTCCCTTTATCACGGTAAGAGGTTGGGTTCTCATGGGCTCAAGAGCCGTCTCTTGCGAATGGTTGGTCACCAGAGGAGCGGCGAGCGGCTGGGTGGAGAGTCTCTTACCCGCTGAGCGCCGGCCACTCATGCCGAGCAAGCAGGCCGCGGCCGTGTCTTTCCAGTCGGTGCGTTTTGCCAGGCTCTCAAGTTCCTTCAGCAAGGAGACAACGTAGTGGAGCGAGTTCTCGGAGGCAATACAGATAGCCGCGTTGTACATTCCCGGATGCCTACCTAGGCGCGGTTGCAGCTTGTCAGGGTCCAACTCGGAGCAGATCTCAACTGGAAGCGCATCACTGATCCTGGCAGCGAGAATCATTAAAGAAGGGCGGTCTCCGAATGGCACGCCGTCTCCCACAATGTTTCTTATTTCTTCATAAACCGAGGGATTGAATAGTTGACCCGCGGTGACACCCACATTGAACTCCGGTTCGGAATCGGCCAGCAGTTCCCCTTTTTGGGTATCCACCTCAACTTGCAGGACAAACAAGGGCGCAACCCTAAGTCGGTTTTTCGTGTCAGGAGCGACCAGCGTAGGCCAACCGTAAAGGACCGACATCGGGGGATCCGGTTGCTGTCGGCGGCGGGCGAGTCGGGCGAGTTCCTTGGGTATGGGGACGGAGTCAGCCTTTCCGGTGACAAGCAGCTCGGTTACGCCCAGATGAAGAAACCATTCGTCGTTACGTAGGCGGAGTTCCGCCAGTGTGTCGGCGGCCTCTGCTCTAACGCAATCCCCTAGGTAGCCACAGAGTTGTTCCCACCTCTCTTGGTTTGGCCCGGGCTCTTTGGTTTTCCGTCTCGTGGTCACCCGGGAAGGTTTGGGGAGTGGTGGCCGTTTCCCGGGAGGTAGATCGGTACTTTTCTCGGGCCGCCCGCAGTGATAACACCAAATCTTCCGTTCAGACCGCGACCAGTACACCCTCCACTTCTTGCTGAGTGACCGTTCACAGGACTGACAAGACCCTGGGTACTTGGCCCTGATCAGCTGCAGGTCTTTGGGGGTTTCGGGCATTTCAGAAACTGAGTCTCTTGGGTGTCGAATCGTGCATCGTCAGCGAAGAGTAGCCCAACACAGATTGGCCGGACAGCACTGCCGGATTGTCGTCCTTACCTGTGTCCCGAGTCGTCCCGCCCAGGTCGGCAATGCGCAAGTGGTAAAACTGGAGAGCTGAACGACAAGGAATGGATCGTGATGAGTCTTTGGTAGAGAGATGTTCCGGTCGGCGTTATGAAAGGTGAGGCTTCGCGTTTTTGTGGGGAGGGGGGAGGTTGAGGTCCTTGGTTAGGGGTTGAGGCCTCGCTGGAATTGGTGGTGCTTAGTCACCTATCCAGGAGGCCTCAATGAGTGCTGATGTTATGTCTGGGCTTCCCCCCAGATCGTGGAGG
>JAAXHN010000034.1:2031-34588 GCA_012270885.1 Acidimicrobiia bacterium | reverse complement strand
TCGCCGACCCTCTCCAGCGCCCGGGAGACCAGCACCATGCGGGTCGCCCACTCCAGAAGCGGCTGGTCATGCCCGCATTCCACCACGTGCTTCCACATGCCGCGGTTGAGCACATCGACAGGAACGTCCATGGCCGGGAGCAAGAGGCACTCCTCGGCGTCCCGGCGTACGAAGCAGTCGATGGAGGTCCGGATCATCGGCTTCACCAAATCGCCCATCTCCACCAGCTTGGCCAGGATCGTCTCCTCCCGGGGCAGTCCGGCGGTGGCTCGCGCTATGCGAGCGATATTCACAGCTTGATCGCCCATGCGTTCCAGGGTGTTGTTGAGTTCCAGGATGGCGGCCATCATCCTCAGGTCTCTTCCCATCGGCTGTTGGCGGGCCATGATCTGCATCCATCTGCTCCGGATATCCATGTAGAGTTCGTCGACGATGTCATCGGCAGAGATCACCTGGGTAACCAGGGAGTTGTCAGATGTCACCAGCGACTCCACCGCTATGCCCACCATCCTCTCCACCCGGTCGGCCATGTCCATAGTGGTCTCCTCGAGGCTGTTCAGGGCGGCATGGAAGTCGGGGCGCTGGTCCGTTGTCATCCGAACCTCCCGGTGATGTAGTCCTCGGTCTCCTTCAGGGAGGGAGCCGTAAACACCTGATCGGTGAAGTCGTATTCCACGAGGCGGCCGGTTCGCTGGCCATTTTCGCCCACGTTCACCGAGAAGAAGGCCGTACGGTCGCTCACCCGGGCGGCTTGCTGCATGTTGTGGGTGACCACCACGATGGTGTATCGCTCTTTCAGCTCCCTCATCAGAGTCTCGATCCGGTAGGTGGCGATCGGGTCGAGCGCCGAGCACGGCTCGTCCATCAGCACCACATCCGGGCTGGTGGCGATCGCTCGCGCTATGCAAAGTCTCTGCTGCTGTCCTCCGCTCAGATCGAGCGCGGAGTTGTCCAGCTTGTCCTTGACCTCATCCCACAGGGCGGCCCGACGCAGGGACTCCTCGACCAAATCATCCAGGTTGGCCTTCCATCCGGCCACCTTCGGACCGAAAACGATGTTCTCGTATATGGACTTGGGGAAGGGATTCGGCTTTTGGAACACCATCCCTATGCGCCGGCGAACCTCGACCGCATCCACCGCCGGCCCGTACAGATCGATCCCGTGATAGAGAACCTTGCCCTCCACCCGCGCTCCGTCGATCAGGTCGTTCATCCTGTTTAAGCAACGCAGAACGGTGGATTTGCCGCAACCCGAAGGGCCGATCAACGCGGTTATCTCGTTCTGATGAATGTCGAGATCGGTATCCGCCACGGCATGAAAGTCCCGGTAATAGACGTTCAAACCCTTGATATCGAAGATGACAGGAGCAGTTTCGGGCAACGCGGGAGATGCCGAGGCGGCACCGGTCGAGACCGCGCTTTCTACCATGACGGGACTCGGCTCCAGACGAGTTGACACGTTTTCTCCTTCAAAGTTTGGTTATTGGGCTTCACATCCGATTGCGCCGCTCCAACGCGTCTCTAGCCAAAATCGCTCCGGCGTTGACCACCAGCAGAATCACCAGCAGTGCCACGATGGCGGCAGCGGTTAAGGCAACATATTCCTGCTGGGGCTGGCGTGACCAGTTGTAGATGATGATAGGCAGAGCCGTGTATTTCTCCTCCAAGACCAGGTCGATCAGTGACGTCCCCTCGGGCGCCGCAAAGAATGTGGAGAGCACCGCGCCCGCCAGGAGCAAGGGCGCCGACTCCCCGAATGCGCGGGCCAGGGCTAGCACCGAACCGGTGAAGATCGCCGGGCTTGCCACGGGCAACACATGGTGCCGGATGGTCTGCCAGGGCGTGGCGCCCACTCCGAAGGACGCCTCCCGTATGGCGAGGGGCACGGCCCGGAGCGCCTCCTGGGTGGTTATCACCATGATCGAGAGCACCAGCATCGAGAGGGTGAGCCCTCCGGCGATCAGCGTACGACCGCTGACCTGTCCCGCCAGTCCCTCCAGGATGAGTTTCACAAAGACGCTCAGACCCAGCAGGCCGTAAACGATGGAGGGAACCCCTGCCAGGTTCCGGATATTGGCCACCAGTAGCCGGGTGATCCTGGTATCGCGGGCGTATTCCTCCAGGTATATGGCAGCGGCCACCCCCAAGGGGAAGGAGAGCACCACCACTATCCCGGTTAGCATCACCGATCCGAGGATTCCCTGGATCATTCCCGTCTCTGCCGGTCGGGGAGAGAGATCGTTGGTTATCACCGACCACCCTCGCCCCTCCCAAACCGGCAGCGACTTGGCCACCACATCCCACAGGAGAACCACCAGAATCGCCAGCGACGCCAGGAGAGAGATCAAAAGCAACAAGGCGACCAGTGGATTGATGATGTTGACCTGGCGGCCTTCCAACGCCCGGCGGACCATCTCCTGGGTTACGGGTGAACCTATGGTCCGGACAGTCATTGGCTTCCCTCCACGAGCCCTAGTACCTCTGGCGGAAGCGACGCACCAGCCGCTCGCTTCCGATGTTGAGGACCAGGGTCATCAAAAACAGCAAAAGCCCGACGAAGAAAAGGCTCTGGAAGGCTGCCACCCCGCCCGCCACCTGGTCGGAGCCGATGGCGAGCGAAGCCATGGCTCCGGTCATGGTCTGGCCCCCGTAAAGGGGATTGAGCTGGAGGAGCGAGCCTCCGGTGGCGCCGGCGGCGATGGCCACCACCATGGTCTCTCCAATTGCCCGGGACAGTCCCAGAATCAGAGAGGCGACAATCCCCGACAGGGCCGCAGGGAACACCACCCTGAGAGAGGTGTGCCACTTCTTGGCGCCCAGACCGTAGGAAGCTTCCCGGAGAGCGCGCGGTACCGCCTGCATGGCGTCCTCGGAGACCGATGAGACGAGAGGAATGATCAGGATCCCCACTCCGATCCCAGCCGCCATCAGGTTGGACTGCTGGGTGCCGTCCCAGAGATTGCGGAGGATGTCGGGAGTGATGAAGCGCAGGGCGAAGTAACCCAGAACCACACTAGGAATTCCCGCCAGTATCTCCAATACCGGCTTCAGAACCCGCCTCACCCCAGGTTTGGCGTATTCACTCAGATAGACCGCCGCCCCCAAGCCCAGGGGAGTAGCCACCAGCATGGCGATGATCGAGACCGCCAGGGTGTGCCAGATGATGGTTCGCAGGTCGAACCGGTCCCTGCGCGGGAACCACCCGTCGGCGATCAGCGAACCCAGGCCTTCGTCAATCTCCGAGGCGATGCTCTGCAGGAAGGTCACCGCCTCTCCGACCAGGCTGAGCACGATGGCAACGCTCACCAGGATCGTGAAGACGCCGGCCGACAGGAACAGCCAGCGGATGGTGCGCTCCCGGCGCAACCGGCGCCGATCACCGGACAGGTCCAGTGAAACCGACGTGTCGAGCATGTTCCTTCCCATCTGCCTTCCCAGATCCGAACCGAGAGCTTACCGGGCGCTGTCCCAGGCTGTTTTGGCTGCGGCTATTTCGTCGTCGGGAAGGTTTACGTAGCCTGCTTCGGCGACCGAGGAGAAACCGTCGCCCAAATAGGAATCCACGAACGGACCCAACGCCGGGTTCTCTGCCACCCGGTTCAAAGACACATAGATATAGAGAGCGCGAGACAACGGATATGACTCATCCGCGATCGACTGGATGGAAGGCGCCACGCAACCGGCACCACCATCGATCTCGATCGCCTTCAACACATCAGAGTTCTCGACATAGAAGGCAAACCCCACCCAACCAAAGGAAGTCGGATTGGAACTGACGTTGTCCACAATCACATTGTCATTTGCAGAAGCCTGATAATCGACACGAGTCGGCTCATCCTGACCACGCTCCTCGGTGATTTCCTCCAACGCCAACTCCACGAAAGCATCGAACGTGCCCGACTCCTCACCAGGAGCGGTGATCACCAACGGAGCATCCGGATAAGGAGCACCCGAACCGCCCAGACCGGCTGCGGCCAACTCGCCAGCAAGATCATTGGCGTCAGACCAAGAACCGAAACCCTCCGACTCCGGGCCCACCAACGCATACAAGTCACCGGTGTCAAGACAGCCAACAGCCGCATTGTCAGGAGAAGTAAGAACACTTACACCGTCGAAAGCCACCTTCAACTCGACCCACTCGACACCAGCCTCGGCACAAGCATCGATCTCCGTCTGCTTGATAGCCCGGGATGCGTCCGAGATATCGGTCTCACCAGCACAGAACCGCTGGAAACCATCACCCGTACCAGGACCCTCAACCGAGATCCCCACACCCGGATGCGCAGCATTGAACCTCTCCGCAACCAGAGCCGTAATCGGCTCCACCGTCGAAGAACCAGACACCTCGATGGAACCCGACAGCTCATCAGGCTCGGAAGCGGCGTCGGTGGCGGGCGCATCGCTGTCCTGATCTCCTCCGCAAGCCGCCGCCACCAAGAGCAGGGCCGAAAGCACTGCTCCCCAGCGGAGAAGACGTTTGCTGGCAAAGTTCATCTGATATCTGAACTCCTGAACTCGAGACACGTTCACGACCCGCTGGAAAGCAAAACTGCCCTCGGGCGCGGGTCCCACCCATATGCGCTCACGCTAAGAAAGGCAAGTGAACACAGATCCGGGTTTATGCGAACGGAATGTGAATTCTTGGCGCTGTTTTCGCCCCGGTCCTCAGAACCGGGCCTGCGCCCTGGCTTCCGCCAGGTCCTGCAACTCGACGTGAGTGCTCAGACCCCGCCGTTCTGTCACCTTGGTCCATTTCCCGTCGGGTCCCAGTTCCCAGGAGAGAATGTCGTCGGCCATCAGCACCTCGAAGATCTCGTCGATGCGAAACTGCAGATCGGGATCCTCGATGGGGACCATGGCCTCCACCCGGTGGTCGAGGTTTCGTTGCATCAGGTCGGCGGATCCCATGTAGTAGACCCGGTTCTCCCGGCCGCCGAACCGGTAGACGCGTGAATGCTCCAGGTACCTCCCGACCAGGGACCGCACCCTGATGTTCTCCGACATCCCCTCCACGCCGGGCACCAGACAACAGATGCCCCGGACCACCAGGTCGATCTTCGCCCCCGCCGCGGAGGCGGAGTAAAGGGCCTTGATCATAGCCGGATCCACCAGGGAGTTCATCTTCATGGTTATCAGGCCCTCGGGATGGGCCTGTTCCCCGATGAGATTCAGGATGCGAGACCGAGTGAAGATAGGCGACACTAGGAGCTTTTGGTACACCGAATGGCGACTGTATCCGGTCAGGTAGTTGAACAGGAAGCTCAAATCGGCGCCTACCCCCTCGTCACAGGTGAACAGCCCCAGGTCCTCATAGATACGGGCGGTCTGTTCGTTGTAGTTGCCGGTGCCTATGTGGGAGTAGCGCCGGATCTCATCCCCTTCCCGCCGTACCACCAGGGCGATCTTGGTGTGGGTCTTCAGGCCCACCACCCCGTAGACGACGTGCACGCCCACGTCTTCAAGCCTCTGAGCCCAGGTGATGTTGGCGTCTTCGTCGAATCGGGCCTTCAACTCCACGAGCACGACGACCTGCTTTCCCCGGGTGGCGGCTTCCATCAGCGCGTTCATGATCACGCTGTCACTGGCGGTGCGATACAGGGTTTGCTTGATGGCCAGTACGTTGGGGTCGGCGGCAGCCTGCACTATGAACTCCTCCACGGAGGAGGCGAACGAGTCATAGGGGTGATGCACCAGGATGTCCCCCTCGCGGATCACCTCGAAGATGTCCAGGTGGTCGCTGATGCGCGCCGCCAGGCGGGGGTGGGTCACCCATGTCCAGGGACGGTATTGCAACTCCGGCCGGGGAAGGGAGGCCATGAACATGAGGTCGGCCATGTTCAGGACCCCGTCCATGACATAGACATCCGACTCAGATATCTGCAATTCCCGGATGAGCATGTCGAGCGCCTCGCTGCTCATCGTTCCGGTCACCTCCAGGCGGACCGCCCGGCCGAACCGCCTCCGGGTCAACTCCGACTCGACGGCCGACAGGAGGTCCCCGCCCGCGTCTTCCTCCAACTCGAAATCCGCATTGCGGGTGACGCGGAAGAGGTGGTAGTCCAGAATGCGCATCCCCGGGAAGAGTTCATCAAGATTGGCTGCGATCAACTCATCGAGCGGGACAAACCATCCGGTATCGGGTAAGGGCACGAAGGCGGGAAGGATGGGAGGAATCTTGACCCGGGCAAATCTGACAGGTCCGCTCCTGCCCTCTTGCACATGTACCGCCAGGTTGAGGGAGAGACTGGAAATGTGAGGGAAGGGATGAGCAGGGTCCACCGCCAGGGGAGTAAGCACCGGGAAGACCGTGGCATGGAAGTAACGGTCCAGATCGGCAACCGTCTCCTCATCCAGGTCGGAATATGACTTCAGACCCAGGCCCGCCTCGTCCAGACCCGGCGCCAAGAGATCACAGAAGATCTTCGAAGCCCGGAGGTACTGCTCGGAGCTCTCGGCGCGGATGGCCGAGAGCTGTTGCCCAGGGGTGCGTCCGTCCGGGCTCTTCCTCATCACCCCATGGGCGACCTGCTCCTTGAGCCCGGCCACCCTGATCTGGAAGAAGTCATCCAGGTTCGAAGCCCAGATGGAGAGAAACCGCACCTTCTCCAGGAGCGGCGTGTTCTCCTGCTCCGCCAGCGCAAGCACCCTGCTGTTGAAATCCAGCCAGGAAAGCTCCCGGTTGAAGAAGTGTGAAGGGTCTGTCCGGGTGGTCATCGAAATCGGGGGGCGGCAGTGGGCTAAATCAGTGAGTCCAAAGAATAGACCGCCAAGGCCGGAGCAGCCAGAAGTTTTGGCTTTAAGGCAAAGGCAGGCATCTTGATATTCTTTGTTACAGCAAGATGAGCGTTTATCAACCTCCCCTCCGTGACATCGGTTTCGTGCTGGAGAACATCGTTGATTTGGAGTCTCTGTCCAAACTCAACGGCTACCAGCATGCCGATCCCGCAACGGTTGGTGAACTGCTTGAAGAAGCCGGGCGCTTCTTCTCCGAAGTGGTGGCCCCTCTGAATCCGGTCGGTGATCTCGAAGGGTCGGTCCTCACCGAGGACGGGACGGTGAAGACCCCTACGGGGTTCGCCGAGGCCTACCGGAAACTCGTCGAAGCGGGCTGGCAGGCGATCTCTCTGCCGGGCGACTGGGGCGGAGGGGGGATGCCCCAGGCTGTGGGGTTTGCGGTCGATGAGATGATGATCTCCTCGAGTCTGTCCTTCTCACTGTGCCCCACTCTCACTACCGGAACGGTCCACCTGCTGAACCTGCACGGTTCTCCCGAGCAAAAGGGCCTCTACCTGGAGAAGCTCACCACCGGAGAGTGGTCGGGCACCATGAACCTAACCGAGCCCCACGCCGGCTCCGACGTCGGCGCCCTCACCACCAAAGCCATCCCCCAGTCGGACGGGACCTACCGGATCACCGGCACCAAGATTTTCATTACCTGGGGCGACCACGACATGGCGGACAACATCATTCACACCGTCCTTGCGCGGACCCCCGACGCTGCTCCGGGCACCAAGGGAATCTCGCTGTTCATAGTGCCCAAGCGCCTCGTGGGCCCCGACGGGGAACCGGGTGAGTTGAACGACATCCGGACCGTCTCCCTGGAGCACAAGCTGGGCATTCACGGAAGCCCCACCTGCATGCTCTCCTACGGTGAGAAAGACGGGGCGGTCGGCTACCTGGTGGGCCCTGAACAGGGAGGCATGGCGCGGATGTTCACCATGATGAACGCGGCGCGGATCGCCGTGGGACAGGGAGGGTTGGCGGTGGCCGAGCGCGCCTACCAGAAGGCGTTGGAGTTCTCCTGGGAGCGCCGCCAGGGGAGAGCGGTGGGCGCTCCCAGAGGCCAGCAGTCCCTGATCGTGGAACACCCGGACGTTCGACGGATGCTGGCCACCATGAAGGCCCGTATCGAGGCGATGAGAGCCCTCTTGTTCTACTGCGTGGCCACCGTCGACCGGTCCCATTACGCCGATACCGATGAGGAGCGGGCCCGGTCCGGGGAGTTGGCATCGATCCTGACGCCTGTCGCCAAGGCCTGGTGCAGCGACCTGGGAGTGGAGGTGGCGTCTTTGGGCATCCAGATCCACGGTGGCATGGGATTCGTCGAGGAGACCGGAGCCGCCCAGTTCTTCCGCGACTCCCGCATCAGTCCAATCTATGAGGGAACCAACGGCATCCAGGCCATCGACCTGGTGCTGAGAAGGCTCCCCATTCGTATGGGAGCAGCGGTCAAGGAATTGCTGGAGCAGGTTGGCGTCACCGCGGCCGAGGCCTCCTCGGTCCCCGAACTGCAGGAGTCCGGCGAGGAACTGGCCCGCTCGGTCCGGATTCTCGGGCGATCCAGCCTCACCCTGGGGTCTCACCTGGCCAGGGGCGACTATCAGGGCGCCCTGGCGGGCGCCTACCCCTACCTCACGATGTTCGGCACGGCGATGGGTGGATGGCTGATGATCCGATCCGCCCAAGCAGCTCTACGGAAGATTGGGACGGCCGGAGCGGACGACGACTGGTTACGGCAAAAGATTGCAACCGCCCGCTACTACTGCGAGCAACTCCTCCCCGAGGCCGCTTCCCTGGAAAGCGCGGCGTCGGCCGGATCCGAGCTTCTGTACGAGTTGGATTTCAGGCCCGACATGGCTGCCCACTGAGAAAGGAAAAGTTCATGCGACCGGTTCATTTCGAGTATCAAAGTCCCGATCCGGCGGCCAGCCAGGAATTCTTCTCAAAAGCGTTGGGATGGACCTTCCAACAATGGGGGGACTTCCCGTATTGGTTGGCCACCACCGGCCCCGACGACCGGCCGGGAATCAACGGCGCGCTGATGCCCTCACCCGACGACCAGGCTCGCACCGTTATAACCGTGGACGTGCCCGACATTCACGAAGCCTTAGAAGCGATCTCGTCTGCGGGCGGCGAGACCGTCATGCCCATCCAGGACATTCCCGAGGTCGGGCAAGTCGCCTACTGCCGCGATCCCCAGGGCATATTCTTCGGGGTCTACCAGGCCGCTGCCATGGACCAAGCCGAAAGCGAGTAGTGACCGTGACACACCGCACGAGAGGGACAGGTTGAACAAACGTAGGGTCGCGGTCACCGGCGTAGGAGTCGTCACCAGCCCGGGCGTGGGCGTGGAAGCCTTCTGGGAAGGCCTCACCAAGGACCCGGGAAAAGGGCCTTTTGCCGTTGAAGGATGGGACCCGACGGTGTGGATACCTCGCCGCGAGGTCCGACGGCTGGACCTGTTCTCCCAGTACGCGCGGACGGCTGCCCACGAGGCGTTGGCCATGGCGGGCGACCATGGCACCGATCCCCTGCGGTCGGGGACCTGCATCGGAACCGGCATCGGCGGAATGCAGTCGTTCGAAGGCCTGGTGGAGGCAGTCAATCACAGCGAGAGACCTCGTCCCTCGCCGGTGGCCATCCCCATGATGATGGGTAACGCCGCCGCCGCCGACATCTCCATCACCTTCGGTTTTCTCGGACCGGCCACCACCCAGACCCTGGCCTGCGCGGCCGGCGCCCAGGCCATAAGCGACGCCCTGCGCCAGATCCAGTGGGGATACACCGACCTGATGGTGGCGGGAGGGTCCGAAGCGGCAATCCGCCCGGCCAGCATCGCCGGATTCAGGGTCGCGCGGGCACTCTCCCCCACCGACGAGTCGAGGCCCTTCGACATCGATCGCAACGGGTTCGTGGTCGGGGAAGGCGCCGCCGTGTTGGTGCTCGAGGAATGGAACAAAGCCACCGAGCGCGGAGCCGACATCCTGGCGGAGGTCCTGGGTGCGGGGACCACCTCCGACGCGCATCACATCACGGCTCCCCACCCGGAGGGCGACGGCGCGCGCCGCGCCCTCGAGGGAGCGTTGGCGGACGCGGGGGCCACTCCCGAGGAAGTGAGCTACATCAACGCCCACGGGACCGCCACTCCACTCAACGATGCCGGTGAAGGGCGGGTCATCGCCGACATCTGGAGCGATCGCCAGCCGCTGGTCTCCTCCATCAAGGGCACCACGGGCCACGCCCTGGGAGCCAGCGGGGGGATAGAGGCGGTGGCCTCCGTGCTGGCCATCAGCCGGGGACAGGTCCCCCCCAACATCGGATTGAGAGAACAGGACCCCGAGATTCCCCTCCACCGCATCGTGACCGAGCGCCAGGAATGGGAACCCGGTCTGGCGGTCTCCAACTCTTTCGGTTTCGGGGGCCACAACACCGTGCTGGTCTTCGGCCCGGGGAGCTGACCCACCGGCGCCGGGAGCCGCCGTGTTCTCCATCGTTCTTTACCAGCCGGAGATACCGCCCAACACCGGCGCCATCATGCGGCTGGCCGCCAACACCGGATGCCTTCTCCATCTCATCGAGCCCCTGGGATTCGAAATGTCCGACACCCGCCTGAAGCGGGCGGGGATGGACTACCGGGAAAGGGTGATCACCCAGGTGCACGGGAGCCTCGAAGCCTGGATCGAATCCGAGGAACCCCAACGGGTGTTCGCCTTCTCGCCCCTGGGCGCCACCTGGCACTCCTCGCTCGACTACGCACCCGGCGACGCCCTGCTGTTCGGGCCCGAGTCGACCGGGCTTCCCGAGGAGGTGACGTCCGCCCTGTGGGTCGACGAGACCGCTCGCATTCCCATGCTGCCCGGCGTTCGCAGCCTCAACCTGGCCAACGCGGTGGCCATCGTGGTCTACGAGGCCTGGTCACATCACCGCTATATGGGCGCAGTGTGAACCTGGCACAAAACAATAAAGCCCAAAAAAACAATAAAAGCTACAAAACCTAAACTCTAGAACCAGGTGGGAGACAATAAAGCCCATAAAAACAATAAAAGCTACAAAACATCTTGATCACCATGGCCGCTCGAGAAAACCCTTTTACGCCTGCTTTTGGCACCTCTCCACCCGTTCTGGCGGGGCGTGACGACATCCTCGCCGACTGGGACAATGCCCTGGAAACCGGACCCCACCATCCCGACTACACGCTGCTGTTGCTGGGGATGCGAGGCGCCGGCAAGACGGCCATGCTCAACGCGTTAGAGGAACTAGCCCGGAACCAAGGCTGGATAACTATTTCCAGAGGATGCCGCCTACCCGGGACTGCTGGCTCGGATCAACTCCGCGGCGGCATCGGCTCTTGACGAACTTGACGCCCCCAGACCCGCCCGCAGAATCACCGGACTGCGAGCAGGAGGTTTTGGCGTCGACTTCGAAACCAGCCCTTCGTCTGAGCCCTCCCAAGACCTCCGAAACGTGCTTACCGTACTCAGCGATGTCCTCCACTCGAAGGGTGCCGGATTGTTGGTCACCATCGACGAGTTACAGGGCGGCGACCTCGGAGAGATTCGCCGCTTCGGTAGTGTGATCCAACACCTGACCCGCAGAGAAGCCCGACCGATCGCCTTTGTCGGCGCCGGACTCCCCCAGATCGAGGAGACACTGCTGGCGGGCGACGCAGCCACCTTCCTTCAGCGGTGCGCCCGGAGAGACATCGGACCACTCAGCGACGAGGACACCGCTAAGGCACTGGCCCTACCCATCAGTATCCAGAAGGCCACCATCGCCCCCGAGGGTCTGCGTGCCGCCGTCCAGGCAGTCTCGGGCTACGCCTTCATGACCCAACTGGTGGGGTTTCACATCTGGAAAGCAGCCTCGGATCCGCATGCCGGAATCACCTTCCACGAAGCCGCTGCGGGAATCGCGGCAGCCGAAAGACAGATGCCTCGGTTGGTTCTCGCACCTGTCTGGAAGGGTCTCTCCTATGTGGACAGGCGGTTTCTGATGGCCATGACCCTGGACGCCTTCGACTCCCGGCTGGCCGATGTGGCTGATCGTCTGGGAGTGACCGTCGGTTATGCGGGTGTCTACAGACACCGCCTCATAAAGGCCGGCATGATCATCCCGGTCCGCAAAGGTTGGGTGACCTTCGCCCATCACGCCACCCGGGAGTGGGTGAAACAAATGCCTAGTTGTACTTCCCAGGGACGTGGTTGACAAATTGTTTGGAGGGTGAGGGCCTCCCTGGTTTGATTTGTGGGAAACCAATCCTTCGAATCAAAAGGAGGCCCTCGTGAGGACCAACTGTAGGAAGTTGACACCGTTCGGAAGGCGGTTGTTGGTGGATCGGGTTGTGGTGGGAGGGTGGCCGGCGGCTCGGGCCGCTGAGTCGGTGGGGGTTTCTCGCCAAACCGTCTACCGGTGGCTGCGCCGGTGGCAGGAGGAAGGCGACATCGGGTTGGAGGATCGTTCGTCGCGTCCCCACAACAGTCCCAACCGGGTTCCTACACGCGACCAGCGGAACAAACATCCTCCAGATACCCACTGCTACAGCTACTGCGACGTCCATAAACCACCAAAGAGGTCAAAGCCGGCAAAAGCCTCATCTGCCCTAACCGACCGGCGACCGATCCTTGGCCGAGAGAGGCTGGACGACCACCGGACCCAGGGGGCCGTCGGAGCGGACCACCCTTCCCTCCTTGACCTGGCGCTGGGCGACACTGTCCAACCCGGCCAGCTTCTCCGCACCCGTCAGAGCCGTCAGGTCGGCGTCGTAATAGTCGAACCACGGCAACCCCGCCTCGGCATACTTCTCCGCGGTGGGAGGTCGGTGCGGCGGGGAAACCCCGGACACCGAGAAGTACTGGAGGCTGTTAACGATGTGCACGTAACAACTGGCGCCGGCCGTGGTATCCCACACGTCGAATCCGTACTCGTCGGAGTAGATCTCCTGGCGCATGAGCCCCCCGGGGGCCAGACCCATTTCCATAGGAGGGGCGGCCATGCTGTACGAGACATCGGAACGTCTGTCCACTCTGCGGTAGCGCTCCTCATATTCCGTGGCCTTCATCGGATAGGCGGTGATCTGGACGCCGCCGTGGCGGGCCTCGCTGGTCAGTTGCTCCTCGGCCGTATACCCTTCACCCAGCCGCATCGCCACGAACTGGCGGATCAGGCCCCGCTTGACACTGAACCCGTCCAGCCACGGCTGGTCGGGGCGCACGAGATAGTCCTGGGGATCCTTGCAGAGGTCCTCTGACCACTCCTCCCCGGTCAGCGCGTTGATCTTCCCGGCCGCCACCTTGACGGCCATGGGGTAGGCGCCGTTGAAGTTGATCCACATCGCCTCGGACTGGTACATGGGAAGAAAGACCCCGCCGTGTTCTCGCCACGCCTCCGGGACCCGGTCCGCGTAGTCGTCCACCAGTTCCATGGGGAATATCCCCAGTCCGGGTGGCAGATAGTGTTCCCGACCGTCGTCGGGTATCCGGAGAGTGCGCTGAAAGTCAAGGGAAAACTCAGCGTCCTTATGGACCTGAGGAAAGCGGAATGCCAGGCTGTCTTTTCTGAGTTCTACTACCCCCCGCTCCTCCCGAGTCTTCTGGGGTTCTCTTGTCCGGTTAATCCCGGTCATGGTTCACACCTCCTGGTGGTGATAGCCCTGTTGCTGTCTCTCCATAACCGTAAGAGGGGGGTGTGACAGTCTGACTTTTCCGAGTCCAGTTTGATCTACAGGGTGAGCCCCATCAACCTGACGCCGCCTGGGTGAGGGGTCGGCCCGCTCGCCCCTCCCAACCTATCTCCCGAAGGCCTGTTCGATCTGCTCGGGAGTCCAGAACCCCTTTGTGGGGCGGCTTATGTCCTCCCTTCCGTAGGACCCGAGGCGGTCGGCCCCCTCCGGGTCGAAGATCTCGATGGCGTCGAACACGCTTCGGGGTCCCACCGACTTCAGAGCCTTCCATCCTTCGGCTCCAGGCTTGGGCAGGTTCGAGGTCAGTATCAGGAGCGGAGTCCCGTCCCCCGCCATGTGATGGACGTGGGCGCGGCCCAGCGTCTTCCACAGGGTGTCGGTTCGCATGAGTCCCGGACGGACGGTGGTGAAAGCCCCCGAGACGTCCACGTACCACCTCCGGCCATGCCGGTTCTCGACCAGGAAGTTGAACTGGATGCCCAACCTGGCGATCCGGGGATTGGTCCTGAGAATCTCAAACTCCGCATGACTCAACGCGTCCCTCGCCAAGTCCTGGGCTTTCTTCCCTTCCCGCAACGCCCGCGCTTGGAAGTGCTCTGTGGTTTCACCGGCGATGGCCCCTCCATCGGCGACACCGTTGGGAGACGAAGCAATCTCCATCTCCTCCTCCGGGAAGGGTCGGCGGTGAGCAACCTCCAACCTCTGCCGAGCCATGTCCACGTATTCGGGGTTTATGTCGTATCCGACCCCTCTCCTCCCTGCTCGGCGAGCAGCCACCAAAGTAGTTCCCGACCCCATGAAGGGGTCGAGCACCAGGTCGTCTCGGTATGTATAGAGATCAATAAGCCTCAAGGGAAGCTCCACCGGAAAAGGCGCCGGGTGACCCACCCGACGGGCGCTCTCAGCGGGAATATCCCACACATCCAGGGTCGCTTCGACGAATTCGTCGTTAGCCAGGCTGGGACGGAAGGGAAGCTCCTGTGCTTGTCGTTGAGCAGAAGTAAGAGCCCGATCAAACCGACCCTTGGACGCGATGATCACCCGCTCAGTCACGTCCCTGAGCACCGGATTGGCAGGGCTGCGAAACGAGCCCCAGGCACAGGAACCACTGGCTGCCGATGCCTTGCGCCAAATGATCTCCCCCCGGAGCAGCAAGCCGAGAGACTCGAAGATCCCGATCACATCGGCGGAGAGGCTACGATAGGGCTTTCTCCCCAGATTGGCCACGTTGACGGCCATGCGCCCGCCCGGCTCCAGAACCCTGCGGCACTCGGCGAAGACATCGTAAAGAAGCCGGAGATACTCCCGGTAGTTTCCCGGAAGTTCAGCCGAAAGAGAGTTGGAACGAGCAGCCTGGAGCACCGCGTCCTCGTACTCCTTCCCCACGAAGTAGGGAGGTGACGTAACCACCAAAGCAACGGACCGGTCGGGAAGTTCTCCCATCCACCGGGCATCTCCCAGGAACGGACCGTCTATGTCGGGACAGGAGCCGACCCGATTGTCGTCATCGATAACCGGTGGTTTGAAACGGGCGTAAAAGGCCGACGAGTCATGACTCTCTCGTCGACCTGCTCCGAACACGGAGGTGCTGGTGGAACGGCGCGGGGTCCGGGACGCTCGATCCTCCATGCCATTCATCATATAGATGATCAGCACCTGCGGAAGGGAGCCTCCCCGAGCCCCTTAGGGCGGCCTTGTTGACCCCCTAGTCCAGTAGGTTTCGGATATCGAGAGGAGGACCCAACTCACATGTCACTATGGAACAGCAGGAACCTGGCGTGCTTGGCGGCGGTGCTGATGATCGCGGCCTGCTCTGATCCCCAAGAAAGGGTCCTCCCACCTGAGACATCGGAGACCACCACTGCTCAGTCCTCGCCTATCACCAATTCTCCGGTCACCACCGTTGCAACCGCTGCATCTCCTCCTGAAGAAGGGCCCTCCCCGCCATCCGACGAAGCTTCCCCATCCGAGAGCGACCAGACGACTCCCACCTCCACGGCCACTACCACCTCCGCCGCGACCTCCCTTCCCTCTGACGCTTCCCCGCCCCCCGAACCTGAGGAGGGTCCCCCCACCACCAGGGCGCTGCCTCCCGACTCTCTCCGATTCGTCGAAGTCGCACAGGGGGCGCAAAACCCCATCTTTCTCACCGCATCGCCGGGCGCCGGCCACTCTTACCTGGCCGAACAGGGAGGACGGGTTCTCTATGTGCTCGATGACGCAATCGCCGATCCGCCGGTGATGGACATCTCAGAGAAGGTGACCCCCCGGGGAGAGCAGGGTCTGTTGGGCATTGCCCTCCATCCGGTCCAGCCCAATCGCCTTTTCGTCCACTACAGCAACCTGGGCGGCCACACCGTCGTCTCCGAGTTCTCCCTTGCCGCAGACGGACGAACCGCGGATCCCGACTCGGAGAGAATCATCTTCTTCGCCCAGCAACCCGCCACCAATCACAACGGTGGGATGATCCAGTTCGGACCCGACGGCTACCTGTACCTGGGTCTGGGCGACGGCGGCCGGGCGGGCGATTACTACGGCCACGGCCAGCGGCCGGATACTCCCCTGGGGGCGGTGGTGCGCATCCAGCCCGACCAGGTGACCTCGGAGGTGTGGTGGTACGGCCTCCGCAACCCCTGGCGTTTCTGGATCGACGAGCCCACCGGCCTGACCTACATCGCCGATGTCGGCCAGGACGCATACGAGGAGATCAGCCTGGCCAACCTGTCGGTGCCGGGCCTCAACTTCGGATGGCCGATCACCGAGGGTTTCCACTGCTATGAGCCACGGCAGGGATGTGATCCGACCGGCCTCACCCTGCCGGTGCTGGAGATCGCCCATGGCGACCGAGGAACCTGCTCGGTGACCGGCGGCGTCGTCTACCGAGGTAACAGCATGCCGGGCCTCCAGGGCCACTACTTCTACTCCGACTACTGCGGCGGCTACCTCCGCAGCTTCCGATGGGACGGTTCCCTGGCAATGGATGTGCGAGAATGGGCTCCCGACCTGGGCAACGTGGTCTCCTTCGGAACCGACGGCTCAGGAGAGATGTACATCCTTACCACCAAGGCGGTCCTTCGAGTGGAGCCCGTTTCCTGAGTCTATAAACGTCCGTGCTAGAGGCGTGCACAACCGTCACCGGCGGTAAGCCAACCATTGGGAGGTCAGCGGCAGCCCATCGTAAGCATGGGAATTATCCCGGTCAATCCGGTGGGGTCCAAGGGCAGGAAACTCCACCGGTGGTTGCTCGCGGCAGCCAGAATTGCTGGCTGTCAAATGCAAGCGAGAACCATCCGGTGGCGGTCGTGACGCTCACAGAACGGGTCACCCGCCACACCCTCCTGGGCCGCCTTTTGATAGTCCTGAACCACCCAGCCACATGCCTCCAACTGCACATCAATCTTGATCCGAGCCCTCGCCTCAGGAGTCAGTTAATAAGTTGCGGTAGCCATTAGCCGAAGATGATAAGAACCGATTCTCAGGTCACCCACACCTTCAGATATCAGAATGGGTCAGGAGGGACCTTGTTGAGCCTGGATTATCCGACTGGTTTGTGGTCGGTGGGGGGGCTAAATGCGCTGGCTACTCAAATGTGTCCAAATCGCGATTTGCAACTCGGTTGATCACAATGCCCTCTGCATCCTGCCCCCTACCGGCTACGCCTCCACCAGTGCCCCCTCGGGCGCAGGGGGCGACCGAGGAAGCTTTCGAGGCTCTTTCGGTGTAGTACTGTCCGGTCGCCACCGCTGGCGGCCTCGTCTATGAGAGTGGACGGCAGATCCTCCCAGGCGAAAGCGCGTCTGCCGAAGGCGTCTCGCTGCTCCCAGACGATGACGTTGTTCCCATCTATGGTCCAGCCCACGGGACCCTCGCTTTCCCTCTTGGTGTAGGCCGACAGTCGGAGCAGGTGCAGGACCCGGTCCCTCACGCGGTCGTAACGTTTATCGGCGAAATCGAGCCAGGTCACCTGCCGACACCATGGTGGTGGCGCGCCATCGGAGGCCTCCTCCAGAATGCCGAGGAGAACGGAGGACGAAATCGCCAACCAGTCCTCGGGAAGCCGGTCGAGTTCCAAACGGGCCATCACTTCTGCCAGGTAGCGTCGGTACAGATGACCGGTCAGGGCTTTTCGGATTTGCTGGACCTCGCCCTGCAGCTTCTGCCGCAGACCTTCGTTGTGGGCAGGGAGAGCGGTGGTGGTGTAGGTCATCATGCTTCGTTTGGCGATCTCATCGGGGAAAGAGTGCGGCTCAGCGTTCATCGACAGGACGAAACCCGGGTACTCGGAGACGGAGGGAGGCAACTCGTCTTTGATTATGTCCCTGCCGTGCTGGTTGAAGGCTCTCCGCCCGATGTCGTCGAACACCACCGGATGACGCCGGTAAGCGTGCTGGAGGCCGCGCAACTGGGCGGTGGTGAAACTCCGCTTGTCGACAGTGTGGGGACGACCGAACATAGAGGTGGTGAGGGTGTCCACCAGACTGGTCTTGCCACAGTTGGACTTGCCGAAGATGATCGCGAATGAGGGATAGCGAACCACATCGCTGTCCCGGAGATGCGCCAGTGAACGGAGATCACAGATGAAAGGAGAGAAGTAAAGCCAGGCCATCAGAGTGAAGTAGTCGCGCTGGTGAGCGGGAACATCACCTTCGAACGCCCCCTCGTAGTTCCCGAAGAAGTCGAGGATCAGGCTGGCGTCGGTGCGGACTGACCGACTGTCCCACCGAAGAGGAAGGTCCTCTCCGGACAACATCGCCTTTCCATTGATCCTGTCCAGGGAGAAGTAGCGACTGTCTGCTTCGTCACTGGACTTGACCAGACGTATGCGGCTCAACTCCCGCTTGACGACCGGGGTGATCCGCTGTCGCCCGGATCGGAAATTGGGGATTGCGGCCGCCAGGCGTGGCTTCAACACCGCCACCACCTTCTCGATCCGCTCCACCTGCACCGGCACCGACATCTCGACCACCGCCGGATCCGGTGCTTCTATGACCACTGTCGTGGAGTCGTCGGACAGCACCGGGGCTTCGGTCACCTCGATCTCGGCCTGGACTATCCGGTCCTCGGGAAGCGATATCTCGTCGGCGCCCGAGTCCCGGATGGCCTCGAACATGCGACTGTAGTGGCCCCAAGCCGCCTGGTCGTTGTCGAAGACGACCAGGGTCTCAGGCTGGTTCCCCGAGAATGCCCGTTCGGACAGATTGGCCGAACCCACAATCACCCGGGTGCTGCGCGCAGAGGACAGGAGGTACAACTTGGCATGGGCCACAAACTGGCGAAGGACCCAGAACCTGGCCTGTCCGGTGGCGATCCTCTCCAGGATGCGGCGGTGCCGCTCGTCTTTCAAACCCATGATGGCCGCCCGCGTCTGTCCCGTCACCACACTCTGGAAGGCGATGACCTCCAAGAAGTTCCCGAGAACGGCCTCGCTGCCGAATACGCACTCGAAGCTCTCGAAAGAGAAGTCGTCCAGCATCTTGACCACGGCTGCACTGCTGGCGGAAAAGGTCAGAACCCGCAGACGCTCGAATCCCTCGAACAGAGTCCAGTCGAACTTCTCTTCATCCATAAACCGGGCCCGGACCACGCGGAGTCCGGAACCATCGTCCAGCGCCAGAGTCTGCAAATTCGAATTCGGAGACATCAGGTCGGAGCCACCGCCACCTCCGAGTGGTTGGCGGGACTCAGGACGTCGCCGATGTCGTGGAGCAACGCCACCACCACCATCTCCTCGCCCTCCCCGGCCCGGTGGGCGCGGGTGGCGGCTTGCAGGGAGTGACCCAGCCGGGTGATCTGGTATCCGGTGTGCTCGTCCATGGAACGGAGCCACTCGAGCACTCGATCCGGAAACTCGTCCAATTCTTCCTGTTCGTACTCGGAGAGGAGCGCGTAGTCGTCGGCGGTCCTGTCTGACATCTGGGTGAAAGAGACCGTTCCGTCCATCAGATGACTCCTTTGCGAAGAGCCGTGGTGGAAGCTTTCAAGCCTCCCGGTTCCCGTCGTATTTTATAGCTACGGATCGGAGTGTTGCGGGCGCAGAGACGTGGGTCTCTTGTCCGACCGGACTTTCAGTCTCGGGCGGCCATGGAGGGTCAAACCTCCCAGGGCCACAACTGCGATACCGGCGATTTGCATCCAGGTCAGGCTCTCTCCCAGGGCCAGCCACGCCACCGCCGAGGACACGACCGGCTGGGCGGTGAGGACCGTCCCCACCGTGCCCGGGCCGGCGCTAGCCACCGAGGCGATCTCCAGCAGGATTCCGACCGCGCTGGCCACGGCGGCGACGCCGAGGGCCAGCCACTTCGATACCGGCAGGTCGATGGGCCCTATCCCGGAGAGCGGCAGTACCAGCATCGCTGCCGAGAATCTGAACCACACTCCGACGGTCACCGGCGAAAGGCCCCTCAGACGGTCCACCAACAGCAGATAGCCCCCCATGCAGGCGGCCGAGCCGAACCCGCCAGCGATGCCGATCGGGTCGGCCCGCTCCCACGTCCAGGTCTGGGTTGCCAGGGAGACGCCCAGGCAGACGATGCCCGCCGCAGCCCATGCCCGTGCCGGCACGGGAATTCCGTGCTTTATCTGCGTCCAGATGAGCACCGTGGGGACCATGATGAACGCGAAGGTGGCCGAGGGACCCGGGCCGAGACGCGACAGGCTCACGTAGTACATGACCGTTGCGGCTACCACGCACACCCCAAGAAGCACGAGGGTGCGCAGATGACCCCGAGGGTGCAGGGCCTTCCTCCACCAACCGATCACCAGGAAAATCACGAAACCCGCCAAGTTCATCCGGAAGGTCAACTCCAGGGCGTTGTGGTGGGAGAACAGGTCGAACACCGCAACGGATACCACGGCGAACAGCACGGTGGAGATGGCAGCCATGACGAGGCCCCGCGCCGCGTGAGGACGGACATAGGACTCGGTCGGTTGGATGGACCCTGCGGCCTGGGCCGGCACGTCGCTGGGATTTCTGATGAGTAGGCACCTCAGCCGGCGCGGGAAACGACGCCTGTCGGCCCGCCGGGGACCCGGCTTTACTCAGAAGGCTATCGCCTAGGTCGGCAACTCGGCGGTCCGGAGCGGCAGACCCTGGGCGCCGTTGAGCATGGCAGTGAGAGGCGCCACTTCCTTCTCATAGCCGGGGCTGGCCAGCACCCCCAGCCGGTCGGCGGTGGGTGTTACGAAGAATCCCTGGTCCTGGTCGGCCTCGAACCGGTCGCGGTCCACGAACAGCCGGGGCTTGAGCACCGCCGGATCGCCCTCCTCGGGACAGAAGGTCAAACAGTTGCCGCACTCGTTGCACAACTCGGCCAGGATGAAGTACTGCCACCGGTCGGTCAGCTCATCCTGAAGCTCGGGCACGGTGGCCAGGCGGATCACCGCGTCGTTGGGACACACCGTAACGCAGAAGTTGCAGGCAACGCATCCCCACATCTGGAGGACCTTGTCCACCGCTCGCGGCAACTTTTCGTTCCCCGAGAGATGGTAGAAGCCGGTCTCCTTGCCGCCGCTCATGGCCATCACATGGGCCTCCACCGGCCCCCGGTATCCCCTGGCGCGCGCCAACTCCCACTTGTGATGATGCCAGGAAGCCAGATCTTCGGCTCCCACCCGGCGCATCTCCAAGGCCAGGCGGTTGAGCATGGGCGCAAGGCGGCCATAGCCGCCGGGCTTGAGCAGATCCGAGCAGACCGTGACCGGCGCCACTCCCATCCCCAGGGTGTCGGAGAGGTTCTCCTTGCTTACCCCTGCCGAGAAGCTCACCTGTACGTCGCCTCCGTGCCCCGCCAGGTTGAAGACACCGGGCAGAGCGCAGATCAACTCGTCCAGGAGCGTCGAGGTGATGACATGGAGGGGAGGCCCGGAGAGGTACATGGGATCGTCGGGCATCCACCCCTTGTCGTTGCCCACCACCAGGGTGTTGCTGAGCTTGATCCCGAACCGCCGGCCGTGACGGCGGGCAAACTCCCGCAATCCCTCTATCAGCTCTATCCCCTGGTCGAACTGCAGGTCGTCCACGAAGGCCTGGGGCAGAAGCGGGATGTGTTCGTAACCGAGGGTCTCGTGGAGGATCTCCTGCACCCTTCCGATTCCCAGCAGGGTGGGATTGAGCTTGACGATCACATCGCACTCATGACGGGTCATCAGATGCTTGGTTATCGCATCGATCTCGTGCGGCGGGCAACCGTGGAAAGTGGAAAGCGTCACCGTGTCGGCGATCCGGGACGGGAAGTCGAGGTCCCGAAGATGGGCGAACGGCTCGGGTATCTGAGGCCGGAAGGAGTCGATCCGGTTCTTGGCGTTCTTCATCTCCACTATGAAGTCGGAGACCTTCTCCGTGGAGATCCCCTCCAGGTCATAGCCAACCGACATGTCGAAGACAAAGGGGCCCGGATCGGGGCCCACCAACTCGGACACCGGCTCCCAGTTGTTGAGAATCCTGATCATCATCCATGCTTTCACGTACTCGATCAGAGACTCCTCCACCCGCAGTTCCTGGCTCCACTCGATGTTGTAGCCGATGGTCTGCATGTCGATGCAGGGACGAGCTATCTCCAGGCGGTCGAGAACCTGAACGGTCTTCAGCTCAAAGAGCCGGGACCCGCCCAGCCAGGACAGCACGATGTTCTGGGTCATCTGGCTGTGGGGCCCGGCGGCCGGACCCACCGGGGAGGCGCAGGGACGGCCCAGGAAGGAGAATCCCAGGTCGAGATCGGGCGGCCGCTTCCATACCCTGGCAAAGGGCAGATCGAAAATCCGCTGCCGGGACTCCCATTCGGCGGCCACCCTCCCCAACAGCATGTCCAGCGGATAGGGAGTTAGGGGATCGGCGCCGGAGGACATTTCTTATAGCTCCCTTCTATCTACAGGCGGGCATGGAGACGGGCCGCATGCTCGGCGGCCTTGGCCCGCACTTCGTCGGGGTCGACCCGGGTGGACCGACCCTCGGAAAGAACGACCTCGCCTCCCACCTCCACCCGGAGAGGCCGCACACCAGGGGTGAAAGCCAGGTGCCAGGGATCCATGGGATCATGCGACCAGACCACCCGGTCTCCCCGAGCCTCGGGGAAGAGCTCCCAGCCGGTCTCCAACCACGACCAGGCAATCTCCGGAGACGATGTGACATCCTCTTCCCGCATCCGGAGGTACGCGGCCCGGAAGGCTCCCAGCATGTCACCCCCGATCCCGTCGGTCCCCAGGGCCACGCGGTTGGGAAACCTGGTGGGCCGGGCATAACCCACCCCGTTGTTCAGATTGGATTCGGGATTGTGCAGTATCACTCCCTTCAAGTCCCTGTCGAGGTGAACACAATGCCCCAGGAGCCAGTTCTCCCGGGACCTGGATTCGAGGCGCCGTCCGGCGTCGGGATCCTCGATCCCCTCCGCCACGTGGATGTGCACCCCGACCCCCAGGTCGTCTGCCAGCCCGCATACCTCATCCAGGGTCTGATCCGAAAGGGTGAAGCAGGCGTGGGCGCCCACCCAACCCTTCCCGCCCTCCGAGAGAAATCGCCGGTTCTCCTCAAGACCCCGGCGGGCGCCGTCACGCCCGTGCCGGTCGGTCACCTCGTAGGCGCACGCCACCCTCACCCCCACGGCCGCGCACGCATCGGCGATCAATGACAGGGAGCCCTCGATCGCAGAAGGGGAGGCGTGATGGTCCACGATGGCGGTCGTGCCCCGCTCCAAGGCCTCCAGGGCGCCCAGTTTGGCCGACCAGTAAATCATCTCCTCATCCAGGGCGACATCCAACCGCCACCAGATCTGCTCCAGGATCTCACCGAAGCTCGTGGGAAGGCAGGGAGGGGCGGGCATACCCCTGGCCAGGGCCGAGTAGAGATGATGATGAGCGCAGACCAGCCCGGGGGTTTCCCGGTTCATGTCAGCGCCTTCGTCCGAGGGGGTGGTGTTTGTTGAACGGCAACTGAGTACGCCAAACCCCATCCACCTGGTGCAGGGCCGCGGCCACTGCGCCGGCGGTCGGCACCAAACCGATCTCTCCCACCCCCTTGATACCGTAAGGAGAGTTCGGCTGGGGCTCCTCCACCAGGATCACCTCCACCTCCGGCATGTCCTTGGCGCGGATGATCCCCAGACTGCGCAGGGTCATGTTGGTGGGTCGGCTCTCGGAGTCGCAGGGATAGTCTTCTGAAAGGGCGTATCCCAGGCCCATGTGGATAGAGCCCTCGATCTGGCCTTCGCACAGAGCCGGGTTAACCGCCTTCCCGACATCATGGGCGGCCACCACCTTCTCGACCTTCCCGGTCTCCGGATCGGCGATCACCAACTGGCTGGCGTAGCCGAAAGCTGAATGGATAACCGGGTTCTCAACCTTCTCCTTGAGACTGTTCGTCCAGTCGACCACCCAGACACCGTAATAGTCCACTCCCGGCTCACACCCTCCCTCCAACGCCTTCCGACAGGCGTCCGCCACCGAGCCAGCCACCATAAGGGTCCCCCGGGAACCGGTGGTCTGTCCGGCGCCCAGTTCCCGGGAAGTGTCGACCATTACCTCTATCCGATCGGGATCGATCCCCAACTCCTCGACCGCCACCTGCAAGGCGACGGTGTGCACACCCTGGCCCATCTCGGTCCAGCAGTGGCGGACTTCCACGGTCCCGTCCGGACGGAACCGCACCACGGAGCGGGATACCTCACGAAAGCCGTTGCCGAGACCGGAGTTTTTCAACCCGAGCCCCACCCCAACGGCTTTTCCTTCTTCGATCGCGCGGTCGTAATGAGGCTTGACGGCCTCCAGGCAACGCCGCGCTCCTCGCGATCCCTCATCCATGATCTGTCCCGGCCCCCAAACCACACCCGGCTCGATCACGTTTCGAGCCCGCATCTCCCAGCCGCTGATCCCAACCTTCTCCGCCAAACGATCCATAACTCCCTCCATGGCGAACTGGGCCTGGTTGGCGCCGAAGCCGCGGAACGCCCCGCACACCGAGTTGTTGGTGCGCACCGCGGCCGCCTCCACGTCTATGGCGCCCACCACGTACGGGCCGCTGGCGTGTCCGGCGGCCCGCTCCAGCACCTTCATCCCCACCGAGGCGTACGGTCCGGAGTCACCCAGCATTCGCGTCTTGAGGGCGGTGAGCCTCCCTTGAGCGTCGCAGCCCGCCCACAACTCGATCCGGATGGGGTGGCGCTTGGGGTGGATGTGCAGAGACTCCTCGCGGGTGAGGGTGCACTTCACCGACCTGCCCAAGAGGTGAGCGGCAAGAGCGGTCTGGGCCTGGTTGGCCATGTCTTCTTTCCCCCCGAAGGCGCCTCCGTTGGAGACCAGTTCCACTGTGATCCGGGAGGGATCCATCCCCAGCACCGAGGCGATCTGGTTGCGGTCGTCCCACACTCCCTGGCCTCCCGAATAGACGTGGAGGTCGCCGTTGGGAAAGGGAACCGCCACCGTCGACTCCGGCTCCAGGAAAGCGTGCTCCACCCGCTGGGTCTTGAAAGTCTCATGAATGGTGTGCGCCGATTGGGAAAGCGCCTCCTCCACGTCCCCCCGCTTGTAGACCGAGAGCGACAGGAGATTCCCGTCTAGCTCCCACACCGCGTCCTCCGACGCCAGCGCCTGCTCGGGATCGCTGATGGGGGTCAGGACGCGGTACTCGACCTCGATCAACCGGCCAGCTTCGCGGGCAGTCTGCACGTCGGACGCCACCACCATCGCCAAGACGTCTCCCGAATATGAGGTGCGGCCCCCCACCGGGATAAAGACCGGCCAATCCTTGTGGATCAGCCCTACCCGGAGCTCTCCGGGGACATCGGCGGCCGTAATCACCCGCACGACCCCCGGATAGGCCTCGGCCGGAGAGGTGTCGATCGCCAACACGTCCGCCCGGGAGTGGTCGGTGAGACGCACGGCACCATGCAGCATCATCGGAGACATCAGATCGTCGATGTACGGACGGTCCCCCAGGGTCAACTCCAGCGCCTCGTACTTGGCGCCGTCCTTCCCGACCCCGCCGGGGCGGGCGACGGTGGGAATCGGGTCTCCGGAGGCCAACAACTCGATGGCCTCCACGATCTTTGTGTAGCCGGTGCAGCGGCACAGATGGGCTCCCAGCCGGCCGTTGATGGTCCTCCGGTCCAGCGCCGACCCCTTCTGGTCGATGAGAGCCTTGGTCCGGATCACGATGCCCGGGGTGCAGAACCCGCACTGCAGGGCGCCGGTGGCCGCGAAGCCGCGGGCCATGCGGTCCCTCTCCACCGGATCGAGTCCCTCCACGGTTACGACTTCCTTGCCCCTCACCCTGGTGAGGGGAACCTGGCAGCTCACCACGGCGCGCCCGGCCACCAGCACCGTGCAGCACCCGCATTGTCCGGAAGGAGCGCACCCGTCCTTCGGCGAGGTGACCCCCAACTCCTCGCGCAGGGCTGCCAGCAGATGAGGGTGGTCGCCCCGGACCGAGACGTCCTCACCGTTGAGACGGAAGGCGACGGTGGGAGGAGCTTCGATGAGAGTCATGGTCTACTCCTCGGGGGGGAGGATCACTCCTCTGGTCTGGCTGATCAGTCGATAGTGCTCCGGCACCCGGTACAGGTCGAATTTGAACACGGTGTCCTTGTAGAAGGAGCAGAAGTCCAGGTCGATGTTGGCCACCACCAGCTCGTCACCGGTGGTTATCGTCTGGGCGACGATCTGGCCGGAGGGAGCGATAATCACGCTCTGTGCTATGTGGTCTATCCCCTCCTCGATCCCTCCCTTGGCCACTCCCACCACCCAGCATCCGTTCTGGTAGGCGCCCGCCTGCATCACCACATGGTTGTGGAAGTTCTGCAGAGCATTCTGCTGGGGATCGGGAGCGTAGAAGGAAGGGGTGTTGTAGCCGATCATGATCAGTTCCACTCCCTGCAGCCCCATTACCCGGTAGGTCTCCGACCAACGCCGGTCGTTGCAGATCGCCATGCCCATTATCCCCCCGAAAGCCCGCCACACCCCGAAGCCGTCGGGTCCCGGTTCGAAGTAGTACCGCTCGAGGTGCTGGAAGGGCCTCCAGCCCTGGACCTCGGCATGTCCGGGGATGTGGACTTTTCGAAACTTGGCCACTACCGATCCATCCCGCTCCACCAGCATCTGGGTGTTGTAGCGGTGGGTTACGCCATCCGAATCGGTGTGCAACTCTGCGTACCCTAGGCAGAAACCGATGCCCAGGCGGGCCGCCTCATCGAAGAGGGGCTGGGTGTCGTCGGAGGGCATCTCCTTCTCGAAAAAGGAGAGCATCTCCTCCTCATCCTCGAGATACCAGCGCGGGAAAAAGGTGGTCAAAGCCAACTCCGGATAAACCAACAACTCCACGCCTCGATCACCGGCCTCGGCCAGCAGATTCAAAAGGCGCTCTACGACGTCCTTGCGGGTGTCCTCCCGGGCGATGGGACCGAGTTGGGCGGCCCCTAACTTCAAGTTGCGGCTCATCCCAGCTGACTGTACCATAAGCCTTTACAATTTGTCAAATGTCTTACAGTGCCCAATTCCCCATGACCTCTGAGCAGTCCCCACACCAAGAAATGTGTCGCCTGGAGTTCCTGGTTGAGCCATTCGAGGAGGGGAATCCCGGACCACACGTACTCGGGACCCAGAACATCCTGCAACGGCATGGTCTGGAGATGACAATGGGGCCGTTCGGAAACACTGTGGATGGCGACTACGAGACGTTAACTTCGGTGTTGCCAACAGTGCTCAGATCCGCCTTCGAAAAGGGAGCTTCCCGGATCTCCATCACCCTGACCAAAAGCCTCGCAGATCCCTCGATCGGCCCGGTCTCCGAGGTGGTCGGCCACACCCCGAGCTCGGCCCACGGCGGCGTTACGGCTTCCGATGAACCGGCGGTCTGGAACCAGGCCATGATCGGATTGGCCCGTCCCGAAGACATCCACGGAGCGGTCGAGCGGATCGTGGCGGTCGTGGAGAGCCGGATGGGTGGCAAGCTGGGCGATCTGCCAAGGGAGAAGAAGCAGGCGGCGGTGCGCATCCTCGATGAGCAAGGCGTATTCCTGATCCGAAAGTCGGTGGAGACCGTGGCCGAGGCGATGGGAGTCAGCCGAATTACCATTTACAACTATCTGAACGCCATTCGCGGTGATTAGGTCCACATGGTTTCAATCGGACCCGGCAGCAGTAAAGGAGAGATTGAATGTCCAACCAAGTGGTAAAGGCCGCACTGGTCCAGTCGGAGTGGACAGGCGACCAGGAGTCCATGGTGGAGAAAAACATCTCCTATGCCCGGGAGGCCGCCGAACAGGGTGCCCAGGTGCTCTGTTTCCAGGAGATATTCAACAGCCCCTATTTCTGCACCGTTCAGGACAGCGACAACTACTCCTGGGCAGAACCGAT
Organism: Acidimicrobiia bacterium; assembly: GCA_012270885.1. Taxonomy (GTDB): domain Bacteria; phylum Actinomycetota; class Acidimicrobiia; order Spongiisociales; family ZC4RG35; genus Bin76. The sequence goes on along the minus strand of JAAXHN010000034.1, from coordinate 6,789 downwards.
CCCCGACGGACCGACCATCCAGCGCATGATCGCCGTGGCCAAAGAGACCGGGATGGTGCTGGTGGTCCCCATATACGAGGTGGTGGACGAGGGCACCTTCTTCAACGCCGCGGCGGTGATCGACGCCGACGGGACCTATCTGGGCAAGTACCGGAAGACCCACATTCCCCAAGTGCAGGGATTCTGGGAGAAGTTCTATTTCCGGCCGGGCAATCTGGGATACCCGATCTTCGACACCGCGGTGGGAAGAATCGGGGTGTATATCTGCTATGACCGCCACTTTCCCGAGGGGTGGAGAGTGCTGGGCCTGAAAGGCGCCCGGATCGTGTTCAACCCATCCGCCACCACCCGGGGCCACTCCAAACACCTTTGGCAGCTGGAACAGCCCGCCGCAGCGGTCGCCAACGAGTACTTCGTGGGCGCCATCAACCGGGTGGGCGCCGAAGACCTCGAGGGCACCGACTACTACGGCTCCTCCTACTTCGCGGATCCCCGCGGGGAGATCGTGGGCGAGACCGCCTCGGACACCGAGGACGAGGTGCTGGTGCGCCAACTGGATCTGGGGATGGTGGAAGAGGTGCGCCGCTACTGGGCCTTCTACCGCGACCGCCGGCCCGAGGTCTACGAAGAGGTGGCGGCCGTATAACCGCCGGGGGAACTGCGGGGTCCTCCCTACAACTACCTAGTGGATCATTCTCCCGCCGTCGATGACAAGCGGCAACCCCGTGACGAAGCTCGACTCGTCGCTGGCCAGAAACAGCATTGCCTGGGCCACGTCGCGGGGAGTTCCCAGTCGTCCCAGGGGCGTGATGTCGAACCAGGACTGCCGCATGGCTTCCGGGTCCTCGGCCCTGGATAGGTTCCGCTCGTTCATGGGAGTGTCGATCACGCCCGGACACACCGCGTTGACCCGGATTCCGTAGGGCGCTCCCTCCATTGCCATCCCCCGCGCCAGCGCCATCATCCCGGCCTTCGACGCCCCGTAGGCGGTGGTGCCACCCCCCGCGATGAAGTTCGCCACCGAGGAGTTCATCACGATCACGCCGCTCCTCCGTTCCTTCATGCTCGGGACAACTCGGCGCGACATCAGGAACGCCGAGGTCAGGTTGATGCGAAGGATCCGGTCCCACTCCTCGAGGCTCGTGTCCTCGACCAGCTTCTTCAGTTCGACGCCCGCGTTGTTCACCAGGATATCCACCGGGCCGAACCGGCGCTCCGCGGTCCCCACCACCACCTCCGCGCCCTCTTCGGTCGAGACATCCGCAACCACGGCAACGGCCTCCGCGCCGGTCTCCCGGATCGCCGCGGCCACCCGTTCCACCGCCGCACCGGCGAGATCCGCAAGCACCACGCGGGCCCCCTCTTCGGCGAATAACTCCCCGGTGGCCTGGCCAATGCCCGCCGCAGCGCCGGTAACCACCGCCACCCTGCCTTCCAGCCTGTTGTTATTGGTCATGTCTTCTGTCTTTCGTTGAGCGATAGAGCGGCTGTTGAGCAGAATCAGTCCATATGGGAGATCGATGCCTAGGCTGTCGAACCGTCATACGGCTGCTCGGTCTTCATCCATACGGTACGTTGGGGGAACGGTATCTCGATGCCGGCTTCGTCGAAAGCTGCTTTGATCCGGCCCCGTAATTCCCGAGCGGTGGCGAAGTGTTCACCAGGCTCCGTCTTGGCCATCATCCGAATGGCTATAGCGCTTGCGCCGAAGTTCTGAATACCCGCGATGGTGGGCTCTTCAATGATCGTGGCATGCGGCAATTGCTCGCGCCACAGCGCATCGGCCACTTCCTTGATGACCGTCTTGGCCTTCTCGATGTCGGTGTCGTACGCCACCTCGAGGTCCAACACCGCCCGACCCCAGTCCTGCGACAGGTTGGCTACCCGGCGGATCTCCCCGTTGGGCACGTACCACACGGTGCCGTTGATGTCCCGGATCTGAGTGGTGCGGAGCTTCACCGCTTCCACAACCCCGACGGTTTCGCCCACGTTGACCACATCCCCCACGCCGTACTGGTCCTCCAACAGCATGAACACCCCGGTCAGGATGTCCTTCACGAGGCTCTGTGCGCCGAAGCCGACCGCCACACCCACGATGCCGGCGCCGGCGATGAGGGGTCCCAGGTTCACGTCGAACTCCGCGAGAGACATCATCACGGCCATGCCGTAGATCACGATCGAGGCAATCGACCGCAGAACTGCCCCGAGGGTCCTGGTCCGCTGGGTGCTCCGTTCCTGCTGTTCGAGCATCAGGCTGGCGCGCTGGAGCGCCGCTTCCCGGAGTCCCCCCTCTCTTCGATCAGAGGCCTCGGCAGAGCGACCCCGGGCTGCCTCGGCCACCGCCGCCCTTCGCTCCAACCAACCCTCCACGGCCCGGTTGAGCCAACGCCGTACCATCCGGTTGGCCAACCACGCAATCACCAGGATGATCACGACCTTGACAGGACGGGCCGCGAAATCAGCGAAACGCGCCGCGCCGGCGCTGCCGGTAATGTCGAACACGAGTCGGCAGATAGCCTGCGGGGCGGCGCCGCAGGCGTCCGTCAACGTCTGTGCCAACACGACAAAGGGCATCACACCATCTCCTCCATTCCTTACCCTCAGCTTAATGTGACATTCCGGATGGGCGGCCGTCCGATCCCGGAGGCCCCTGCCCCTGGAGTTGGACGGGAAGACAGGAGAGTGCGGTGAGGTTCATGAACCGGTCCCACGCCGGACGCAAGCTGGCTCGCCGTCTCGATCACCTGCAAGGCGAGAGGACGGTGGTTCTCGGGCTTCCCCGGGGCGGGATCCCGGTGGGTTTCGAGGTTGCCCACCGGCTGTCGGCGCCGCTCGAGGTTCTTCTGGTGCGAAAGCTCGGCGCTCCCTTTCAGCCCGAACTGGCGATCGGCGCCCTGGGTGAGGGCGGCATTCAGATCATCGATGAGGACCGGGTAGGAAGACTCCGCATCGGAGCCGACCACATAGAACGCTTGGTGAGCCAGGAGCGGAAGGAGATGACCCGGCAGGCGGAGGTGTTCCGGCAGCGCCGTCCAGCCGCTGATCTTTCGGGGAACACTGCCGTAATCGTCGATGACGGGGTCGCCACCGGTTCCACTGCCCTGGCCGCGTGCGCCATCGCCCGCCGCTTGGGCGCGGACCGGGTGGTCATGGCCGCCCCCGTCGCTCCCTGCGAAGCTCCCGCCATCTTCTCCGAGGCCGCCGACGAATTCGTGGCCGTCTCCACGCCGCGGCGATTCTCGGCCATCGGCCACTTCTACGCCGACTTCCGACCCACCCCGGACCATCAGGTGATCGAGTTACTGGAAAAGGCCCGCCGCGGATAGCCCCGTCCTTCCCCGTCACCTCATACGTGCTTCAGTCCCGCTGGCATCCACCGGGCTGGTCCGGCCCTCTATCAACCCTCGAGAAGTGCGCCTACTCCAGTACGTAAACTCGCTTGGCCTTACCCAACTCCGTACGGGGGAGTTCTCCCGGGTCGCCGACCGTCACCTATACAACGGTGCGTTTAGCCGGATCAGCTGAGCCCAGCCTCTAACCGGAGACCGTATAGGGTTAGGATTCCCCATGATCTGCAGCCTGAAATGGAGGAGTCTGTCTTGGTAGTGCCGATGAGCGATCTGGCCGCGGAGTACCGGTCACTGAAGACAGAGATCGACGAGGCCGTGGGTCGGGTTCTGGCCAGCGGCGACTACGTGCTGGGCGACGAGCTCGAAGCATTCGAAGAAGCCTTCGCCGACTATGTGGGAGCCCGCTATGCGATGGGGGTGGGATCGGGGACCGCGTCTTTGCATCTAGCCCTGGCCGCCTTGGACCTGGGACCCGAACACGAAGTGATCACCGTTCCCAACACCGACAACCCCACCGCATCGGCGGTGTCGCATGCCGGGGCCAAGGTGGTCCTGGCCGATACCACCGGGGACACCTTCACGATGGACCCCGAGAAGCTCGAGGAGAAGATCACTCCCCGCACCAAGGTGATTCTTCCGGTCCACCTGTTCGGGCATCCTGCCGACATGGACCCGATCTGTGAGATCGCCGACCGTCACGGGATCACGGTATTGGAGGACTCGGCGCTGGCGGTGGGCGGTGAGTACAAGGGACGGCGCACCGGGACCTTCGGCCCGCTGGGGTGCTTCAGCACGGCACCGGGCAAGATCCTCGGAGGATACGGAGACGGAGGAATGGTGGTGACCAACGACCCCGACCTGGCTGACCGTATCAGGGTGCTCAGAAACTACGGTCATGCGCCGGGCTTGCGACTGTCCGGGAAAGACCTGACCGGAGGAAGCGGATGGAAAGTGCTAGAGGAAGGGTTCAATCAGCGTCTCGACACTATCCAGGCGGCCATCCTCAACGCCAAGCTTCCCACCCTGGAGGACCGCATCGCCGGTCGGCGGCGAGCGGCCGCCCTGTACCGGACCCTCTTCGCAGACACCCCGGTCACGGCCGTCCACGAGGCCCCCTGGGCTCGTCATGTCTACTTTGCCTACAACGCGATGGTACCCGAGGGGCTTCGCGACCAGGCGCGGGAACACCTGGCGTCGCGAGGGGTCGCCAGCAGGCTGTACTACAACCCCCCATTGCATCTTCACCCGGCTTACCGGTGGATGGGTCTCGGCCCGGGTTCGCTGCCCGTGGCCGAGAAGACCGCCTCCCGGATGATCGGCCTGCCCTGCTTCCCCCAGATCACCGAGTCACAGGTGGAAGAAGCCGCAGCAACGCTCCTGAAGTTCGTGGGCGCCGGCTGACCAACTC
>JAAXHN010000034.1:0-1994 GCA_012270885.1 Acidimicrobiia bacterium | reverse complement strand
TGTAGCACATGGACAAAGTAGGGGTCCGGGCTCTGAAGCAGAATGCCTCGGCGGTGGTGGCCCGAGTTGCGGCAGGCGCCTCCGTGACGATCACGGTTCGAGGTCGCCCAGTCGCTCAGATGGCGCCGGTCCCGAACAACCGCATCGAGACCCTTATCCAGGGTGGTCGGGCCCGGCGATCCCGCGGGAGGCTCAGTGATCTACCGCCTCCCTCAGAGGCACGGCCCGGTACTCCTACGTTGTCAGAAGAGTTGGAGGAGATGCGTCAAGGCGAGCGGTATTGACGTTGTATTACCTGGACACCTCTGCGGCCGTGAAGCTGTTGCTCGCAGAAGAAGGCGCCAACCCACTGATCCGGTGGCTGGAATCTCACGAGGACCAGGTCTTTTCAAGCGATCTTCTCCGGACCGAGTTGTTGAGGGCTACCCGAAGGATCGCACCTGAGCTCATGGTGCAAGCCAGAGCCATCCTCGACGCTCTGGTGCTCCTCACCCTGTCCACCGAGCTGTGTGAGCGGGCGGCCATCCTGGAACCTCGCCTCCTGCGCAGCCTGGATGCGATCCACTTGGCGGCGGCCATGGAGATGGGAGATGAGCTCAGGGGCCTGGTCACCTATGACTATCGACTGGCCGCTGGCTCCGAGGGCCTGGGCATCGAAGTCCTGATGCCATAGAGAGGCTCGTCCCAACCGCTTCCCCATCTTGGAACCAGGCTGGTTCGTAGGTCGGAGCACCAGGGTCAAGAGCCGTTTGTTCTCGCCCGCAGATCCAGGTAGAACACGGTCGTTTCCTAGTCCGGGCAGCCTGACCAGGGCTAACATTTCGCATATCCAACCGACAGAGGAGCACCCCTTGGCAGTCCCCAGCAGCAATCTGGCCGCCGAATACCAGTCACTGAAGCCCGAGATCGACGAGGCGATAATGCGAGTACTGGCCAGCGGCAATTACGTCCTCGGCGAGGAGTTGGAGGCTTTCGAGGAAGCGTTCGCCGAGTACCAGAACGCCCGGTTCGCAATGGGAGTGGGGTCGGGCACCGCTTCGCTGCACCTCGCCCTGGAGGCCATGGACCTGGAGCCGGGTGACGAGGTGATCACCGTCCCCAACACTGACAATCCAACCGCCTCGGTCGTGACCCATGCAGGCGCGAAAGTGGTGCTGGCGGACACCACCGCCGACACCTTCAACATGGATCCCGAGAAGCTGGAGCAATACATTACTCCCCGCACCAAAGTGATCCTCCCCGTGCACCTGTTCGGCCACCCCGCCGACATGGATCCCATAATGGAGATCGCCGATCACCACGGCATAACGGTGATCGAAGACGCCTGTCTAGCCATCGGCGCCGAGTACAAAGGACGGCGGATGGGAACCTACGGCCCGCTCGGGTGCTTCAGCGTGGCGCCCGGGAAAATCCTGGGAGGATATGGGGACGGAGGGATGATCGTCTCCAACGACCCCGAGATGGCCGAGAGAATCCGCGTACTCCGCAATTACGGCCATGCGCCCCGTGTGCCGCGTTTTCCCGGAGATCTGACGGGAGGCAAATGGACGGTGCTCGAGGAAGGCTTCAATCAGCGTCTCGACACCATCCAGGCCGCCATCCTGAGGGCCAAGCTCCCCACCCTGGACGACCGGATCGCCGGCCGTCGACGGGCTGCCGCCATCTACCGGGAGATCTTCGAGGGTACGCCGGTAACCGCCGCCCACGAGGAACCCTGGGCCAAGCACGTCTATTTCGCCTACAACGCGATGCTCGACAATCGGGACGAGGCTCAGGAGTACATGAACTCACGGGGCATTCCCGCCCGTCTGATCTACAACCCGCCCCTCCATCTCCATCCTGCCTACCGGTGGATGGGACTCGGGCCGGGCTCGTTGCCGACGGCCGAATACACCGCTTCGCGGATGCTGGGACTTCCCTGTTTCCCCCAGATCACCGAATCACAGGTCGAGGAGGTCGCCACGACCCTCGTGAAGTTCGCCGAGGGCGGCTAG
>JAAXHN010000033.1 GCA_012270885.1 Acidimicrobiia bacterium | reverse complement strand
TCACCCACGTCCCTGGGAAGTACACCAGGGCGCCATGACGGTAGGCTGCCATCAAACTTCGATAGAAACATCGGAGCGGTTCAGGGGTCCCCATGCCCCCACCAGGAGGCAGCCAGACCTTCACCCTGTGACGCTCAGGAGCCCATCTGCTGCAACAGCGCCGGAGCCGGTGGCTAGCAAGGGATTCACTTCCATCTCCACCACGTCGCCGTCTCCCAGCGCCCCGTTTACCAACGCGCAGATGGCGGTGACACAGGCCCCTACGTCGGCGGATCCAGCCCCGCGATAACCGGCCAGCAGCCGACCGACTTTCAGTTTCGCCAGGGCGCTTGCAACCTCTTGGGAATCCACCGGGGCCAAGAAGCGAGCCAGATCCCCCATCAACTCGGTGAACACCCCTCCTGCTCCCAAGATGACCACCCACCCCACCGGCCATTGACGCCGCACGCTCACCAGCAGCTCAGCCACCACCCCGCTCACCATCTCCTCGACCAGGAAAGGTCCTTGGTATTGCTTCGACATGGCTACCACAGCCTCATCCAGATCCTTGGGTGTCGAAAGTCCCAACCGAATACCTCCCTGCTCCGTTTTGTGATCGACGCCCAACATCTTGACCGCCACGGGGAATCCGATCGACTCGGCCACTTCGATCACCCGATCCGGCGCCGCCGTCCCTCCTTCCGGTATCCGGACCCCCCAGCTTCTCAGCCGAGCTTTGGCTTGAGCCTCGTTGAGGTGAACCACCTTGCCCGGTATCGGTGGGACAGGTGAAGGAAACGGTGGCGGTCGGCCATACACCCACTTGCCCCAGCAGACCGCCGCTTCCAATCCGGCCAGCGCCTCCTCGATCCCCCGCACCGGGGTCACCCCACCCGAGGCTAGCTTCTGCGCCAAGTTTCGGTCGAGGTTCTCGGGAAGACCGGAAACCACCAGGGCGGGGCGCTGCGACTTGGCGCGGGCGGCCACCATGGCTGAGGCGGTCTTCCCGAAGTCCGTGAAATCCCCGGGTCCACCAGGCAGATCCAGCACCAACATGGTGGCCTCCTGGGGACCCGACATGACCTCGGCGAACAACTCTTCCAACCGCGGCAGGTCGCCCCAGACGAAGGTGTGGTAGTCCAGTGGGTTGCCCACCTTCACTTTCCCCTCCAGGATCCGCCCCACCCTGGCCGCTTGATCTTCGGGCAGAGGGGCGAAATCCAAATCGCCGCCTTCCGAGAGGTCGGCGACATGGGACGCCTCTCCTCCGGAACAGGACATGGAAACAATCCGGTTTCCGGCCAGGGGACCGATCCCCACCAGCACTCCCAGAGTCTCCAGCAGTTGCGGAATCCGCTCCACCGAGATCACCCCGGCTCGCTCGAACAACGCCCGATAGGCGTCTGTCCTGCCACTCATCGAGGCGGTGTGGCTGCGGGCGATCTCCGCTCCCCGGTTGGAACGCCCCACCAGGAGAGCGACCACGGGAGTTCGGGCCGCCAGGGCGCGTCGCGCCACTCTGAGAAAACGATGGGGGTTGCGCGCCGCCTCGAGGATCAGGCCGATTCCCTTGACCCTGGGGTCCGCCAACAGTTCCTCCATCAGGTCCTCGATCCCCACCGTGGCCTGATTCCCCACCGTGATCAGGTGGGAGAGCGAAAGCTCCCGACGCTGGAAGGACAGATTCAACCCCATGTTTCCACTTTGGGAGATCAACGCCACCCCTTCCTCGACTGGTTCGCAGCCCAGTACGTCAGGCCACAAGGCAACCTGGTCCACCGCGTTGACCAATCCATAGCAGTTGGGGCCCAGAATGGGCATCTGTGCGGCGCTTTCCACCAGACGCCCCTGGTAGGAGGCGCCGTCTTCTCCCGCCTCCGCGAACAGCGACGCGTAGCACACCGCCGAACCCGCCCCCATTTGCGCTAAGGTCGCCACCGCTTCTACGGTCCGCTCACGATTCACGGCCAAGAACGCCGAGTCGGGAGGAGACGGAAGATCCTGCAGACTCGCGTAACACTTCAGACCGGCCACTTCTTTACGGCGGGGGTTCACCGGCCAGATCTCTCCATCGAAACCCATTTGCCGGCAGGAGTCCACCAATGGCTTGAGAAGGTCTCCGCCTACCAACGCAACCGTTTTGGGCCTCAGTAGCCTTTGGAGTCCCAACAAGGCCATCAGCCTCCCAATGGTCGCAGTATGGAACGAGAGATGATATGACGCTGGATCTCGGAGGTGCCGTCCCAGATGCGTTCCACCCGGGCGTCACGCCACAGCCGCTCCAGCGGCAGTTCGTCCATCAGTCCCATCCCGCCGAAGATCTGGATGGCCTCGTCGGTCACGTAGGCCAGCATCTCGGTGGCGGCCAGCTTTGCCATGGCCGCATCGGCGTTTGTCATCGTGCCCCGGTCGACCTTCCAAGCGGCCCGGAGAGTGAGAAGCTCCGCCGAAGCCAGTTGGGTGGCCATGTCCGCCAGCTTGAACGACACCCCCTGGAAGCGTCCGATGGTCCGCCCGAACTGTGTGCGGCGGGCTGCCCATCCGGCCGCCAGGTCCATGGCCCGCTCTGCCCGCCCCAGGCAGTTGGCGGCCACCGCCAACCGGGTTTCCCCCAACCAGGTGTTGGCTACATCGAACCCGCGATGCTCCTCTCCCAGGATCTGGGATGCCGGGACGCGACAATCGTCGAAATTGAGGACCGAGTTGTTGTATCCGCGGTGCGAGACTGATCGGTAGCCCTCCCGCACCTCGAAGCCGGGAGTCCCCACATCCACCAGGAACGCGGTGATCCGCTGCGGAGTGCGCCCCCGGCCCGAGCCCGCTCCCGGATCGGGACCGGTGGCGGCGAAGAGGATCACATAGTCGCAGATGTCGGCATGGGAGATGAAATGCTTGACGCCAGAAATCACGTACTCGTCCCCGTCCGGGACCGCCCGGCACTTCATGCCCCGCAGATCAGAGCCGGCGTCCGGCTCGCTCATGGCCAGCGCCTCCACACGCTCCCCCGCCACGGTGGGATATAGGTACCGGTCGCGTTGGAGCCCGACGCACGCCAACAGGATGTTGGAGGGCCGGGCCACCAGGTGGTGGAGGGCATAGGACACCCTGCCCAGTTCCTTCTCCACCAGGGCCATGGTCAGGTTGTCCAGGCCGGCGCCGCCCACCTCCACCGGCATGTTGGCGGCAAAGATCCCCGCTTCGATCGCCCTCCTCCTTATCCCATCCGCCACTTCGGGGGGGACATGCCCGAGCCGTTCCACCTCATCTTCGTGGGGAAGCAGCTCGCGGTTGGTGAAGTCCCGGACAGTGGAAAGGATCAGTTCCTGTTCGTCGGTGAGCGCAAAGTCCATGGGTGCTCCCTGTTTCTCAGCCCCGGCGGTCGAGGCTCATCCGCGACCCTACCTCGGGAGGGACCCCCAGCTTCCGGTGGGCTTCCCCCACGGCAGCCAGCGCCCGGGCCGGTCCGGGAAGGATGGGGACGGTGGCGCCTGCCTCGGTGTCGACGTGTAGAAGCATCTGCTCGGTGGAGGACAAGCGATGCCCGTCGCGGTCGTACATGGTATGAAAGATGTGAAGGCGCCTCTCATCCACTCCCAGCACCTGGGTGGTGAAGAAGAGTTCCTGGTGCACCGAAGCCTCCCGGCGGTAGTGGATGTGGGTCTCCACTGTATAGAAGGAGTGTCCGCCCGCCCGATACCGTTCATCGATCCCCACGAAGCGGAACAGGGCGTCTGAGGCCCATCCGAAGGCGGTCAGGTAGGCGCTTTCGGTCATGTGCCCGTTGTAGTCCACCCAATCCGGCTCCACCTGGGTGTGATAGAGGTCCAGAGGGGCCCCCACCTCCATGCCGGGGCGCCAGGTGCGGGCCGCGGCTCCCAGCCGGACCGCCTCCCGGTTGGCAACCATCCGCCCCGCCCCCAGGTTGTAAGGTCGAAGCGCTCGCATCACAGAGATCAGAAAGCGATCGCGAAGGTGCTCCAACTCTGCCACGCTCCTCCCCGCCGCCTGTTCATCGATACCCGAGATAAGGGACTCGGACAGGCGATCGGTCAAGGGAGGCGCCTTAAGGTTGGTCCAGGGAAGCTCCAGGGCCGGACCGAAATGCCCGAGCATGTGCCGCATGCCGCCGGATCCCCCCGCCAGGTGAAAGGTGAGCATGGTCCCCATGCCGGCCCAACGCAGACCCGGACCGTAGATGATGGCCTGGTCGAGTTCATCGGTGGTGGCGACGCCGTCACTCACCATCCAGAGAGCCTCCCGCCACATGGCCTCCTGCAGGCGGTCGGAAAGGTAGCCCTCGACCTCGTTCCGCACCACCAACGGATGCATGCCCAGGTCTTCGTAGATCGCCTTGGCCGCGGCCAGCGCGGCGGGGCTGGTGAGACGGCCCCCGCACAGTTCCACCAGGGGAAGTATGTAGACGGGGTTGAAGGGATGGGCGATGAGGTACCGCTCCGGGTGGGCGAGTTCGGCCTGCAGGCGGCTGGGCAGGAGGCCCGAAGAACTGGAGCAGATCAACACATCCGCCGCAAGCGCCCCGTCGATCTGGAGAGCCACCTGCCTCTTCAGTTCCTCCCGCTCGGGAACCGATTCCACGACTAGATCGGCCCGGGCGGCCGTCTCCTCGATGCTCCCGACGAATCGCACCCGATCAGGGCGGGCCCCCGGATAAAGACCCAGTGCCACCGCCGCCGGCCAGGCCCGTTCCACAAAACCCATCAGGCTCTCGGCTGCTCCGGGAGCGGGATCGGTGGCTACCACCTGCCAGCCCCGGGAGAGAGCGCGCACCGCCCATCCCTTCCCGATCACGCCGGTTCCCACCAGACCGACAACCCGTACTTCGGAGCGGAACTGCCTTGGCGACCCCCCCGGTTCGGTCGTCATGGTCAATGCCGGTCAGAAGGCCACATTGTCAAGGCCCTTGAGATTGAGAATCTCCCGGGCCTCTGCAGAACTGGCGGTCTCGCGGGAAAGCTCTTCCAGGATGCGCACCATCTTCGCCACCTGTTCGGCATTGTCGTCGGCCAGCCGTCCCCGCCGGAGATAGATGCCGTCCTCCAGGCCGACCCGAACGTGGCCCCCGAGCACCGCTCCTGCCGTCACTATGTCGAACTGAAAGCGGCCTCCCCCCAGCACCGACCACTCGATGTCTGTCCCGAACAGGCGGTCGGCGACCTGCTTCATGGCCACCACGTTCTCCACATCCGGGCCGATCCCTCCCAGAGTCCCCACCACGAACTGCATGAAGATGGGAGGCCTCACTAAGCCCTGGTCGGCGTAGAACGCCAACGTATAGAGGTGTCCCACGTCGTAGGCCTCGAACTCGAAGCGACAGCCTGTCTCCTCCGTCAACTCGGTGAGCATGTACTCGATGTCGGAGAAACGGCTTACGAAGGGCTCGTGACGCGTGGACTCGAGGTACGGTTCTTCCCAGTCGTGCTTCCACCGACCCTCGTAGCGGGGGATCATCTGGAACAGCCCGTAGTTCATAGTCCCCAGGTTGCAGGTGGCCAACTCGGGCTGCAGCGCCTTGATCACCGCCAACCGCTCCTCCACGGTCTGCCCGGTGGCCCCTCCGGTGGTGATGCTGACCACCGCGTCACACTGCTCCTTGATACCCGCGCAGTACTCCCGGAACAGCCCCACGTCGGAACTGGGACGGCCGTTCAGAGGGTCGCGGGCGTGAATGTGGATCACCGCCGCTCCCCGGGAATGCGCTTCCACCGACTGGGACACCATCTCTTCGGGGGTGACGGGTATCCCGATGTTCATGGTGGGAGTGTGTGAGCTTCCCGTGACCGCGCAGGTGAGGATCACTTTGTTTTGAGCAGCCATCCCCAGACTCCTTGATTCGTTCCGTATTATATTATATTCCGACAGGCGGCACGCTCCACCGATAGGCAGAATGCGAACACACCTACCCTCCCCGCAACAACCAACGTGACTTCCCCTGTTAGGGCGGTGACCCGGGCCTTTGCGGTGCTCAGGGTGGTGGTGGCCTCCCCCAACGGGGCCAGCCTGGCCCGGATCGCCAGGGTCACTCGACTTCCCAAGAGCTCGGTGTCCCGAATGCTCGACACCCTCCAGCATCTGGACATGGTGGAACAGGTGGGCAAACGGGGTCAGTATCGAGTCGGCCACGGTCTGGAGCTGTTGGCGGGTGGGGGTACCTCGCCGCAGGTGCTGGCCCAGTTGAGCCGTCCCCACCTGCAGTCCCTGGTCTCCCATTTGGGAGAGGACGCCACCCTGTCGGTGCCGGAGGGCGACAATACGCTCTATGTCAGCCAGGTCACGGCCGAGCGTACCGTCCAGGTTCAGGACTGGACCGGGTTCGCCCTGCCACACCACACGGTGGCGCCCGGACTGGTGTTCCTGTCAACATGGGAGCCGGAGAGGCTGGGAAGGTACATGCAGCAGGATTTGGTAAGGAGGACCCCTCAAACCCTCGTCGAACCGGTGGCCATGATGGCCCGCCTGGAAATGGTCCGCCGGGACGGGTACGCCTGGACCCACCGCGAGTACAGCGATGATATAAACGGGGTGGCCGTCCCCGTATGCAATCCTCACGGCCAGGCTGTGGCCTCCTTGAGCGTGCATGGGCCCTCCTACCGCTTCCCTGCGCGTGGGACAGAGGCCAGGATCGGACGTTTGCTGTGCGACATAGCGTCCCAACTCACCGCGGAACTGGCCGGGTTTTCCTTCTGAGGGTCCCGGATCCCTGATCTACAACCCGGCGAGAATCAATGCCATCGGGTAGAAGACCACCAGCACCCATCCGGCCATCCTGCTACTTGACCAGCGATTGAAAACCGCGTCACTCCTGACCAGGGTGGTTCCCAGCATTCTCAGGAGACGGTTTGGGCTTTCGTGGATCCGCAGACGGTCCACTCCGCGAAGACCGTTGGCGATGCCGCCTGCCGCCGCCGCCGCACCCAGCATCCAGAGGAGGCTCCCTCGGAAGTTGCCCCCGAAGACCCCATCCCCCACCACGCCCGCGATCCCGCCCACCGCCAGCGCATTGAAGAGATTGGAGCCCAGCACGTTCCCGATCACAAGTGCGTTGTCCCCGTGCCGGGCGGCGGCTATGGCGGTGGCCAACTCGGGAAGAGAGGTGCCCAGGGCCACCAGGGTGAGGCCGACCAACCCTCCCGAGATGTTGAGCCGTTCGGCGATCCCGGTGGCTCCATCCACCAGCCGGTCGGCTCCCCAGAGCGTCAATCCCAGGGAGACCACCGCCATCAAGATCTCCTTCCACAGGGTGAGCCGCAGACGGAACCTTAGTCCGAGGAACCGTATCGGGGTCGCAACCTGCACCTTTTCCTGCCATCCCGAGACGGCGGCGGAGCCGGACCCATCGTCCCCTCCGGTGAGAACCCGGTCCGTGCCCTCCTCGATGAGACGCGGGTCGCGGGACCATTTGACCAGGAGCATCAGCGCAAACACCATCCCCGCCAACAGGAACACTCCGTTCAGGCGGGAAAGGGCGTTGTTCCAGGCCAGCGCCACCAGCACCAACGATCCCGCCACCATGGCCAGCCACTCCCGCCGCAGGTCCACCGCCACATTCTTGAGGGGAGCTATCACCATGGAGACACCCAGCACCAGAGAGAGGTTGGCGATGTTGGATCCGACGATGTTGCCGGTCGCCAGATCAAGCCCTCCCGGCCGGGCGGCAGCCAGTCCCGAGATGAGCATCTCCGGCAGGGAGGTCCCCAATCCCACCACGACCGCTCCGATCAGGACGGTCGACATCCCCCAGTGGTGGGCAAGTCGCTCGGCGGCGGTGACCAGCCGCTCCGCGCCGAATATCAGGACGGCCATCCCCAGAACCAGCCAGATCGCATCAACCAGCATTCAGCGTGACCTTACCTGTATGGGGTGAAAACGACTACCGCAGGGCCTCCAGGTACTCCTGTCGCCAAGCCTCGGTGGCCTCACAGCGGTTGAAAGTGTAGATGTGCACTCCCTCGATCCCCAGCAGAGGATCCACCAGACTGTCGCCCAGGTCCTCCAGCAACTCCCCCGGGTCGTAGCCTCCCGGGCCCAGGAGCCTGGTTACCACCCGGGCGTTCTTGGTGAGAAACCTCACCGAGTCTCCCACCCCGATCCGGGCCGAGATCTCCAGCAGCTTCAAACGCCCTCCCACGCCCGGCACGCCCAGCAGGGCGGGAAGCCCGATCCGCCGGCTCCGGGCGCCGGAGAGGAACGAGCGAATTGCCTGGGCGTCGAAACACATCTGGGTGGCCAGGTGGTTTGCGTAGGGCTGTTTCTCCGACAGCGCCTGGTCGAGCTTGGCGTCCGGGATCAGGGGATGCCCCTCCGGGTAGGCGGGGATCCCCACCTCCTCGAAGGGGTGGCCGATCTCCTCCATGGCGCGCAACAGGGAGATCCCGTCGAAGAACTCGCCGGGGTGGAGATGGTCTCCCCCCACCACGAAAGCCCGACGAAGGCCCAGTTCCGCCGCCCTGTCCAGAGTCGCCTCCAGGTGGGCCCGGTCCCGGTGGAGGCGAGCCGAGAGATGGGGGATCATGTCGAAGCCGGCTTCGGCCAGTTCGGCGGCCAAGTCCATGGTGGCCTCCATTCCCTTGTTGGGAGAAGCCGTCACGGTGATCACCGAGCCCGGGGGCAGGTGGGCGGCCTGGGATACCGCGTTCTTCAGGGGGATGATCTCGAAGCGAGCGTTGCGAAGAACATCGGCTATCGCCGAACGAGTGGACGGACCCACGCCGTTCAGCCGTTCGGCATAGGCGGAGGTCACCGCTAGATCTCCGAGTCCGGGTAGGACTGCTTTTTCTTGGCGATGTACTCGCGGAGCGCCTCGTCCCGGGCCTCATCCAGGGGAGGAAGCTGGTATTCGGCGAGGGACTTCTTCCACAGCGAGTTGGCCCGCTCGGCGGCCTCGAGCGAGCCCTCCTCGGACCACTGTTCGAAGCTGTTGCTGTCGGCGGTGAACGACCGGTAGAAGGCGGTCTCGAAGTTGGCCAGAGTGTGGGCCGAGCCGAGATGGTGCTGGCCCGGGCCGGTCTCGATCACGGCCTCCAGGGCCTGCCCGTTCTCTGACAGGTCCACTCCCTTCAGGAGGGCCTCGGCCATCCCGCATTGGTCGGTGTCCAGGATGAACTTCTCATACCCCATCGTCAGCCCTCCCTCCAGCCATCCGGCCGCGTGCAGCACAAAGTTGATTCCGGCCAACAGGGTGGGCTGGAAGGTGGCGGCCGATTCGTAGGCGGCCTGGGCGTCGGGAATCTTCGACGCGGTGAGGTTCCCGCCCGAGCGGAATGGGACTCCCAGCCGCCGCGCCAGTTGGGCCAGCACGAACAGGGTGATGGTCGGCTCCGGAGTCCCAAAGGTCGGCGCTCCCGACTGCATGGAGAGCGAAGACGCGAATGACCCGAAGATCACCGGCGCGCCCGGCCTCACGACCTGGGTGTAGGACAGACCCACCAGGGCTTCCGCCAGGGTCTGGGCCGCCACCCCCGCCACCGTGACCGGCGCCATCGCTCCCGCCAGGATGAAGGGTGTGATGATGACTCCCTGGTTGCGGCGGGCGTACTCGCGAGCCGAGCCCAGCATGGCCTGATCCCAGGTGAGCGGAGAGTTGGCGTTGCACAGCGAGATGATCACGGTGTTCTCTTCCAGAAAGTCCTCCCCGAACAGCAGAGCGGCCATCTCCACCGAGTCGGCCGCCCGATGGGGAGCGGTCACCGAGCCCATGAACGGCTTGTCCGAGTAACGCATGTGGGCATACACCATGTCGAGGTGGCGTTTGGGGATCGGAATGTCCACCGGCTCGCACACCGTCCCTCCCGAGTGATGGAGGTAGGGAGACATGTACGCCAGCTTGACGAAGTTGTGGAAGTCCTCCAGGGTGGCGTAGCGGCGACCTCCCTCCAGGTCCCGGACGAAGGGAGAGCCGTAGGTGGGGGCCAGGACCATGTTCCTTCCGCCGATCACCACCGATCTCTGGGGATTGCGGGCCACCTGGGTGAAGGATGAGGGAGCTGTGGCGGTGATGAGTTGGCGGCACATCCCCCGCGGGAAGCGAACTCTGGTTCCATCGACGTCGGCGCCGGCGCCCGCGAAGTCCCTCACCGCCTGGTCGTCGGTGATGTCCACCCCCACCCTCTCGAGGATGGTCTCCGCATTGTTCTCAATTATTTCCAGACCCTCGGCGCTGAGCACCTCGTAGGGGGCAAGGGTGCTGGTAAGGAAAGGAGACTTCTCCATCTCCCGGCGGGTTGCAGCGCGAGCCGCAGCCCGTGCCGCCCGGCCTCCTGATCTTCTTCTTCTGCTGCTCATCTCCGCCTCTCTCTTGTTCGACGGGAAGAACCCCGCCTGGATCGTCGCTGCTGTGCTCGCTCCTCGCCGTCCCGGCCCTGCCGAGCGCCCGGAAAGGACATCGCTTCCACAAAGTGCTCCTGGAACCGGGGTTCTATGGCGGTCTCTACCTTCTCCACCCTCTCTGTCATCTGTTCTATCTCCCGCCGGCACTCCCCGCTTAGGAGGGTCATCAACGCCCCGGTCCCCGCCGCGTTTCCCGCCGAGGAAGCATGCTCCGGAGAGATTTCAGGTATCAAACCCAGCGACATCGAATGCGAGGCGCTGAGGTGGGAACCGAAGGCGCCCGCCAGGCGGATCCGGTCCACCTGGTTGGTCCCCAGATGATCCATCAGGAGCCGCGCCCCGGCCAACAGAGCGGCCTTCGCCAGTTGCACCGCCCGGACATCGTTCTGAGTCACATGCACCTCCGACCCCTGATCCCAAAGGATATAGGAAAAAGTCCGCCCGGTTTCCACGACCCGGCGAGAACGCTCCGAAGCCCACCCGTCTATGCGGCCGTCCGCGGTTATCACCCCCGCCGCGGCCAACTCCGACAGCGCCTCGATGATCCCCGATCCGCAGATCCCCGTAACCTGGGTCTCCGCCTCCAACTCCGCGAACCCCGGCTCGTCCGACCAACGGTCGATCCCGATCACGCGAATCCGTGGTTCCAGGGTGTCGGGATCGATGCGCACCCTCTCTATCGCGCCCGGCGCCGCCCGCTGTCCCGACGATATCTGGGCCCCCTCCAGGGCGGGGCCGGTGGGGCTGGAGGCGGCCAGCAGCCGCTCGGAGTTGCCCAGCACGATCTCGGCGTTGGTCCCGATGTCGCACAACAAGGTGATCTCGGTGGATTGGTAGGGACGCTCGGCAAGGATCATCCCCGCCGCATCTCCTCCCACATGCCCAGCAATGCAGGGAAGGAGGTATATCCGGGCCGAGTCCGCCAGACCGATTCCCACTTCGGTAGCCGGAATCTCGAGCGGACCGTCGGTTGCCAGAGTGAAAGGGGCCTCCCCAAGTGGGCGCACGTCCAAGCCCAGGAAAAGGTGGTGCATTATGGGATTGCCGACCACCACCATCTCCAGCACCGTCTCCCGGTCGGCCCCCGCCGACTCCAGGAGACCCGCGCACAGTTCGTTGACCGCCCCGCGGACCAGAGCGGTCAAACGGGCTCCCCCGTCCTCGTTCAGCGCAGCGTAGGAGACCCGGCTCATCAGGTCTTCCCCCAGCCTCACCTGAGGATTCATCAAGCCCTGAGAAGACAGTATCTCCCCGGTGGTTAAATCGGCAAGGTGTCCGGCTATCGTGGTCGAGCCCACGTCGACCGCCACCCCGAGGACGACTTCGGAGAATCCCGACCACACCGCCACCACTTCCCGGCGATCCCGCACCGCCGCCGTCACCTCGCCCCGGCTCTCGCGAAGCGCTTCCTGCAGGGTTCTGAGCATCTCAGCAGGTACTTCCACATCCGTTAGTCCCCACTGCTCCCCAAGAGCCTCGCAAAGCCGCTGGGCGTCCCCGGCCGCCTCCTCCAAAGTAGGCGGCTGCGTGATCACGTAGTGGAGGGTGGTCACCGGGTCCAGCCGGAGCTTTCCCACATCCACGTCTTTTCTCACCACCTGCCGGTGGGTCTGGCTCTCGGGCGGCACATCCACCAGAACGTCCCCGCACACCTTGGCCATGCATCCCAGCCGGCGGTCGGACCCGAGCCCGCGGCGCCGGCGGTAGGAAGACTCCGTCTCCGTCCACTCGCTCAACGCCTCCGGCCCCACCGAGATCCCATGCTTGGCGAACGTCCCGAACACCGGCGTCATCTGACACCGCCCGCAGATCCCCCTTCCCCCGCACAACGACGCCAGATCAGCGCCCACCATGCGGGCGGCCTCGAGCACGGTGGTTCCCTCGGGCACCCGGCCCCTCCGGCCCGAAGGTGTGAAAATTATCCGGGGCTCAGCCGGGTTGGCCATCGGCGCCTCGCCCGGTCCGCCGACGACGACCCCCTCCCCGACGGGAACCTCCCTCCCTTCCCGCCGGGACCGGGGCCCGGTTGGCCCGGATCCACCGGGCGCATTCCGGATCATTTGCCATCATCACGTCGGCGGCCATAACCGCGGTGCGGATTTCTTCGTGAAGGGGATTGGTGATCGCCGAGGTGAGCCCGGCGCTGATCGCCATGGTCAGGAAAGCCGAGTTGATCGCCGAGCGGTTGGGGAGCCCGAAGCTGACATTCGACGCTCCGCACGTTGAGTTGACCCCCAGTTCGGCTCTCAGGCGACCCAGGATGTGGAATACCTGCCTGCCGGCATTGCCGAGCGCCCCGATCGGCATGACCAACGGGTCGACCACCACATCTTCGGCCGGAATCCCGTAGTCGGAGGCCCGGGAGACGATCTTGCGGGCCACCTCGAAGCGGACATCGGGGTCTTCGGAGATGCCCGTCTCGTCGTTGGAGATGGCAACCACCGCCGCCCCGTGCTTGGCGACCAGGGGCAACACCCGTTCCAGTACCTCCTCCTCACCGGTCACCGAGTTGACGAGGGCCTTACCCCGATAGACGCTGAGGCCGGCCTCCAGCGCCTCCACGATCGAGGAGTCGATGGAGAGGGGCACGTCGGTGAGGGACTGCACCAGCTTGATGGCCTCGGCCAGGATGGCCGGCTCGTCGGCAAGCGGTATGCCGGCGTTCACGTCCAGCATGTGAGCGCCGGCGGCAACCTGCGCCAGGGCATCGGCCTCGACCCTGCTGTAATCTCCCCTCTTCATCTCGGCGGCCAGGAGTTTGCGTCCGGTGGGGTTTATCCGCTCCCCTATGATCGTGAACGGACGGTTCGGGCCTATCACCAGTTCCCTGGTGGCGGAGGAGACGACCGTCTCAGTCATCTCCCCACCCTGTCTCAGGCATTGGCGCGTTGCTTCTCCACCAGCGTCTTGGCCGTCTCCGCGGCCACCGCCGCGTCGCGGCAATAAGCATCGGCGCCCACCGCCTCCCCGAACTCCTCGTTGAGGGGAGCGCCTCCCACCAAAACTATGTAGTCCTCCCTAATGCCTTCTTCCTTCATGGCGTCGATCACGACCTTCATATAAGGCATGGTGGTGGTCAGCAGGGCCGACATCCCGAGGATGTCAGGCTCGTGCTCCTCCAGGGCCGTTAGGAACTCCTCGGCGTCAGTGTTGATTCCCAGGTTGATCACCTCGAATCCCGCTCCCTCCAGCATCATCGCCACCAGGTTCTTCCCGATGTCGTGGATATCCCCTTTGACAGTGCCGATCACCACCTTGCCCACCGACTCGACACCCGAGGCGGACAGTATGGGCCGGAGTATCTCCATGCCAGCCTTCATGGCCTTGGCGGCCAGGAGCACCTCGGGGACGAAGAGAATGCCGTCGCGGAAATCGATCCCCACGATCCGCATGCCCTCTACCAATGCCTCATTGAGCACCTTTTGGGCATCCCACGACCGCTCTAGTAGTATTTCGGTTCCTTCGGCGATCTCGTCGGCCAAGCCGTCGTAGAGATCGTCGTGCATTTGCTCAACGAGTTCTTCGTCTTCGAGAGAACCCAAGTCAAAGTCTTCACTCATGGTTTCTCCTGTTGGATGGGAGGGCTTGACGCCGACGGATTTGGGAAAGATCTTAGGGCGACGGACTTTGCAAAGTAACTTCACCCGCAGTGCAGGTACAGTTTACACAATGTCAAGCCGCCGTGCAAACACTACAGCACCTTTTAAAATCCCCTCCTGTCCCCGTATTCAGGGAGTAGAGATATGGACTTCCCCACCAGCGCCCATGTGATAGTCATCGGAGCAGGCATTGCAGGAAATTCGGTGGTAGGACACCTAGCTGAAATGGGTTGGAAGAACATAGTTCAAATAGACAAAGGACCCCTTCCCAACCCCGGCGGTTCCACCGGGCATGCCTCCAACTTCTGTTTCCCGGTCGATCACTCGAAAGAGATGACTATGCTCACCCTGGATTCCACCAGGCAGTACGCAGAGATGGATGTCATGGTGGTCTCGGGAGGCATCGAGGTGGCCCGCACCCCGGAACGCTTGGAAGAACTGCGCCGGCGCATGACGTCCGCCACCGCCTGGGGCGTCGAGTCCCACCTCATCTCACCGGCCGAGGTGACGGATCTGGTGCCCTTCATCAACGAGGACATTATTCTTGGGGGCTTCTACAGCCCCGGGGTCACGGTTGTGGATTCGCTCCGGGCGGGAACCATCATGCGGGAGAAGGCACAGTCTCTCGACGCCCTAACCGTCCTTCCCAACACCGAGGTGCTGAGCATGGAAGTCCGAAACGGCGCGATCCGCGCGGTCGTAACCGACCGCGGCCGGATCGAGACCGAGCACCTGGTGATCGCCTGTGGGGTGTGGAGTCCCCGGATGGCGGGGATGGCCGGCGCAACCATACCTCTCACGCCCGCCGTCCACCAGATGATCGACGTGGGTCCCATCCCGATCCTGCAGGCGACCAAATCGGAGATCGGCTATCCGATCGTGCGTGACATGGACACCTACATGTACGAACGCCAGACGGCCGGATCCATGGAGGTCGGCTCCTACGCCCACCGTCCGATGTTCCACCATCCCGACGACATCCCATCCCTCGGAGAGTCTCTTCTCTCCCCCACCGAGTTGCCCTTCACCGACGAGGACTTCGACCTGCAGATGGAACATGCCCTCGAGTTGATGCCCGAGATCCTGTCGGCGGCGGAGATCCGTTACGCCATCAACGGGCTCCTCTCCCTCACCCCCGACGCCATGCCCCTCTTGGGCGAGACGGTGGAGGTCCGAAACCTCTGGTCTGCGGCGGCGGTCTGGATCAAGGAGGGCCCCGGCGTGGGGAAGATGATCGCCGAGTGGATGACCCAGGGGTATCCGGAGATCGACCCCCACTCCTCCGATATCGCTCGTTTCTACAGGTACGCCCGGAACAACCACCACATCTACGCCCGCTGCTCGGAGCACTTCAACAAGACCTACGGCATCGTTCACCCCCGCGAGCAGTGGGAGTCCAACCGGCGGGTCCGCACGGTCCCCGCCTATCCGCGCCAGGTGGAACTGGGAGCGGTCTTCTACGAGGCGGGAGGATGGGAACGGCCCCAGTGGTACGAGGTGAATGCTCCCCTGGTGGACAAGTACGACATCGAGGGGCGCGAGCACGAGTGGGACGCCCGGTGGTGGTCGCCGATCATCGACGCCGAGCACCTGGCCATGCGCGAGAGCGTGGGGATGGTGGACCTGACCGCCTTCGCCATCTTCGACGTCACGGGACCCGGCGTGGTCGACTATATCCAGAGGATGGCCGTCAACCAGTGCGATGTGCGGGTAGGACGCGCCGTCTACACGCCTCTACTCACCGAGACCGGGGGTTTCCGGGCCGATCTCACCATCCTCCGTCTCGGCGAGCACCATTACCGGGTGATCAGCGGTGGGGGCGACGGCGCCCGGGACCGCTACTGGTTCCGCAAGCACCTGCCCGACGACGGGTCCGTGACCTTCGTCGACAACACCTCAGGGGTATCCACGGTGGGTCTGTGGGGGCCTAATGCCCGGAAAGTCCTCGAGAGTCTCACTTCCGACGACGTTTCCCACCAGGGCTTCCCCTACGGATCGGTCAGGGAGGTCAATCTGAGGGGAATCGACGCCCTCATGTTCCGGATTTCCTACGTCGGAGAGTTGGGATGGGAGATCTCGGTTTCCATGGAACAGGGCCTCCAGTTGTGGGATATGCTGTGGGAAGCCGGCCAGGAATGGGGCATCGTCCCGGTGGGCATCGGCGTGTACGGAACGACCGGGCGCCTCGAGAAGGGCTACCGGCTGATGGGCGCCGAGTTGGAGTCGGAGTACAACCCGGTGGAAGCCGGACTGGCTCGCCCCAAGGTCAAGAAGGCCGACTTCATCGGCAAGGGACCCTATCTGCAGGCGCGCGCCGATGACCCGGCCACGATCCTGTGCACCCTCACCGTGGAGGACCACACCTCGGCGTCGGGCATCAAGAGGTACATGGGCGGCAACGAGCCCATCCTCACCGCCGACGGAGAGCGCATCACCGACATCCACGGCCGACCCTCCTATGTCACCACCGCGGGGAATGGACCGTCGGTGGGCAAGTACCTGCTGTTGGCCTACCTCCCGCCCACCTACGCGGTGGAGGGCCTGGATTTGGCGGTGATGTACATGAACGAGTTGTACCCGGTGAAGGTTGCCGTGGTGGGCAGCACGCCGCTTTTCGACCCTACCAACAAACGCATGAGGGCCTGAGGGTGAACATCCTCGTCTGTGTGAAGCGGGTGCCCGCCCCCGGCGCACGGATCGTCCTCACCGACGACTCCCAGGAGATCGACACCCGTCACCTCGGGTTCACCACCAGCCCGCACGAGGAGTGCGCGGTCGAAGCGGCAGTGCAGCTGAAGGAGCGCCACGGCGGCACAACCACCGTTCTCACCCTCGGGCCCCCGGAGGCCACCGAACAACTCCGTTACTCGGTCTCGGTCGGGGCGGATCGGGTGGTTCTGGTTCCGGCCGACACCACGGAGTTGGACCCTCAAGCCACCGCCTCGGCCCTGGTGGAAGCCATCAAGGACCTCGAGGGCGAGTCACCCTTCGATCTGATCCTGTTCGGCAACGAATCGGCCGACTCGGGGGGATATCAGGTGGGGATCAGGGTGGCGCGGGCTCTGGGCCGTCCCGTGATCAGCGGTTTGAAGGGAATCGAGATCGACGGCGACCAGATGGTGGGCCGTCGCGAGACCGACGAGGGCTTCGAGGTCTACCGGCTTCCCATGCCTGCCATAGCCGCGGCCAAGGAAGGCATAACTCTGCCCCGGTATCCCACGCTTCCCGGCCGTCTCAAGTCCCGGCGGGCGGAGATCCACGAAGTCCCGGCCGTGATGAGCCCGGGAGGCCAGGAGATGGTCAGCCTGTTGAAACCAGCCGAAGAAGTCACCGAGACCGTAATCCTCGGGCACGGCGCCGGAGCCGCTCCGGGTGTGGTGCGCCTCCTGGAGGAGGTGGGCCTCCTGTGAGCCGCATCCTGGTGTTCGTGGACAACGACCGGGGGACCCTCTCCCCGTCGGCTCTCGAAGCGCTCACGCCTGCCCTTTCCCTGGCTGGAGGCCTCGATGCGGCCCTCGAGTTGGTGACGGTCGGCGAGGGAGGCCGAGCGGCCCTCGATCCGATGGGTCTGGGCGGTTACGTGATCTCCCATCCCATCCTGTCCGATTACGCCCCTGAGGCCTACGGCGAGGCTTTGGCCCAGTTGACGTCGGAGAAGGAGGCGTCGGTGGTTATCGCTCTCGGCGACGATCGCGGCGCCGAGGTGATGGCTCATACCGCCGCGGTCCTGGACCAACCGCTGGTGGCGAACGTCACCGACATCGTGGACACCGGGGGGCCTGACGGAGCCTGGGAGATGATCAGGGTGAGGTGGGGAGGAAGCCTTCTGGAAAAGACCCGGCTCCGGTCCAGCGTGAAACTCCTGACCATCGCGCCGCACACCTTCTCGGCCCCCGAGTCCACCGGCGACGGCGCCGGAGCGCTCACCACCTTCGTTCCCGAAATTCCCGATGCGCTGGCCCGCACCAGAGTGGTGGAACGGGTCAAGCTGGCCGAGGGTCTCACCCTGGCCACCGCTCCGGTGGTGGTGAGCGGTGGGAGAGGCGTGGGAAGCGCCGAGAATTTCGCCATCCTTGAGGAGTTGGCGGACTTGGTGGGAGGGGTGGTGGGATGTTCTCGCGTGGCGACAAACAACGGGTGGCGACCCCACTCCGACCAGGTGGGACAGACCGGAACCCGGATCGCGCCGGACCTGTACATCGCCTGCGGAATCTCGGGCGCCGTCCAGCACTGGGTGGGCTGCATGGCCTCCAAACAGATCCTGGCCATCAACACCGACCCGGAGGCGCCCCTGGTTACCAAGGCCGACTATGCCGTCATCGGCGATCTCCACGAGATCCTGGCCGCGGTTATTGCCGAGATCAAGGCTCGAAACTAGGCGTCATACCCCTACCGGGACCCCCAACCTATCACCTGAACCCGAGGAAGCGTTCCACTAGGTGGAACCATTTAGAACGGCGTTAGCGCGCCCTTATAGTTGACAATCCGTTAAGTTAACTAGTAGTCAGGTGACCGTCACTGATACATGCATATGAACTTCACAGATCCCGTCGCCGATGCGGCAGGCTTATACCCGAGTATTCAGTGCCACAATTGTCTTGGGCATGGAGAACAAAACGCCCCTATTACAACCCAAAGCCAGGCACAACCTTTAGAGTTTGGTTTACACATCCAATGTGGTCGGACTGGGAGCGGCCGGAAAGGGCGATATGACCGCTAATACGGACGGGCTGATTCGCCTGGAGAGCGTGTATAAGATATTCGGGCCCCAGCCTCGCGGGCGAGCCTTTGAACTGACCCGTTCGGGTCTTTCCAAGGACGAGGTCCTGAGCCAATCAGGCCACGTGGTAGGCCTCAACAACGTGGAGTTCACCGTGGCGGAAGGTGAGCTATTCGTCGTGATGGGCCTCTCGGGGTCGGGCAAGTCCACCGCTCTGCGCACCGTAAACAAGCTGTTCGAGGCGACTCACGGACAGGTTTGGGTGGACGGCGTCGATGTCCAAACCTTGGAGGGTGCAGCCCTTCAGGCCTTCCGGAGGGAGAAGACGGGGATGGTATTCCAGCACTTCGCGCTCTTTCCCCATCGGTCGGTGATCGAGAACGTGGGTTACGGCCTCAAGATCCAGAGGGTCCCGAAGGCCGAACGGGACGCCGCCGCCATGAAAGCCCTCTCATTGGTGGGACTGGAGCCCTATGCCGGCTCCTACCCCCGCCAACTCTCGGGGGGCATGCAGCAACGAGTCGGACTGGCCCGTGCGCTGGCCTCCGATCCGCCCATCCTCCTGATGGACGAGGCCTTCTCCGCCCTGGACCCTCTCATCCGCCGCCAGATGCAGGACGAGATGATGGAGATCCAGAACGAGCTCCGCAAGACCATTCTCTTCATCACCCACGATCTGAACGAGGCCCTTCGCATCGGCGATCGGGTATGCATCATGAAAGACGGGGCGGTGGTCCAGATCGGAACCCCCGAAGAGATCCTCACTAAACCCGCCACCGGGTACGTCGCCGAGTTCGTCCAGGACGTCGACCAGGGCCGGGTAATCGAGGTGCTGGAAGTGATGGACAAGCCCAAACCGATCAGTAAGGCTATGTCCCTGCGGAAGGCCCTCGCCCACATCGGCGACCGCGCAGGGGCATTCGTGGTTGACAATAAGGGACGCCCCACCCATTTGCTCACCGTCGCCGATGGTTTACGCGCCGGGAGAATGGGCACCACCGAAATGGGCCCGGCGCTCCGCACCGACTTCGAGACCGCCTCGGGCGAGGACCACTTCAATGACGTCTACGCCGCGGCGGGCCGCGGTCTGCCAATAGCAGTGGTCGACGAGGG
The DNA here is from genome assembly GCA_012270885.1 of Acidimicrobiia bacterium. GTDB lineage: Bacteria > Actinomycetota > Acidimicrobiia > Spongiisociales > ZC4RG35 > Bin76. Next base: position 2,584 of record JAAXHN010000033.1, on the reverse strand, counting down.
AGGCCGGTTGATCGGCAACCTCGACCCTCGAAAGATCATGGAGGAGATGGGCAGAGTGGAGCGGCTCATCGACGACTACGAGCGAGAGGTGTTCATGTGAGCGCCGCAAGACTGATACTCGCCCAAGCCGAGGAGGCGGAAGCCCCCTTGCGATTCTGGGACAACGCGATTCTCGATGCGTGGGAAATCCCCTTCGGGTTCTGGATGGACGAGATGGTGTCGTGGGTGGTCGCCAATATGGAAACCGTGCTGGACGTTATCAAGTGGCCTTTCTCGTTCCTGTTCCAAAACTTCGTCGTCAGCCCCGAGTACCACCCATGGTGGGAACTGACCGACATGCCCTGGCTGCTGGTGTGCGGCATCGTGCTGGTGGTCGCCACCCTGACCCGCAATCTCAGGGTGGGAGTGGGCCTGGCCGTGATGCTGGCGCTCTGCGGGTTGTTGGGCAACGAGTTCTGGGAGGAGACCGTCGTCACCATCGGCCTGGTGGTGGTGTCGGTGGTGATCTGCGCGATTATCGGCATTCCCCTCGGCGTGCTGTGCGGCCGCGTCGACGGGGTGTGGAACGCGGTACGACCGGCTCTCGACGCCATGCAGGTGGTCCATGCGTTCGTCTACATTATTCCGTTCATCTTCTTCTTCGGGCTGGGACCGGAGCCGGCCACCATGGTGACCATGGTGTTCGCCATACCTCCTCTGATACGGCTGACCAACCTGGGAATCCGCCAGGTCCCGGCTGATGTGGTGGAAGCCAGCCGCGCCTATGGGGCCTCGGAGTGGAGAGTGCTGTTGGACGTGCAGATTCCTCTGGCTCGCCCCGCCATAATGACCGGGCTCAACCAGACCCTGCTGCTGTCCATCTCGATGATCGGCATCGCGGCAATCATGGGCGCCAGCGGACTCGGCCTCCTCGTCTTCCGGGCGGTCATCAATATCGACACTCCCCTCTCGACTTCGGCGGGTCTGGCCCTGTTCATTGTGGCCGTGGTGCTGGACCGCATCTCCCAGACCGAAGCCGGCGAGGGCGCCAACCTGTTCACCCGTATCTACCGGGCCTGGGCGCACCGGCGCGACCCCGAGGCGCTGCTGGCCGGATCGGGCGGCGGCGATCCGGACGCCTCCGAGGGCAAACCCGCACCGGCCGGCACCTCGGAACGTACCTGGGCGGTGGTGGCCCTGATCGGCTCGCTGGTCGGGATCGTCTCGGTTTTCCTGCCTTGGAGCCTGGACTCGGGGCTGATCTCAGGCTACAGCCGCGCAGCCGACCTGGACCTGGCCGGGCTGAGCGCCACCGGCCTGGCAGCCGAGGGAGGAAGCTATTTCGGCGTCGGCGTCTTCACTATGAGCCTGCTGGTGCTGGGCGCGGCTGTCACCACCCTGACCCGCCCGGGCCGGGGAGCCCGATGGTTCGGTGCCGATGGAGCGCTCCTGTTCGCCGGGGGCGCGTTGATCTCCGCTGCCTCCTACCTGTGGATCGGGCCCTCTCCCGAGGCCGTCTCCCACCAGGACGGGATCGGGACATGGGTTGCCCTGGCGGGCGGCGTGATAGCGGTGCTCGGGTCGGCGCTCTGGATCCGCGTCGCCCCCTACAGCCCGCTCCGTCCCCTGAGGATCAACATCTCGTTCAGCCGGATCGCCATAGCGGTGCTGATGGTGGGCATGCTGGCGGTGGCAGGTCTGTCACCGTGGTTCGTGGACGCCCGGGCCCAGTCGGTGATCACCCCCGAATTGCAGGCCGAGATCGACGAACTGGAGAAGGAGGCCCGGGAGGACGCCACCAAGGCGGGGCAGAACGCCATATCAATCGCCACCCTGGTGGCCGAGGCACAGCGTAAGAATCCCATTGCCGCCGACGGCTTCACCGCGAAGGGCCCGGGTCTGGGACGCCTGGCGCTGTGGTTGGGAGTGGTGGGCGCCCTGTTCAGCCTGCCGGCCGCCGGCGTCTTCGGCGGCGGGGAACGGCGCCGGTGGATGTGGAGCGTGGCGGTCTCGGCTGTCGGGGTGGGAGTCCTGCTTGCGTCCGGAGGCTGGATCGCCTCGTTGGTACGCGCTTCCGATCCCAATTTCGTCAGCGGGTTTGGTTCATTCCTGTGCCTGCTGGCAGGGTTCTTTCTCTTCATCTCCTCGCGGGGTGTCTTGAAAGAGTTCCGTCGGTCCAAGGTCTACGAGAGCGATTTGGGGCTGATGGCCCGAGACGGGAACCCTCAGGCCTCCATGGCCACAGAAGCGACGTGACTCACACACAGGAGACAAGAACTTAAAAAGACCTTGACACTACGGCAACAGCCAAGGAAGGAATAAAGAAGGAGTACTACATGAGAAAAAGACACATCAAGCATCTGATCGCCGTCCTTTCGGTGCTGGCGCTCCTGGCGGCGGCATGCGGAGACGACGCGGAGGATGCAGAAGTGACCGAGGAGCCCACGGCTACCACGGCCGCCGCTCCGGATGAGCCGGACGACGCCATGGACGAACCGGATGACGCCATGGACGAACCGGATGACGCCATGGACGAACCGGACGAGCCCACGGAGGTGGCCGATGACATGGCCCTTCCGGGTGATGGTGTTTCGGTTACGATGGC
>JAAXHN010000032.1 GCA_012270885.1 Acidimicrobiia bacterium | reverse complement strand
TACGTCACGTTTACGCCTCCTCCCGAACTGAGTCCCTATCTCAAAGGAGCCTGGACCGGGGAAGGGTCTGTGTCTTTTCATGAGTCGACGTGGGAGGACCTCCCGACATTATTCAACATTGTCAACGCGCTGGCGTCCTTGCCAATTCTTGAGACGCGACCCTCAATCACGCTGATGACGGTCGGAGGCATCGATTACAGGTCTCAACAGATCTTGGAATAGCCGCCACCAGTTGCGGAACTGACATGCCTTGACACCCCGAGGTTCTCAGAGCTTGACGGTCAACCTCCCCATTGGATTCCGAAGAGCCACTAAAGCGCTCTGAGTTTAGGATCCAGGAGGTCTCGAATGCGGTCACCGATCAGGTTGAAAGAAAGTACCACAAGGCCTATCGCAGCTCCAGGGAACACGGAAATCCACCAGGCCGACCGGATCAGGTCACGCCCGTCGGCGACCATGCCACCCCACGTCGGCGTCGGTGGAGGAACACCCGCACCAAGAAAACTCAAGGTGGCTTCGACCGTGATGGCCCAACCGATCTGCAGGGTGGAAAGGACGATCACGCTGTTGAGCACGTTTGGCAGGAGGTGTGAAGCCATTATCCGCAGGGGTGATCCTCCCGCCACTCGCGCCAGGGCGATAAAGTCGCGCTCCTTCAAGCTGAGAACTTCCCCTCGTATCAAACGGGCATAGCGTGCCCATAGGATGAGCGCCATTACTGACACCACAACCGTAACACTCGGGCCGACAGTGACAGCGAAAACGAGAGCGATCAAGATTGCGGGAAAGGCAAGCCAACCATCGACCAGTCGCATGATCACCGCATCAAGCCAACCTCCGAAGTAGCCGGCGATAGTACCGAGGGTCGTCCCGATAGACGCTGCGAGTAGGACCGTGCCTGCAGCCACGGCCATGGACACCTGAGCGCCTTTGATGATCCGACTGAGGATATCGCGGCCCAAGCTATCAGTCCCCAGAGGAAATGCCCAGCTACCTCCTTCTGAAAAGACCCATCCCTGGCGGGCGTGCTCCAGGTTCAATTCGTCCGGTCCGTGGGGAACGATGAAGTCCGCCAATACGGCGGCCGCTACGGCCAGCAGGACAATCAGAAGGGGAAGGATGGGAAAGCTGCGCCAGACTGTACCCAATCCGATCCGGACCTTACCAAAGAACTCAGCCACTACGACGAATCCGCGGATCGATGACTGCATACGACAGATCTACGAGAAGATTGGCAAAGACAATAAGCGCCGCCCACAAGATGACTACAGCCTGCAGCACGGGAAAGTCCCTCCACAAAACTGCCTCGAAGGCAAGCCGACCCAAACCCGGCCACGCAAAGACGACTTCTGTGGTGACCGCTGCTGCTACGAGAACACCGTACATGAGCACCACGAACGTCACGACCGGAATCAAGGCATTTCGGAAAGCGTGTCCCCACACAACCCTCATCTCGCTCGCACCCTTGATACGAGCAAGCTTGGCGTATTCGCTGTCCAGCACTTCAAGCATGGCCGACCGCATCAGTCGCGTGATCCCGGCCCCGGTGAACAGACCCATCGTTGCTGCGGGAAGCAACAGATGCTGCCAGGTACCCGAGCCCTGCGCAGGAAACACCTGCCATTTGACGGAGAAGAGAATGATCGCCAGGACACCGGTGAAAAAGGGCGGAAGTGATTGACCCAAAACAGCTAGGCCCATTGCGATGCGATCCACGATCGTATCGCGCTTCACTGCCGCAAGGACACCGAGAGGCAGGCTGAACACCACCATGAAGAGCAGCGACGTGCTGACCAGCAGGACCGAGTTCCCAAGGCGGTCCACAACGAGTTCAAGAACAGGTAACTTGGTCCGTATCGATTTGCCAAAATCGCCCTGTATCACATTGCCTAAAAAGGTGAGATACTGAGCGACGAGCGGCTCATCCAACCCCAACTCATCGATCAATTGCATCCGCTGTTCGGGCGTCGCTTCTACTGGTAGCAGGACGTCCACCGGGTTACCGGTCGATTGACTCAACGCGAATACGATCACGCTGACGCCGAGGAGGGTGACTAACGCTTGCAGTGCACGACTTGCTAAAACCCTTGTCATTATCGGAATCCGTCAGTACTCGACGCGCGAGCCAGCAATCATGGCTTCACACCTCGAGCCAGATATCTGCCGTTCGGGTTGTCCAATACCTCACCTTCCGATACTGCCAGGCACCCACGCCTCACCACGTACTTTGGGAACCCTCTAGATGTGAGGCCTGTGTAAATCGAGTAGTCCGAGCGACCGTGCAGAGTTTGCGGCCCTATCTCACGGGGTTCTCCCTCGATCGGCACGATCACAAGATCGGCGTCGGCTCCAACTCGTATGGCGCCTTTTCGAGGGTAGAGACCGTATGCCTTTGCGGCGTTCGTGGCGGTCAGCTCCGCCAATCTACCTATGTCGAATCGACCCGTCTCGATGCCCAGCGCGTACGCTAGCGGAAGTAGGGCCTCCGACGACGTGATACCACCGTATGGGGCGTCGAATATGGTTGGTGCAGCTTGCTTCATAGCCTTCGTGCGAGGTGAGTGATCGCTTGACAGCAAGTCAACGTGCCCTGCCTCGACGGCGACCCAGACTGCAGCCACATCCTCACGCCTGCGAAGCGGGGGCCCTATCTTGGCGAGGGAACCGTGTTTGAGGAGGGCGTCCTCCGTCAATATGAGGTAATGGGGCTGCGTCTCGCTCCATACCCGTACTGAAGCCCCACCCTCCTTGAGCCGAGAGAGCACGCGTACGGTCTCGGCTGCGGACAGGTGAACAAACAGCAGATCGCAGCCGGTGAGTTCGGCCAGCGCGGCTGCGCGGAACATGCCTTCGGCTTCGAGTACTCCCGGCGAGCATCGCAGAAAGCCTTCAGGGTCAGTCGGGTCGCGTGCGTATTCGATGTCGTGGTAGTACTTGGTTGCTCTCCCGTTCTCCGGGTGTACCAGAAGCAGGGCATTGTGGGAGGCTACTGCCACCATCAACTCGACCAGTTCGTCATCTTCCAACATGACGCCACGCACGTAATACCCAAGAAAGGCCTTGTATGTGGTTACGCCCAATCCCACGCCCGCATCAACCACCTCGGTCAGCGGGTCCCCCGGAAGACACAGAGCGTTGATAGCAAAGTCGACCGCAGAATGCTCGTTACCGAACTGGATTTGGTATTTGACGGTGTCGATCAATCCCATCTCGGGTCCACGATTGACATAGGCTGCCACCGTCGTGACACCGCCCATGAGAGCCGCGGCGGTCGCCTGCTTCAGATCCTCGGCGAGGGGATCCATGGTGTGGAACCCACCCACCGATGTGTGAACATGCGGATCAACGACGCCGGGTAACACCCATGCTCCGCGAGCATCCACGACCGGACCTCCGGAAAAGTCAGATCCGATCGACTCGATGGACCCGTCGACAACGAGGATGTCCGCATCGACAACGCCAACTTCTGTCACAACACGGCCGCCCTTGATGATCACGGCGGCGTCATCCGAATCCCTGGACACATCGAACGTTGGGTTTGGTCACCCATGCCGCAAGACTCGGCCCGGGAGAGCGCCGGTGTGCACGTACGGGTAGGCATCGAATGTCACATCAACGCCGTCGGAAGTTGCATCCTCCACGAGCCTCAGCAAGGGACGGAACTGGCCGTTGCGCTTCCAAGTGCTGGCGTAGTGCGAGACATGGACCGGCACTCCCGTTCTTCTCCCGACGTCGAGTGCCTCAAGGTTGGGATCGATGAAGCCATCACCAGATTCGTAACGAATGTGAGTGACGCACACACCTCCCATGTCGCGGACAACCCCGCAGAGCGCGGCGATCGCCAATAGATGCTGGATCGAGTGTCCCCGCCCGGCAGGACACGTGTGGCTCGCTCCCAAAGCGCTCGAGACCCGGGGGTGATTTGGCGGTAACGTTCCATCTCCGGAATAGCTGGGCTCATCCGGCCAGACCTCCTATTCAGGATGGAAAACCTACCTCAGTGTGAGTTGAGGATAGTGTTTCCATGAACTCTCGTGTCGACTTTGAAGGAGTCGTTGTGCCGGTGAGCCAGTGTTTGTTCGGGTCCAGTCGGGTTCATGTCTCGACCTTCTCTGGTGCTGCGAGGGGAGGATGCGGCCTAGCTGGGCCGGGTCCGCTTGGCGCGACTACTCAACTCCACTGCAAGGACGAGACCGGCTGCAACAAGCACTAAGCCGGCGGCTGTCATCCACGCGAAACGATATGAGAATTGATCGATCAGAAAACCGAAGAGTGGCGGCCCGATTCCGCCTCCTGCGTAGAAGCCGACCTGGGTCACCCCTGTGGCACGAGCGGGAGCTTTCAGATTCCTGTCAACTACCGCGTGAACCAGGAGCCCGGACCACCCCAAAACCCCCGCGAACGAGGTCATGGCACCGACGAGGACAAGCGTTGGTTGCTCGGTGCTAAGCAGCAAATAGCCTACGCTGCCAACAGTCAGAAGCCACACTATGCCAACGAAACCTCGGGTTGACCGGCGATCGGCTATCCATCCCCACGTGACTCGCATGGCAATAGCTGAAGCACCGCCTGCGGAGAGTAGGAATCCGGCAGAAGCCGCGCTGATGCCCGTGGCGACTGCGAAGGAGACCAGGAAGGCACTAAGGGCAGAACCGCTGGCCATCGCCAGAATAGTTGCCAATACCAGCACGATCAGTTCCTTCGGGGGACTGCCTTCGCCATCCTTTGCAGGAGGGTTTCTGAACCCGGTGAATGACTTCGGCAGCCACGCCCATAGGAGAGTCGCACCGCCTGCTGCGATGGCGAAGGCCCAGCGCCAACCAATCGTTACGGCAACCGTCGGCACCGCTAGTCCCGCCAACAAGGCGGCGAGCGGAATGGCAGCGTGCTTGATACCCAGGACCGTGGCCCGGTTGCCTGCAGGCACTGTTCGCGTGATGAAGAGATTCGTAGAAGTCTGCGCTAATGCGAACCCCAGCCCGGTTCCGATTAGGCAGCCTGCGTACAGAACGGGACTTCTCCCTCCCAGCGCGACACCGACAAGGGACACAAGAGTGAGAGTCACAGCCCATCGCATTGACATCGCCGGGTGTCTCTCGGCAGCTCGCCCCAAGGCCGGCGATGCCAAAGTAGAGCTGACGTGAAACGCGCTCAGCATCATGCCGAATCCAGCAGGACCAAGCCCGAATTCGGCGCGTATCTGAACGCCCATGGCACCGGTTAGGAATACCGGCACAGCAGCCAGCGCCACCACGCTTGAGGCGACTGTCGTAACCCGAGCCGACCTCATTCAGCCACTGCAGTGGGTATTGTCCGCGTACCCTTGGGGTCCGGTCACGCCGCAGCCACGACACCGACTCACCACCGTACACCCTCTTCGGGTGAGGGTGTCATACCACACGGCAACGATTCTCACTCCACCGGGTTGGCGAAATAGATCCGCTCGGCGGTAGCCCCCAAGACCGAGGCCATCTCATCTGCGTTCAGCAGGCGCCCAAGGTACTCCCGCAGGTACCCGAAGACGTTCGAATATCCTTCCCAATCCGAGCAACGAGGATGGTCGGATCCGACCATTACCCGATCCGGCCCGAAAGCATCGAGAGCCATGTCGATGAAGGGTGGGATGGCGTCAAAGTCATATGGTGGACTGCGGTGAGGGACCGGTCTGGGAACGAACTCACCGATCCCGGGAAGTTTCAAAAAGACATTGGCGTATCGATTCAACGCCAGGATCCTTTGGAAGTCGGCATAAGGAGGATCCGGGTCATTGGCCACATACCCGAGGTGTTCGATGATGAATGGCATCTGCGGAAAGCTTTCCACCAGTCCGACGTATTCGTCGGACACGAATCCCTTCATTGCATCAGGGCCATGCCAAGCCCACAGGTCCACCAACATGCCCAACGAGTTCGCCTTCTTCCAGACCGCGAGGGGAGCCTTGCCTGCTGACTTCTGCATCGGCGTCAACCGGACCCCTATCACACCCAGGCCGGCCCAGTATTCGAGTTTCTCCAGGCAGTCTGGTGCAGAAGTGTCGACAGAGCCCACGATGGCAAACCGCCCCGGGAATCGATTGGAACACTCAACAAGATAGCTGTTGTCATAGTTGGTGGATAACTGAACCAATACAGCTTTGTCAACATCGGCTCGCGCCATCTGGAAAAGGAGTACCTCAACCGGTTCAAACCATGTATCGAGGACATGGCAGTGGGTATCTACAGTGAGCATCGGATTGACTATTCAGGTCACCAGCCCTGCGCGAGGAAGTCGATCAGTGCCTTGTCGGCGGCGGCATAGAGGCAATCCACCCCTGCACCTTCGTATGCGCGCAGCCGTTCTCTCACTTCATCATCGCTCCCGTAACAACCGATATTCTCAATGATCTCGTCAGGAACCAGCTTGGACGCCTCCACAATGGAGCTTCGGCTCGCCGGCCAACCGCCCACTATGTCTCGGATTCGATCAGCCAACTCCGGTTCGATTCCGGTAGGTCCTGCAACGTGTGGTTGCTGCGCGATGAACTGTGTGACGACCACCTTGTCCTGAGCGATGGCGGTCGGCTTGTCGTTCGTAAGACGAATGGTGCATGGCTGCACGATATCTATGTCGTCGAGGCTGCGGCCTGCTGCCTCGGCCCCCACCAGCACCTGCTGAACCTCATCCCGCGTGGCCTCGACAGTGTGACTGCTGTTCAGGACCACACCGTCGGCAAGGCGACCGGCCAGTCTGAGCATCTGCGGTCCCACGGCGGCCAAGTAGATCGGAACATGGTGTGGACCGGTTGCGCCGTGGTCGAGGAACACATCATCGAACCGTACATATTCACCCTCATACGTGACCGGTTCCCTACGTTCAAGCAGAAGTCGAATCGCTTCGAGGTATTCACGGGCCGCCCGGATGAGTTTGGTCCCGCGGTCAATGCCAACCTTCGTGGCGATCGGATCCCACCATACACCCAGACCGAGAATTATCCTCCCCGGCGCCAGGAAGTCCAAGGTCGCAAAGGTCTGTGCGATCAGGGCCGGATTGCGAGTGAAGATGGGCAGCACACCACATGCGACCCTGACCCTCTTCGTGCTGGCCGCATATACGGCCATCGGAGTTATCGCATCAAAGGTGAGACGCCCTTCAGCCATCCAAACCGACTCCACACCAACGTCATCAGCGTATTGAGCCAACTCGGTATTGTCCTGTATTCCAACGCCCGGTAACTTGATTCCGAATCTCTTGGGCAGGTCGCTCATCAGGCTACGCATTCAAACCCATTCGTGACCGGTCGTCATGGCCTGAGGGTCTCGAAGTTAACGGCCGCTATCGATCCGTTGGTTGGTGACCAACTGGCTATCCGGGGACCCTTACCCCAAATCATGTCGGTGGTGGCGATAGGAAGCACCGCGAAGGTGTCGTAGATCAGGCTGACGGCGTCGCCGGCGAGAGCCGCTCTCTTCTCAGGGTCAACTTCGGATCGGTATTGACCGTAGATATCGTCGAGTACAGGATCGCCGAAAGCCGAGTAGAAGCCTCCGATGTCCTTGCTGATGACCCCGATCCTCAGGGCGTTCTCCGTGGTTGTGCCGGCTGTAACGAACCAAAGGTGGGTGAAGGGCTCGGTGAAGTACGGAGCCTCGAGGAAATACGGGCGGATACTGGCGAAGTCTGTGGGCCTCAACTGAGGGCTAAGCCCGGCTATGGTCCAAAAGGCCGCAACAGCTTCTTGTATCTGCGGGAACTCCGGCGTTGCCCCGAACGCGTATTGGTACATCGTGATCTCTTGGCCGACGAGCCCCAGATCCTGAATTGCCTGCGCAGCAGCAGCGGGATCGTACGCGTATGGAGTCAGGCTGGGGTCGTGCCCTTCCTGGCTCGGAACCGCCGCGAAGCTGGCGGCCGGTGTCGCTGTCCCCTCAGGGTAGATAGCGGATACGATCGCTGCGACGTCAACCGCCTTGATCAGAGCCTCGCGGGCAGCCTGGTTGTGGTAGAAGAACTCGGTCTTCCAGGGCATACCAAAGGCGAGACTCAATGTCTGGACGCGTTTCGGCCCGGCAATTTCCAGGCCGGCGGCCAACACGTCGGGGGCCGTGAACGGGTCCATCAACGCAAGATCGGCGTCTCCGCGCTCGAGCAGGGCCAAACGGCTGGTCGCTTCGGGAGCGAGGACTAAGCGGAGAGTCTCGAATCCGGGTACCCGGTCAGGGTTCCAGTACTCGGTGTTCGCCTTGAACTCGACGAACTCGCCAATGGCGCGATCGCTGAAGACATAGGGTCCGCTTCCGAGAGGATTGGCGTTGAACCCATCGCCGCCCCCCATTGCTTCCCAGTGGTGCTTCGGGATGATGGCAAGGGTGTCATTCACTCTGGTCAGGTCGCGAAGGAACAGGGCGTTTGGCTCCTTGAAGGTCACTTCAAGGGTGTATGTGCCCGTGACAGCGGCAGAATCGAAGTTCTTCTGCATCTTTCCGCAGGAGGTGCAGGCAGACTCCTCCCTCGCGTACAACTCGAAACTGAAGGCGACGTCCTCAGCGGTGACCTCCTCACCGTCGTGGAATGTCATGCCCTCGCGGAGTTCGATCGTCCAAACCTTGGCGTCCGGGGAAGATTCGACAGACCTGGCCGCACCGGTTTCGGTGGTCGGGTTTCCGTTCTCATCCATACCCATGAGGAAGTCAAAGGCGTTGCCCCAGTACGGCAAATCGGGGTTCGAGGACCGGGTCGGATCAAGGAGTTCATTGCCGAAGGTTGGAATCGCCACGGTCACGGTCCCAGTGGGCACAACTTCCGGTGGGGCAGGGGCGGTAGTCGTCGTTGAAGTCGGCGGTGCGGTCGTCGCAGCCGTTTCTTCGGTTGTGGTCTCCGGCGCAGTGGTAGGTGCAGGGGCAGGTTCAGTGGTGGCCGTTGCCTGGGTTGCGGTGGTTGCTGGTGTGTCCGCATCACCGTCTCCACAAGCAGCCAACATAATCAGGAGTGAGGACAAGAGAGCCAGGTACCGTCGCATGATCATTTTTCCCTTTCGCGATCGCGCTAACAAAACCCTAACAGCGGCAATCGGATCCCGGCCGTGGACGATACTTCTATTTTGCCAAATTTACGTATAGAAGACCGCGGCTCCGTTCTTAGTCCTTGGGATCGAATTGATGACAGGCTACCAGGTGACCAGGCCGGACTTCGATGAGCTCCGGTCTCTCGGTTACGGTTCTTTCGTAGAAGATCGGGTCGTCGCTTCTTGCCGCTGTCGAGACCGGACAGCGGGCATAGAAGGCACAACCGGAAGGGGGGTTCACAGGCGACGGGATCTCGGAAGCCAGAAGACGTGCTGCTTCTTCATCCACCATCGTCGTCGATCGTGAGCCGGCAATCAGCGCCTGGGTATAGGGATGCAACGGGTTCTCAAACAGCTCTTCTGAAGGCGCCGCCTCTACAAGTCTTCCAAGATACATCACAGCCACTCTGTCGCTCAGATAGCGGACGGTCGCGAGGTCGTGAGCGATGAGTAGATACGAGATATGAAAGCTCTCTTGGAGGTCGCGGAGGAGGTTCATGATCTGCGCCCGGATCGAGACATCGAGTGCCGATACTGGCTCGTCGAGGATGATGACGGACGGATTGAGCGCGAGTGCACGAGCAACCGCAATGCGCTGACGCATTCCACCACTGAACTCATGCGGGTAATGCCTCATGACGGCGGGACCGAGCCCTACGGCCGCAAGAAGCTCTTCGACACGACCTTTAAGCTCCGCCTTTGGCAAAGGTTGGTTGATGACTATCGGTTCAGCAATGATCGATTCAGCTCGCTTGCGGGGGTTAAGAGAACTCCAGGGGTCCTGGAACACCGCCTGAACCGATGCTCGAAAGTGCCTTAGCTTGGTGCCCCGTAACTCCGCCACGTCTTCCCCCTCGAAGACGACACGGCCGGATGTGGGGGTGATGAGCCGGAGGATCATACGAGCAGTGGTCGTCTTTCCTGATCCGGATTCGCCAACCAGGCTCAAGGTTTCTCGTGCATGGAGGTTGAGCGTCACACCATCCACGGCACGAACAAACTTCCTCTCCTTCCCCGGCAAAAGAGTTCCACCGCCAATGGGAAAGTGTTTTTTGAGGTCTCTGACGCCGATGATGGGGTCGGGGTGGCTCATTCCAGCAGCCAACAACTCACTGAGTGATCGTCGGCGATGTCAAATTGCAGAGGATAGGACTCTCGGCAGCGGTCCATGGCGTACGAGCATCGCGGTTCAAACGTGCATCCCTTCGGCAGATCGTAGATAGACGGTGGACTCCCCCCTATGGAGTGGAGCCGCTTTCTGCCCCGGTCGACAGACGGAACGGATTCAAGGAGCGCTTGCGTATAAGGGTGTTGTGGAGAGGAGAGCAGCTCAGCGGTTGGCCCGGTCTCAACGATCTTTCCTGCGTACATGACAGCCACCCTGTCGCACATCTTGGCGATGATGCTGAAGTCATGAGTGATGAACAGAATCGCAAGACCTCGCGCTCTCTGTACTGCTCTCAGGTGAGCAAGAAAGGCAGCCTGGATCGTAACATCCAGCGCGGTGGTTGGTTCGTCCGCAATGAGCAGGTCAGGGTCTGCGGCCAACGCGATCGCACCCACCACTCTCTGACGCATCCCACCGCTGAACTGGTGGGGGTGATCATCGAGCTTCGACTCGGGTTCGGGGATGTGTAACTGACGGAGCAACTCGATCACCCGAATACGAGACGCCGACTTGTCCATGTTGCGATGGAGCCGTAGCGGCTCGCCCACCTGCTTGCCAATAGTGAGAACGGGATTCAGCGACGTCAGGGGATCCTGGAGAATCATGGAGATTCGTTCTCCTCGAACCTTGCGCATCTCCCGCTTCGAAAGCGTGAGAATGGACTCCCCATCCAGTTCTATCTCACCGCAAACAACCTTTGAGGCAGGCCTCGGATGTAACCCGATGATCGAGAGGGCGGTGATGCTCTTGCCGCATCCCGACTCGCCCACCAACCCCAACGTCTCGCCTCGCTCCAAGTGAAAGGAGACACCGTCCACAGCTCGCCCGGTTCCCTGCCTCGTTGTGAAATGGACCTTGAGGTTGGTGACTTCAAGCACAGCGGTGCTCTTCGGTACGGCGTCCGGGGATGGCTAGTCGACCGTAGTCTTCCGGCGCGGTGTACAGCATGGAGGTGTCAAATCACCAGCCTTCCAACATCAGGTCTACTGCTCGGCGCATATATGTGATGCTATCGGGTAGGAGCAGAGGCATCGTGATCCCAGCCGCCATATACTCACGGATCCTCCCGCGCACTTCCTGGTGGTCACCGTAACACCCGAGGCTCTCGACGAGACTATCGGGGACCAATTCAGCCGCCCTGATGGCCTCGCTCTCGGATGAAGGCCAGGACATCATCGATCTCAGACGGGTTACAAGGCCAGGATCGGCTTCAGAGGACCGGGCGATGTGAGCTTGTTCGGCAATGTAGCGCGCAACATCGGGTTTGTGTCCTGTAATCGCCCTCTCCTTGTTGTTATCGACACGGATCCGCATCATCTTGAGAATCTCAATCTCGTCATAGGGGCGGCCTACTTTCATCGCCTCCTCGCGGATCACCTCAACCTCGCGGCGCGTTACGGCCACAGTGTGACCGCCGTTCAATACGATTCCATCCGCCACGCGGGTAGCCAAACGCAGAAGCTGAGGGCCCACGGCACCCATGTAGATACGGATCTTGTGCGTATCATCAACCCGGTTCTCCAGCCGAACTTCTCGTAGCCGGACGAATTCGCCGGCGTAACTTACAGGACCCTCTGCAGTAAGAAGAAGCCGGATCGATTCGATTACCTCGCGCATGGCCTTAACGGGCTTCTTGAGGCTGAGGCCCACGCGAGTCGCCAACGGGTCCCACCAAGCACTCAGACCGAGCACTACTCGCCCGGGCGCCATCGCATGAAGTGTCGCGAACGTCTGAGCGATCAGCACGGGATGCCGCGTCCAGATGGGGATTCCGGCGGTACCCACGCGGATCCGGGCTGTATTGGCTGCGTACACCGAGAGTGGGGTGATCGCATCTCCTGTCAGCCGAGTTTCGATGGTCCAGAGCGAGTCGACGGACTCGGCATCCGCCAACTTGGCCAATGGAATTGCTTCCCTGATGTGATTGCTAGGCAGAGCCACCGCGAAGCTGCCCTCGGACATGTCCCGATGGTACTCAGCGGCGCCAGCAGGCGCGACCTACACAACCACCGGCTATGCCGCAGCGCCGTTTGTTCATACAGGTGTTGGTTGTTCAAAAGGTGCTGGAAGTGACCGTGGGCACCACAGCATGGTCACCCACCCCCTACCGCAACAATATGGCCTTCTAGCTGGGATCACAGCACAAAATGAAACCTCAGAAAACCGGCAGAATCCATGAGAAAGGAGGATGGGGGAAACTCGTGGCCAGTGGAGGTGACGGGATTTGAACCCGTGGCCTCTTCGTTGCGAACGAAGCGCTCTGCCGAGCTGAGCTACACCCCCGCGCCGGAAGGCAGTTTACCAGTCCCCCTCGTCCCTCCCAGGAGGGTTCAGCCGCCTACCACCCGTCTGAGAACCGGATCGGACCGCCCTCTGCTCCCTACGCCCGGGGAGCGGGACAGCGACGCGGCCCTGCTCTGCACCTGGAGGGACAATCCGTAATAGATGAGCAGCAAGGCGTCTATGCCTATGTGGGTGAGCCACCAGTTGAGCGAGCGGGTGTACAGGGCAGACGCCGCAGAGATCACCGCCATCGCAACCAGAACACCTCTGATCCGGCTACGCCTTGCGGATGCCGCCGACGGCGGTCCAGGAGCACCGGGGACATGCTCTCCGTTACCGGTGCTACCAGCGACGCGTGCCACCGGAATGACCGTCACATCCGGGACCCGACCGCTCCTGGGTTGCTGGCGGCCAAAGCTCAGCCGTGAGGATTTATGCGCACCGGTCTTCTTGGGAACCAGATACCATCCCCAGGCCACCAGGATGACAAACAGGGCGATCATCAAAGCGGCCATAACCGGGACGAGTATACCAACCTCACGGCCCGGAGGGGTCGCCGCCCGGTGGCGTTACGGACAGATCGAGGCCTCCGGTGGGCCGGCTCCCGTCGGTCCATCCCCCCCGCGCCTCTACCGTCTCCAATCACCCGACTTGCCGCCGGTCTTCTCCAGCAAGCGGATCGGGCCGATCACCGCTCCCCTATCCAGCCCCTTTACCATGTCGTAGAGGGCCAGAGACGCCACGGAAACGGCCACCATCGCCTCCATCTCCACCCCCGTCCGGGCAGTGGTCCGCACCGAGGCGGCTATGGAGACCCCTTCGGAAGATGGAGCCACGTTCACGTCGATCCCCGAGAGAGGCAACGGGTGGCAAAGCGGGATGAGTTCGGAAGTGCGCTTGGCAGCCATGATCCCCGCCAACCTCACCGCCGCCAAGGCGTCTCCCTTGGGAAGCGAGCCTTCCAGGAGCGAACGTCGCACCTCGGGACTCAAGCGAACGTGAGCTTCCGCCACCGCCCGTCGCATCGTTTCGGGTTTCTCCCCTACTTCCACCATCCGCATCTCTCCCTGCTCGTCCAGGTGCGAAAAGACAGGGTCATCACTCATCCGGCGCCTCCTCCTCGGTCCGAGACTCCGGGGACCTCAACATCTCGACTGCAACCGGATCACCTTCCCCCACCGAAGCCACGCCCCTGGGAACCACGGCCATGCCGTTAGCCGCGGCGGCGGCGGACAGCACATTCGACCCCTGTTCGCCCGAGGAGCGGGCAATCATGCGGCCGTCCTCCAGACCCACCACCACCCGGACAAACACGGTCTTCTCCGGGTTGGTGCGGAGAGGGTGTCCAGCCACGGCCGGCACCCGCGGCCGAAACAGCGCCCGCGCCCCCATCATCTTCAATAGCGACGGACGAACGAACTGTTCGAAGGCGACCAGGGCGGAGACCGGGTTACCGGGCAGGCCGAACAGCGGGGTGCCGTGGATATGCCCGAATGCGAACGGCTTGGCAGGCTGCATTGCAACCTTCCACAACTCAATATCACCCAGGCTCGACAGGACCTGTTTCACCAAGTCATATTCACCCATGGAGACTCCGCCGGAGGTGACAGTCACATCCGCACCGGACGACGCATCCTTCAAAGCGGCGCGCAGTTGGTCCTCCTGGTCGGGGATGATCCCCATGTCGAGAATCTCGACGCCCAGGTCGGACAGAAGGCCTTTCAGGAGAGGCCGGTTGGAGTCGCGTATCCCGCCCGGGGGCAGGTTCCGGGAGTCGACGGGGAAGAGCTCGTCTCCGGTGGAAAGCACCGCCACCCTTGCTTTTCTTCTCACCGCCGGCGCCGAGACGCCGATGGTGGCCAGGACCCCGAGGTGGACGGGGCCCAGTCGCGCTCCGGCCGGCATGACCAGTTGACCCTCCGCCAAGTCGCCTCCCGCAGGTCTCACCGCAGTGCCCATTGCAACCGACGCCATGATCCTCACCCTGCCTCCCGGAACCGGTTTGGTGTCCTCCACCTTCACAACCGCCTCCGCCCCTTCAGGAATCGGGGCTCCGGTCATGATCTTGATGACGGCGCCCGGTTGCACCGCACCCGACGCAACATGGCCGGCCGGCACATCCTCTGAGATGTGCAACTCCACCGGTGGGTCCGCCACATCCGCCACCCTCACCGCATAGCCGTCCATGGCGGAGTTGGCGAACGAAGGAACCGCATGAGGAGCGATCACATCTGAAGCCAAGGCCAATCCCTGCGCCTCATCGAGAGGGACTTCTACTGCGGGCAGGAGCCGCATGACGGACAGAACTTCCCGCCGGGCGGCGGCGAGTGGCTTCATCTCCTCGGCCGTCACGCCGTCTCCGACCCGGACCTTCTCTCCCTCCAGGTGACAAGATTGGATCTGTGGCGGTAGAGAATCAGCACCACGGCAAGCAGCAGCCAGGACAGTGCCGGCAGTTCCATACCCCGCCAGTATCCGATCGGCAGGTAGGCGATAGCCACCGAGCAGGATCCTGCCGCGGGGAATTTCGCCACCCTGGCCACCAGCCCCCACACCACGGCCGCCACGACCGTCACGAGGGGCAGGATGAAGAGCATCGCTCCGAAGAGGGTCGCCATCCCCTTGCCTCCCCGAAACCTGTGAAAGACCGGATAGCAGTGTCCGATCACCGCGGCCGTCCCGGCCAGCATCACCACCCAAGAGCCAACCGGATCGATCGATCCCGCCGCCAACCAGCCGAGGTAGGCAGCCACCACCCCTTTCAGCAGGTCGCCGACCAGCACCACGATCCCCGGAACGATCCCCATCACCCGGAATACGTTGGCGGTTCCGGGGTTGCCGCTCCCGTGCGCGCGGATGTCCACACCGTGTAGACGCGCCACGAAGATGGCGAAGTCGATCGAACCGATCAGGTAAGCGAGGGCGACGGCCGCCCAGACGGGTAACTCCATAATGCAATCCAGTTTATGCCTCAAAGCCGCGTGGAGGTATCCTGGAGGTGGATTCCCACCGCGTAACCGAACCGGATCGTCACGCCATGCCCACCTATGAGTACCTTTGCCGCCAGTGCGGGGACAGCCTGGAGGTGTGGCAGTCCTTCAGCGATGCTCCCCTAACCCGGCATGAATCATGCGGGGGGCCGCTACGAAAGGTGTTTCACGCCCGGGGAGTGGTTTTCAAGGGGTCCGGGTTCTACGTGACCGACTCCCGAAAGCCCAACCCCGCCTCGGCCGGGACCAACGGACAGTCCTCAGCCGAACAGAAAAGCCAGAAGAGCGGTGTTGCTTCCTCCGACGCCAAACCGGCAGCCGACAAGTCCTCCGTAAGAGCTTCGAAGAGCGAGACTTCCTCCTCCAAATAGCCTCCTCCCGGCCGACCGCGGGAGAGTAGGAAAGAAATCCCTGACCCGCGACAACTCCTCGGTCTCCACCCCGGTCCCCGTTGGGGGTGGCAACGCCATCTTGTGGGATGATGTGGTTTGCACCGCGCCCCTACCTCAAATGGGCGGGCGCGGCGGCGATTGTGGGGATGTCCTGGTTGATACAGGTGATGCCCTCCCCGGTGACCCTGCATCCCTTTGCCAGTGTGGACATTCCGGAGGGCGCCGAGCTTTCGGAGGATCTGTTTGAGTACCGGGAGATACCCGAAGGGCTTCTGCCGGCGGTTGCCGTCCGAGGCGTCTTGGTCGTGCCGCTGTCCAGAGGCGACCCCCTGACGTCGGCGGTGCTCGACGGGACGGAGACCGCGGTTCCCGATGGATGGTGGGCCGTCGAATTGGAGACGCCGCCGGGGCTCCTCCCCGGAGCCCATGTGCTCTTGGTGGCCGGGGGCGACGGGCTCTCCCCGACCACAGAACCAATCCCGGGAGTGGTGATCCGCCCCATGGCCGAGGGTCAGGAACCCGGGGAAAGGGCGCTGATCGCAATACCCGCGGAACAACTGGCCCGGGTCTCGGCCGCTTCGGCCTACGGAACCCTGACGGTGGCGGTGGCGCCGGGCCGCTAGCGTGTCATCCATGATCAACGCGGTCACTTGGGGGATCATCCAGGGACTTACAGAGTTCCTACCCGTCTCCTCCAGCGGTCACCTGGTGCTGGTTCCCGCTCTGCTGTCGGAGATGGGTCTCTCGGTCTCCACTCCCTCGTTGGCACAGAGCGCATTCCTTCATCTTGGGACTCTGGTGGCGGTGGTCTTCTTCTACCGCAGAGACGTGGGCGTGCTGTTGAGGTTCACAAGTTCCGCAAAGGCCCGCCACCTGTGGGGCCTGCTGATTGTCGGAACCGCGCCCGCCGCACTGGGGCTTCTGGTCGAGGATCTGGTGGAAAGCGCCCAGGACAGTACGACCGCCGTCTCGGTGGCGCTCGGGTTCACCACCGCAGTCCTGGTGGTGGGACAGAGACTCGGGGGACGGACCGGGCGGCTGGAGAAGGCAGGGCTCCGGGACGGATGGTGGGTGGGGGTGGCCCAGGTGCTGGCGTTCATGCCGGGCGTCTCCCGCTCGGCGGTCACAATCACGGCCGGGATGGCGCGGGGTCTCTCTCCCGAGGAAGCGACCCGCTATTCCTTCCTCCTGGCTGTGCCTGCGATAGCAGCCGCCGGGGTGCGGTCGATGACCCGAATGGACTTGGCCCCCGAGGCTCTGGGCCCCGACCTCGTGGGCCTGGGGGTGGCGGCGGTGGTGGGGTACCTCTCGATAGTCGGCCTGTTGTCCGTGATACGCCGGATCGGGCTGGCGCCGTTCGGGGCCTACACCGCCGCCCTGGCTGTGGTGGGCCTCTACATCCTCTAGGAGTAGTCACCTCTTCCCCCAATCCTCAGCCGAACACGTGGGGCCGCGAGGTGGCGGAAGCCGTTATCTCGATACGCCCCGAATTCACCCCCAGTGCCAGCAGAGTCAGTGGCACCGAACCCGACACCTGCACCGTCACCGACCGGAACGCCGAGTCGACCAGGATCTCAGGGGGTCTATCCAGGAGGCTGACCCCTGGATGGCGGAAGGCCAGGTCTCTGCCCAACTGCTTCGCCCGGACGGGATCGAGCCGGATCTCTCCGGTGTCTCGCCAGTGCGCTTCGGAGATGCCCGAGGCCGCTCCCGTGGCAATGGCCTCCGCCACCCCCACCAACCGGGCGCGCATCGCAACCACCGACCACATGTCCAGTCCCATCCCTCCCACCACCAGAAGACAGATCCCAAGGCCCAGCAGCCACAGGGTGATCGATCCCCTCTGTCTCGGCTGTCCTGTCATGGGGTGGAGCGATAAAGGCCGACTTTCTCGGTGTGGGAAGCCCTGGCCGTCAGGTTCCCCACCTCACCGTAGGGAGTGACAAGAGCTGGGATCATCACGGTGACAGTCACGGTGAGGTCCCTGCCCTTGGCCGGCGGACCGCAGCCCGACCCGGGGCGTTCGGTGACCGGGCGGGCCGCTCCGCCGCAGAATCCGACCGCCACATCGCTCGCTTGAACGCCGTGATTGCGGGAGATCTCCGCAATCAGTGCCACGACTCCCGCCTCGGAACCGTCCGAGAGCACCAACTCCCTGGCGGCCTCCGCCGCCGCGATCCTGACCAAGACCATCCGCTGGAGGTACGGACCGAAGGAGAGCGAGAGCAGAGCCATGGGTATCAGGATCAAGCCGATCGCCATCACCAACTCGATGGGCGCCGAACCCCTTTGGAACCGGTGGTCCGTCATTTCCGCTCGGCGACGGCGGTAGCCGCCATCTGGAAGCGGAACTCCGGAATGCCGGGGATCCAAGCGGGAAACACCACCTGCGCGCTGGCCCTGGTCCGTTGGGAGTCCCCCTGGCACCGATAGGTCACCCCCGAGCCCATATCCCCACCCAGAAGGCCACCCAGCACCTCCCGGATCCGGTTCTCACAGGCGGGATCCCCGACACCGTAGCGGGCGCCGTGCCGGGCCCCTTCATCCAGGGCCACCCGAACGACTCCCCGGCCGTACTGGACAGCCATCAGGTTGGCCAACAGCACAAAGAACAGCATCGAGAAACCCACCGCCACTATAAAACCCGCGGTCGTGAACCCGTCCGAGCAACCCGAGTCCTGGGTCGGTCCCGAACCGATCATCACGGTGAGAAACTCCCTCCGAAAGGAACCATCCCTGTCACGGCTTCAAACTGGTGGAGAGCTGTGCACGGATCCACCCGACGATGTCGGTGCCCAGGGACTGCAGGAGAGCCCAGATGGCCAACAGCGCCACTATGGCCAGCGCCGCGTTGCCCAGCAATTCCGCAGTGCTGAGTCCACGCTCCTCACGTTTCATCCTCCGGAATGTCTCCCCGATCATCACAAATACCGTCGTTATCATTTGGTAGCTCCTTTCTTGTCCTACGTCTATGTCCCGCCAAGAACCAATTGCGGGAGGGGGGCAGCCACGAACAGCAGCATCACCGGCGCGAGGATGGCGATGGTGGGAATCAGCATGGCCGAGCGTCTCTTGACGGCGGAGCGTCGAATCTCCTCCCGGCGACCCCGGGAGGCATCGTCCGCCAGGGTCCGAAGGCCGGCTGCCAGATCCACTCCCATCTCCTCTGAAGAGGCCAACAGCTTGTAGGTGCGTGCGCAATGGGACTCGGGCGTGATCTCGGCCATCCTCCGGAAGGCCTCAGCGGCGCTCATTCCCGAACGGTGCATGCGAAGGGCGGTTCCCAACTCTTCGATTACCTCACCCCTGCCGCGGGCGGTCATCTCCCCCACGGCGTGCATGACCCCGCTTCCCGATCGGACCCGGATAGCGAGAAGCTGATTAATGGTGGAGATCTCGATCTTCATCATGGAACGACGCTGCTCCACCGCCCGATCCAGCCGGCCCCGAACCCTGAAGGACCCCACAAACCCCCCGGCGATAGCGGCAGCCAGCACCACCAGGGTGGACTGGCGAAGCGCCAACATGATCCCCGCTCCCATGCCGGCCAGCATGGCCGCAGTCCCCAGAACGGCCAACCGATAGGACGCCACGCGGTCCCGGTCTTCCAGACCGACGTAGAAGCGGGCCTGCCGCAGGCGGAGGATCAGGTGCCCCTCTCCCATCCTGTCGGCGATCCTCCCCACCCCGTGAGCCGCGGCCAGAATCATCGGACCAAACAGTCGGACCGGGGCAGTTCCCGCTGTCCGCCCGAACGGGACGCCGGGGTCGGAGACAACCCCCGGCAAGCCGCCCGTCCCTGCATAGGGACGCACCCGGGTGCTCAGACGCTTGGGGAGGGGGAAAAACCTGAGCATCACTCCCATCACCGTGACCGATGTGAATGAGGCCGCCACCAGATGCGCAGGCTGGTCTACCATGAAACGCCCTCGCCAACCGAGGGGGCCAGCACCCGGGGTTCCTCCTGAGGACGGGATAGCCTGGAGATCAGGGCGATTCCGAAAAGCGACAAGCCCGCTCCGATCGCCACTACCACAATACCAGCCGGAGAGGAGTAGAAAGTTCGAAAGGGTCCCGGGCGGAAAGTCAGGGCCACCAGCACCAGCCAGGGGAGTATGAACACCACCCGGGCGTTGATGCGCTGCTCGAGGGCCTCGGTCTGCTCCTCCTCGGTGACTGCCAGGTCCATGGAGGTGGTGTCGGCCAGGTCGCGGAGGATGTCCGGAATCAAGACCCCACCCCGCTCATGTGCAATCATCAGCACTTCTATCACCCGATCACTGGTCGGGTCGGCCAGGTCCTCCCTGATCGATTCCAGAGCGGGGATCACTCCCAAGGTGCGAGCCAGCATCGGAAAACGGCCGAAGGCTTCCCTGAGAGGCTCCGGGCCGGAACGCGACAGGTCCTCCACCGCCCGCTGGACGGACAATCCTGACGAAACCCCTCCGACCACATCCCTGATCCCGTCCGGCCAGGCCTTTCTGACTTCCGACAGCCGCCGCGTCCGGACCCGCGCGAAATAGAAGCGGGGCAGGAGGGAGATCAGCACCGAAGGCGGCAGGGCCACAACCCACACACCCGACACCCCGAGAAGGACCACCAGCGCCAGGACGCCCAAACCCACCGAGGCCAGCGTGAACTGCAGTGGGGTGATGTTCAAGCCGGCCTGGGCAAGCCACAACTCCCGCGCGCCGGTCCTGCGACGCGGCCGAGTCATTCGCAGGTGGGGCCGGATCCCCATCAGCATCGCCACCATCAGAGAGACAAACACCCCGCTGGCCAGGGCTGCGGTCCATTTCACCTCGGCCACCCCTCTCCATCCAATATCGCCCCCAACGCCGATCCCGTCGCCCGTTCGATGCGGGAGACCAGGGATTCGGGAGGAGACTCTCCCACCCAGATCATGGACTCCCCCAGGCGCGGACGGCGGAACAGAGCATGGATGGAGAAGGACTCTTGACGCCCGGGCATCACCGAGACGATCTCCCGCACCTGCCGCATCGGTCCTCCCCGGCCCTCACCCAACGCCTCCCGATCCAGGTGCACAACCAGGTCGATGGCCGAGGCAAACACCCGCTGCACCACCCGTTCACTGATATTCTCTCCGGCCATCAGGGCAGCGCTTACCAGCGCATCAAGCGCATCGGCGGCGGAGTTGGCATGGACCGTGCAGGCAAACCCGCACCCGGCGTTGGCGGCCCGGGTCAACTCGAAGGCTTCCGCCCCCCTCACCTCCCCCACCACGATCAGGTCGGGGCGCATGGCCAGCACTGCCTTGACCAGCACCCGCAGGCTGATCTCTCCCTTTCCATCCAGGCCGGGCGGCCGCGCCTCGTAGAACGACCCGTGAACCAGGGGAATGTGCAATTCCCGCACCTCTTCACAACAGCGGATGCACCGGGTTGGGGGACAAGAATCCAACAGGGCGCTGAGAAGTGAGGTCTTTCCCGCACCCGGCGGACCAGAGACGACCACCCCGCACTCTGTCTGCATCGCAGCGGCCAAGAACCGGGCCGCCGCCGGGGGCATCGACCCCAGTTCCACCAGAGATTCCAGGCTTTGCCTCCGGAGTGCGTACCGTCGGAGGGTGGCGGAGATCTGGTCCGAGATGGGCGGGATAACGGCTGTAAGGCGAGCCGAGTCATCCATCACCCGCGCCTGGACGATGGGTTGGGACACATCCAGCCGACGGTCGCTTCCCGCCAGCAGCCTGTCCACCACCTGCCGGTTCTCCTCCACCGTGGTGGGTTCTTTCAGGCCTTGCAGGCGTCCCGCCCCATCGATGAAGGTCACTCTGGGCCCCTCGATGAAGACCTCCTCCACGTCGGAGCGGGATAGCAATTCGGTAAGGGGACCGTAGTCGGCGATGGAACGGAGCACCCGTTCTGCCATGTCCAAGGGATCGCGGAGGGCGCGGCCCAGTCCCACCTGGGTGCGACGGGAGTATTCCTTGACGGCTTCTTCCACCAGCCGGCGGGCGCCGGGCCGGTCCGTTTCGGGATCGAGGTTCCGTTCTTCGATGAGATTCAGGGAACTGCGGCGGATCTCCGCATAGGCGTAGCCGGTGGTCCCTCCCTCAGCCAAGCCCGATCTCTCCCAGGACCTGGTCCGCCAAGCGGTCACATCCCCGACGGAACTTTCCCCTCTCCACCAGCACCCCATTCCAGGCCGCCTCGGCCACCCGTGTGTCCTCGGGAAGAAACCCGATCCGGACTTGGCCGACCGCCTTGGACAACTCCTCGAACAAGGCTTTTCTCTGCGAAAGAGAAGCGGGTGTGCGATTGATCACCACGAAAGCCTCCATGCCGGGCTCTTTCACCCGAAGTTGTCCGATCCATTCGATCATCCGGGTTATTCCCACCGGATTGGGAAGCGCCACCCCCACCAGAACCGTGGCGATGGCCATCACTGCGTCGGAAACGCCTCCGGCGGTCTCCCAGATCTGGGGGTCTCCCTGGCCGCTCTCACAAGACCCGAAATTGGCCACCGTGACGTCTGACATCCGAGCGGTCTCCAGCAAGAGTTCGGTCACCTCACCCCGGCGAAGCTCCCCCCGGTCCGCAAACGTCGGGACGCCGGGAAGCACGCGGAGGGTCGTACCTCTGAGGGTGTGCCAACAGGCATCAAGGCTCTCGCTGTGATGGTGTACGGCGTCGATGGCGGTGAGGAGGTTCGGGTAGAGACCCAACCCGAGGCGCTGTGCCATCGAGGGCGCTCGCTGATCAACATCCACCAGGGCAACCGAAGCACGCCGCTCCGCCAACCGGCGAGCCAGAGCGATGGCCACCTCGGTGGCGCCGCATCCTCCCGGCGGAGATCCCACTGCGATCAACGGAGGTCTCCCGGCGGGGTGATTGGTGACCGCGCCTCCGGCATTGTCGGCATGAGTCGGGTCCTCCCCCTCCTGTGGCGCAATCTCCAGCCGATCAACCAGCGCCAGGAATTCCTCGGGGCCGGCGTCGGCTTCTATGACCTCGGTGACCTCGCAAGCCAACAGCCGGTCCTTTCCGTCGGGGAACTCCGCCGGGTCGTAGACGCCCACCACCCGCCGACCCGACCGGTTCAGCTTCTTCACCAGGTGGGGCGAGAGAAACGAGCAGATATCGTCAATCAGAAGAACGTCAAAACGCTCCGAGTAGGCGTCCTCGGGCTGCATTACATACAACCGGACCCTCGCGCCGCCATGGTCCACCAGGAATCGGTGCAGGTGATCGGACCACCCGCGGGTGGAAACCGCCAAGGCCAACTCGATATCTCTCATTGCGGCGGCCCTTCCTCTGTCAGGAGGAACCCCTCCGGTCCCGCAGATGGCTCGGAACCAGAACCGACAAAACCGTCTGGAGTCGACCGGTAAGTCTCCAAAGCGGCAGAGGAATCCTTCAGTAGGCGAACCTCCACCGGCGCGGACCCGGTGGAGCGCAACACCTCCACCTCAGCATTGGCAAGCGCCAGGGCCAGGGCCAGAGCGGTCCTGTCATCCACCTCCAGAATCAGGTGGAAACCGCCCCCGGACAAACCCAGGGCTCCCTCCGACTGGGTGGAGACCCCCAGCACCGCCAGGGCGGTCGCAACGAAGGAAGCCTGCTCCTCGTCCACCCTGATCACATCCACCAGATCCCCCGGGATCAGATCTCCCCCGGCGGCATGGTCGGCATCGACCGGAAAGCTCATCGCCCGATACCCCACCGTCCCGAGCGGCGAACGAAGACTCTCCTTGGTTAGGAAGGATCCGGCTGCGGTATGTCTGGTGATAACCCATCCCTGGTATTCGGCCAGTTCGTCCTCCGACACCAAGTGCGAAGCCACCGACTCCGCCACGTCGAGCGGGGTCAGCTGTATATCCCCCGGCTGGAGGGAGCGTCCCGGCGCCAGTTCGACCGCACTCACCGCCACCCGGGCTAGGGGCTCCTCACCCCTGCGCAGGAGCACCAGGTTGGTTACCAGGGCCAACACTCCGGTTGCCACAATCAGCAAGTGGGCCCCCGAAACGGCCGCGAACCATCTGCGACGCCGGTGGACGCCGCCAGACGTGGCGTCGGTCTTGCCAAAGGATGTAAAAGAGGTCATATCCCCTCCCTCGCGCCGACCACCCCGATCGGCGCTGCGAAGAAGTAAGTTCGACGACCGACTATAAAGGACAGAGAGGAGGCCTACAGCTACTCAGGGAGGAGGGTTTTCCCAGTATGAGGTTTTTTTCCACCGGTTCGTCCCATCATGACCCGGATTCGAGCCCGGACGCATTTTCCGACCTCGCCCGTTTCCTGCGCCAAGGGGTGGGACAGCAGTGGCGGGCCGAGTTCGAAGCCACCGAGTTCGAGAGCCACCAGGACCGTCTCCGCCGCCGCACGTTGCGGGATGTCGGAAAGATGCTGCTCCATCGTGGAGATCGCCTGACCCTGCAGGCCGGCAGCCTCCGACTCTCCGGACAGGTCACGGCTGGAGGGGCGGACTATGTCACCATCAACACCAGACAACTCTGCGCCGATGCCCGTCTGGGCATGGTCGCCCTCCGGGTTACCAAACGCCATTCCGGAGGTGCCCATGCCGCAGGGATGCCCTCCAATTGGAGGGCCAGGCTTACCCAGATGGAACTAACCCAGGAGTCGGTGGAGCTTCATTCCCCATCCCTGGGAGTCTCCCTGGCTGGAAGGATCAGGGCGGTGGCCGTCGATCATGTGTGGCTGGTCGACGCGGCAGGATTTGACTCCTACCTTCCCTTCGACGAGATATCGGTCGTGACCCGCGCGCTCTCTCTGGCTTGAACGCACGCGGCTGCCTGTTGCCGGGAAGTCACTTACTCTCGGAGTGCTCCGGGGGGTGAACCGGATGGGACCTGATATAGTCGATCACCTCTGAGTAAATGAAGCGGTAGACCCGTGACCCGGGCAACTGGTAAGCGGGAAGCCGACCCTCCCGCACGTATTTGCGAACCATCTGCACATTCATGCGCAGCAGCTCAGCCACTTGGGCGGTGTCGATCACGGGCGGGTATGCGGCCCCTTCGGAATTGGAATTCTCCACCATATGAACCTCTTTTCCAGTTACATGAGAAAAGTCTATATCTGTCAAGGATAATCGACTGCCTTTTGGATGCGGTTTCTTTCGCGAAGACCGTGACGGGGCATCGAGGGCGGTTCTCGGACAACGCCGTTCGGAACGCCATCCCGCACAGGGGACGCCTGGTCATCCAGTGGCAGCCCCGACCGGATTCGAACCGGCGTTACCGGCTTGAGAGGCCGGCGTCCTAGGCCACTAGACGACGGGGCCAACAGGCTCGAATCATACCCAGCCTGGCTCGGGGGGAAGGACTCGAACCCTCAATAACAGGGCCAGAACCTGTCGTGTTACCAATTACACCACCCCCGAGGGCGCCCTTGAGCATAACAGCCGACCATCTCAATCTTCAAGAGAATCAACTGGTGCATGCCAGACCGTCGTTGTTCCCATCCAGTCTGTCATAGCCCCTGCCTACCACGGTCAGAGGCTTGAAGCGATTTGGGATGTCGCCGCAGTTGACATCGTTGCTCCGATTGCCCAGTTCGGGCACCTCTGCGCACGGGTCACCCGCCGCCGAGGTGTACGGACAGGACGCATCAGCGGTGGAGACGGTGGTTGTGGTAGTGGCGCCGGTGGTGGTCGTATCGCGGACCGGGAGGGTGATGATCGTCACACCGGAGTCGCAGGTGTCCAGCATCTCCCGCAACGCTCCAACCTCGGCCCGATCGGCGGTAAGCCCCCAGGCCGCCTTGACCGTCACCCAGTCGGTGGCGTACCTGCACCAGGCGGATCCCTCGGAAGGCTTCCACTCGGATGGATCGCGGGACCCCTTGGAACGATTGGAGGAAGCGCTCACCGCCGCCAGGGCCTCGGGATGGAGGAGATCGTTCGCGTAGGCGGTCCTCCGGGATAAATCCCACTGCCAGGCTCCCGACAAGTGCGCCTCCGCCAAGGGAACCATGTGATCGATGTCCAGTAGGGACGCATCCGAGGTCACTATCCCGTCGTACCAGGAAAGCCAGGTCCCGTCGGCCCGCCTCTCCTCCTCCAGCACCGCACAGCGGGTGTTGCATCCCGACCTGACCCGGGTCCACGACCCGTACAGGTCACGATCGTATGCCACTCCACCGTCGCCCTCCTCAGCCACTGCTAAGGCCGCCAACGCCCCTCCCGCGGGGGTTGCGGACTGATCTCTCGGCGGGTCGGCGGTGCGCGAGACGGCCGCCGTGGTGGTGGTAGCCGGCGCAGTGGTGGTCGTGGTGGGCCCCAGCGAGGGGACCGTGGTGGAGGTGGTAGTCCCCAACTGCTGCACGGTCGTGGTGGCACTCTCCGCCCCGGCAGTGGTCGCGTCCGGGACCGGCGCTTGAGAGGTCGTGTTGGAAACACCAGCCTCTCCGGCATCGATCTCGACTTCAGCTTGAGACGTGTCGACGGTGTTGGCCGGTTCGATCGCCACCCCCGAGGCGGGATCATCCGCCGCGGGCCCCGGGTCGTCCCCAGTTATCTCTGGAGGTTGGTCCCGAGCCTCCCCCAACCCGGCCAGGGGATCGATTATCAGAACATTCAACCACAGTATTTGAAACAGCCCGACAAGCACCACCAGCACCAACATCGAAACGCGCCGCCCTCGCCCGGGGGGCGGCCGGTGGGAGAGCCGCCAGAACCAGACGGCCACAAACCCGGGGAGGAAAGCCAGGGTCATGGCTCCGAACAGGAACCACACCAGAACCTTGAACCACCCGTGGCGGTAGGTGGCCACCCGAGCCCTGATCCTCGCAAAGAAAGAGACCAAGGGAAAGGAAGGTCGGGAGGACACCATGGCGAGCATCAGCATATCCGCCCCACCGGAACCGGCCGAAATCCCTGGTGGAGGCAGAGATCGACACCATAGGCCGGACTACAACCAATCTCCCGGATGGGCCTGCCTTAGGATTGGCCGACTGTGGGGCCCATCACGGTAACAGTGGAGATCCAAGCGCCTCTCGATTTCGTCTGGGCGCGTTTATCGGATCTCCCCTCTCATTCAGAGTGGATGCGCGATGCGGCTGCCATCTCCTTTTTGACCGAGCAACGCCGCGGGGAGGGTGTGCGGATGCAGGTGCCCACCCGTGTGCGGGTCTTTCGCACCACCGATCTCATGGAGATCGACGAGTGGACCGAGGGCAGACGCATGGGGGTGCGCCACCTGGGTCGGATAGGTGGCTGGGGCCGCTTCGATCTGTCGGACCACCCGCCTCGATGCCGGCTCACCTGGACCGAGCATCTCAGGTTCCCTTGGTACCTGGGCGGGGTCTTCGTCCAGTGGTCGTCCCGACCGGTACTTCGCAGGATCTTCAGGGCCAACCTGGCCCGCTTCCAGAAGCGGGTTGAAGACGACTGGGAGGGTGAGAAGGGCTGCTAACTCCCCTCGAACGTCGCCTTGCGCTTCTCGATGAACGCCGCCACCCCCTCCCGGGCATCGCCGCTCCAGAAACAGTCCAGAAAGGCCCGGCGTTCGACTTCCATAGCC
Organism: Acidimicrobiia bacterium; assembly: GCA_012270885.1. Classification (GTDB taxonomy): domain Bacteria; phylum Actinomycetota; class Acidimicrobiia; order Spongiisociales; family ZC4RG35; genus Bin76. The sequence goes on along the minus strand of JAAXHN010000032.1, from coordinate 68,358 downwards.
TCCCGCAGGGGAAGCCCGAGCCCCCCGATGATGGCCCGTTTGGATGTGCCCAGCGCCACGGTGGGGCCTGTCGCCCAGCGCCGGGCGTCCTCCATCGTCCGGTCCAGCAACTCACCAGCGGGGAACACTTTGTCCGCCAGCCCCAACTCCAGCGCCTCGGCCGCCGGGACGAACCTGCCGGAGAAGACTATCTCCTTGGCCTTCTGGAACCCGATGATTCTCACCAGCCGCTGCGTTCCACCTGCCCCGGGCATGATCCCGAGCTTCACCTCGGGCTGGCCCACCTGGGCGTCTTCAGCCATGTAGCGAAAGTCACACCCCATTGACAACTCCAGGCCGCCTCCCAGGGCATACCCGAAGATGGCAGCTATGGTCGGCTTGGCCAGGGCCTCCAGCCGCCAGATGGCGTCCACCAGTTCGGAGGCCAGGTCATCGGTGATAGCTCCGGACTCATGGGCGGCCTGAAACCCCTTGATATCCGCTCCGGCCGCGAAGTGAGGCTGGCCAGTGAGGACCAACGCCCGGACAGCAGGATCCTCGGCCCTCCCGAAGGCCTTGTTCAATTCGGCGCCCAACTCCGATGAGAGGGCGTTGACCGGAGGGCGGTTGAGACGTACCACCGCCACCGCACCTTCCACCGAGTATTGGACTATTGACATCAGGGGGGCCTCCGCTTCTTCCGGTCGTCACATGGACTCCCACCGAGATTACATCCCGGCGGCCTGGGGAAATCTGCCGCCAGCGGGGACTGGCAAAAACCTGGCGGCCATTCGGTTGACTCCTGTCCCACCCCCGGTGCATATTGGTATGTATCCAAACACCTCTCGGACCGAGACCCGGCGCCCCTCGGACCGAACAGGGTTCATAGTCGGCAAGGGACCCCTGCATGGTCCTGGCGAAACGCGTCCCGACCAATGGAACGGTGGTGGTGGGGACGGGCCCTTTGGGTGAAGAGACGCGAGCCGAATTTCGCGGGATATTCTCTGTTTTCGCGGAGTTGGTTTAGTGGACCCGTGCCGAATGCCTATGCCGGTAACAGGGGTTCGGCCGGACACCGGATGGCCAAGCCACCGGGGTTTACCGTTCCGGGTACTCCAGGAAGGTACCCCTCTCCCAGTTGTCAGTCCGGTGAACGCCAATCCCGAAGGAACTGACGGAGTAGAGCCAGTCGTCAATGACCATCACCCGCTGGGGAACGGATCTCCAGGCCCGGTTCCACAACCGGTCATCTTCTCGGACGGGCCCGTCCTCGAGGGGACGTAACAGCGCCTCCAGGACCAGATCGCCGGACCTCACCTCAACCACCGCCACGCCCGCATCCAACACGTGGTAGTCCTCGTCGTCTTCCCACCAGTAGGAGTGGTAGGGGACGTAGGCCAGATCCTCGAAATAGAGGAAGGCCCGGTGGTCGTTCTCCACCGGGGACCAGCTGTACATGTCCGGATCGTGGTCTTCGGGGAGAGGGAGTTGGGCCACCCGGATGGGATCGGTCGGATCGGAAACGTCGAACAACGAGACCTGCAGACCCTCCACCCGTCCCTCCAGGGAGGCATCCTGGCCAACGCCCAGCAGGCGGTCCTCGCCCACCGGATGCAGGTACGAGGAGAAGCCCGGGATCTTGAGCTCACCCAGCACCTCGGGGTTGGTGGGATCGGAGAGATCCAATGCGTAAAGGGGATCGACCTGGCGGAAGGTGACCACATAGGCGTCGGGTCCCATGAACCTCACCGAGAAGATGCGCTCTCCCTCTCCCAGGCCCCAAACCGAACCGATCTCCTCCAGCACATCGCCCACGGGTCGAAGCACGGTGACGTGACTCTCTGAGTCCTCGGTCCACCACCAGGACGGTCCGGCTGTGGCGGCCACTCGCAGGTCTCCGTTATGTTCGTCCATCGAGAACTGATTGAGCAGGAACCCCTCCACTTCCCCGCTGGCCTCATAGACGGGCCGGCTGGAACCGGAGGTGTCAAACTTGTGGATCAGCGTGGCGTATCCGCGAGACTCCGACCGCACGTCGTCTTCGGAGAGGGCTCCCCAGTTGACCCAACGGGATGTTGCCACGTAGACGCTTTCGGGGGTGGCGTAGATCGTGTCTCCCTCCGCCACCACACTGGCCGTGGTCCAATCGGTGATCCCCGCGGAGAGGTCGAACAGGAGGATCGAGAGAGTGTTCAAACCCGAGAACACTCCGGGCGCCAACACGTTGGAGCAATCGACCAACTGTCCCCACTCTGGAGCTCCACCCTCGAGATCCGCCTGCACGTAGGCGGGCAGCCAGTTGCCCAAGGTGGAGTTCCGCACCAATTCCCGATTGGCCTCGATCGCCTCCTGCTCGGCTCGCAATCCGCTACCCTGGGGATGCTCCCATTCGATCCCCACCGGATTGGAGGTGATCACCACCCTTGCAACCCCGTCCGAGAGCCGGGCTCCGTTGTAAAGACCGTCCATGCTCAGGTCCGCCACCACCTCGGGCGACCTGCGGTCGGAGATGTCGACCTGGGCGATCCGGGTGACGGCGCCCACCCTCCACTCGGTGGCCACCAGCAAAAGAGTGTCCTCATGGAGCAGCATCTCCCGGGGCTCAAAGCCGACGTCGAGGGTGGCCTGGAGGTTCATGACACCGCCCTCCACCTCGACGATCCGGAGACGGCTCCGCTCATCCAGCAACGAGTAGATGTAGAAGCCGTCGGTCTTGACCAGGTCGGCCTCGTCCACCCCGGCCACCTGCACGTTCGTCCCGGTGAAGGAAGGCGCGGACTGTGAAGCGTTGGTAGCGGGCGCCGCGTCAGCTTCGGCAGCAGCCATTGCCTCCTCGACCATTGCGTCGTCGCTATCCCCCCTCCAAATCGACGGGCCTCCGTCCAGCCCGTAGGGTCCCACCAACTCCAGGGCGTTCTCGATGTAATAGTTCAGAATCGCGTCGCAACTCGCGAACGCACGCAGCCCGACCGTGACCAAGACGGGACCTCCGCTGCCTGCTGTGGTGGCGGTGTCACCCCGGGTGGTGGAAGTCGGTTGTTCTGCGCCGGTTGTGTCGGTGGTGGTGACAGCAGTGGTGGCGGAGGCAGTGGTCGGGGTCTGGCCCTCGTCGTCGGCGCCACAGGCCGATGCCACCAGTAGTGCGGCCACTGTCGCAGCCAGCAAACGTCTCATGGTTTCTCCCCTTTCAGAATCTGTTGCATGGTTCGTCCCCTTTTCGAAATCTCACAATAGGCATGGACGAATCCCTATGACTTGTCATTCCTCCCTCCCCTACCAAGACGCCTCCCCGGTTGTGATGTTTCCCGCCGATCGGCTCATCTACGAGCGGCCGAAGCCATCTCCTCCACCAGGCCCGCCACAGACCGGGCCGCATCCTGCTCGCCTGAGGACTCCAGGACCCGCCGGACCAGGGCGGTTCCCACTATGAAGCCGTCCGCCAGTTCGGCGGCGATCGCAGCCTGCTCGGGAGTGGAGATGCCCACCCCCAGAACCACCGGAATGTCGGTCACTTCGCGGATTCCCTCCACGAGCCTCTCCACGCGGCCGCTCCACTCCCTCCGTTCTCCCGTTACCCCCAGGTTGGCGACCGCATATATGAAGGAAGGCGCCGCCTCGGCCACGGCCCTGATGCGGTTGTAACCGGAGGTGAGCGCCACGAAAAGCACCAGTCCCAGGCCGTGGCGGCGGGCGGCGTCGCCCAGGGAGCCCGCCTCATCGAAAGGAAGGTCGGCCACGATCAACCCGGCGGCTCCGGCCTCGGCAAGGCGGTCGCAGAACCGGTCCACGCCCCGGCGGAACACCGGATTGGCGTAGGTCATCGCCAACGAGGGAAGACCGGTGGTCTCCGCCACCTCGCCGAGAATGGAGAGGCTGCGGTCCAAGGTGGCCCCCTCCGAAATGGCCTGCTCGCTCCCCCGGCAGATGACCGGCCCGTCCATGAGCGGATCCGAGTACGGTATCCCCACTTCGAAGCCGTCAGCGCCCGCCTCCGCCATGGCCCTGAACAGCCTGGTCGACGAAGCCGGATTGGGGAGCCCGGCGGTCAGGAACGGCAAGAAGACCGCCCGGTCCTCCTCACGGGCAACGGAGAAGAGATCCGCGATCCGCTCCGCACCCGAGCGCATCCGCGCCGCGGCTGCCGGGTCGTGGTTGCTCACAGGCTTTCCACCAACATTTCCATGTCCTTGTCACCCCTTCCCGAGAGATTGATCAGCACCGTCTTGTGACGGAGAGACGCCGCCTCCCTCGCCACCCAAGCCACCGCATGGGCGCTCTCCAGGGCGGGGATGATCCCCTCGGTCAGAGCCAGGAGCCTCACCCCGTCCAGCGCTTCGCGGTCGGTGACCGAGACATAGCGGGCCAGGCCCACCTCCTGGAAGTAGGAGTGCTCCGGCCCCACCCCCGGATAGTCGAGACCCGCCGATATGGAGTGGGCCTCGAGGACCTGGCCGTCATCGTCCTGGAGCATGTAGGTGCGGGCGCCGTGCAGGATTCCCGGGCTTCCCGCTCCGATGGAAGCCCCGTGGCGTCCCGTTCCGATCCCCTCTCCTCCGGCCTCCACCCCCACCAACTCCACTCCTGTCCCCGCCAGGGGCCAGAACATGCCGATCGCATTAGAGCCGCCGCCCACGCAGGCCACCGCCACATCGGGCAGTTGCTCAGACTGGCGCAGCACCTCGTCGCCGATCACTTTCTGCAGTTCCCGGACCATCCACGGGAAGGGATGGGGACCCACCACCGACCCTATCACGTACTGGGTCTCTTCCACGGTTCGAGCCCAGTCCCGCATCGCCTCGCTCACCGCGTCCTTGAGCGTCCCCGCCCCCGTCGCCACCCCGATCACATCGGCGCCCAGGATCTGCATCCGGGAGACGTTGGGCGCCTGGCGGCGGATGTCGACCTCCCCCATGTACACCTGGCACTCGAGGCCCAGCACCGCCGCGGCGGTGGCGGTGGCCACCCCGTGCTGTCCGGCCCCGGTCTCGGCGATGATGCGCGGCTTCCCCATGCGATGGGCCAAGAGTCCCTGCCCGAGAGCGTTGTTGATCTTGTGAGCTCCGGTATGGGCCAGGTCCTCCCGCTTGAGCCACACCTCGACTCCCAGCCGTTCGCTGAGCCGATGAGCCGGATACAGGGGGGTGGGACGTCCCACATAAAGCTCCAACATCCGGTGATACTCGCCAACAAACAGCGGATCGGCCCAGGCGGCGGCGAACTCCACCTCCAACTCTTCCAGGGCAGTCATCAGGGTCTCGGGCGCGAAACGTCCCCCGTACTCCCCGAAGCGACCCCTCCGGTCAGGACGGTGCAGTCTGGCTCTCATTGTCCTTTGGCCTCTCTCACGAACGCATGTATACGGGCGGGATCCTTCACTCCCAACTCCGACTCTAGATGAGAGGAGGCATCCACACCCCATGGTTGCAGCTTTTGAATCGCCTCCGCAACGTTGTGGGGGCCCATTCCCCCGGCCAGGACCCACCTCCGATGGATAGGTGGCAGGGCGTCGTGGTCGAAGGTCCGGCCGGTACCTCCGTGCCGACGGGTGTCGGCGGTGTCGAGAATGGGGATCTGGGAACCGGGCACGTGATCAAGGGAGAACCGGTCCTTTCCCACCCTCACCGGCCTCAGCACCATCAGCCCGTTGCGAGCAGCCTCCTTCGCCGCATCGGCCTGATGCTCCCCGTGGGGCTGTACACCCCGGGCCCCGGTCCGTTCGACCAGTTCCATCAGATCCTCCGGACTCTCGTCCACCGTAACCAGGATTCCCGGGACAGGGGATTGGCCCGCCAGTCGCGTGGCCTGATCGACCGTGATGCAGCGGGGAGTGCCGGCCGCCAGCACAAGGCCGACCGCGTCGGCGCCGGCTTCCGCCGCGGCATCGAGGTCGGTTCTCTTCGAGATCCCGCACACCTTCACCCAGACCATCAACCCACCGCTTCCCTCATCTGCGACACCAGGTCTCCCGGACTCCGGGCCCGAACCAGCGCCTCGCCCACGAGCACCGCGTCAAAGCCCGCCGCGGCCATCTCCGCAGCTTGGGCAGGCGTGTGGATTCCGCTTTCGGCGATCCGAATCTTTGCGTCGGCCAGCATCGGGGCCAGATGAAGTGAGGTTCCCAGGTCGACGGTGAAGTTGCGCAGATCCCGATTGTTGACCCCCACGATGCCGGCTCCGGCCCGGACCGCCCGCCGGGCCTCTTGGGCATTGTGCACCTCGACCAAGGCCGCCAGGCCGGCCTCGGCCGACACCTCCAGCAGTTCTCCGAGACGGCGATCATCGAGGATCGCAACGATCAGGAGGACCGCGTCAGCCCCGATCCCTGCTGCCTCCCAAACCTGAGCGGGATCGAGGGTGAAATCCTTACGCAGGACCGGGATCCCCACCGCCTCGGCGACCCGGGTCAGGTCATGGTTGGAGCCCCCGAAGTGATCCGGCTCGGTCAGGACCGAAACCGCCGCCGCTCCCGCCCCTTCGTAGATCCTGGCCTGGCGTACCGGGTCAAGCCCTTCGGCCAACACGCCTCGGGACGGAGACCGTCTCTTGATCTCCCCGATCACAGCCAGGCCCGGCCTGGCCAGGGCCGTCTCGAAACGGCCTGTTACCCCGCGCCGGGGGCTATCCTCGCCGCCGCGGTCCTTGAGTACCGTGATCCGCCGATGGGTTGAAGAGATTATCTCATCGAGCATCACCCTGCGATTCTACGAGACCCCACCAACCCGCGATGCCGCCCGGAGGACCGCTGGAGAGACGGGAAGCGCTCGTGGCCGGGGGTCGGGCGCCGCGGAAGGACCTCCCGGGGATCTCCGAACGGTTTCGCCGGGTTGCCCTGCCGCGGCGGAGCACTCTGGAGGCGGCCGCCTGCTAATCCGGCAGGACGGTAATGGAGCATCGCAATCCCGGGACTCGGACGAGATGAAGATCGGTGGTCAACAGGGGGCAATCCAGCGCTTCTGCCAGGGCTACGTAGGTTGCGTCGTATGCAGTCAGGTTGTCGCGCAACTCCCAGACACGGCCCGAGAGAGCGACCACGCCGAACCGTTGAATCCCTAATCGTGCCCAATCACCGATTAAGCGCTCAGCTTCCCGGACGCTGATCGCTCCCAGCCTGCAAAGGCGGCGCAAGGAGTGACAGATCTCCGAATCCACCAAGTGCGGCGCCGCCACCGACTCCGAGCCCAACCTTCGACGAGCTTCCCCCGACGAAAGCAACGCGTCCAACGCCGCCGAGGCGTCGATTACGATCACCGACCGGCGCGTCCTTCTTTCAGAGCCGCCAGAATCTCTGGTCGAGGAACCCTTAGGTCAGGGAGGTCGGCAAGTATGGCCGCATTGTCCGCCCGACGGGAGATTAAGGAGAGTTCCCGGAGAGCGAAGGCAGATACGGACATCCCTTCCCGCTGCGCCAGCGTTTTCAGGCGAATTGCCACCAGATCCGGGACATTTCGCAGGTAAAGAGTCTTCATGATAGCATAATGCTTGCATATTCTATGCAGAATGCAACACTAGTGTGCCCCTTGTGTCGATCAGGCAGAACCGGATGAGCCGAGCACCATCGGAAGCGCTCTAACCCGGGCGGGCGCATTCCCTCCTTCCCAGCGGATCCGAACCTCATCTCCGGGGTCGGTGCCCCGCCTGATCAGGGAGAGTCCCACCGGAGCCATCAACTCCAAAGACTCGGCCACAGAAGTGATCTTCCCCACCTTCCGCTTATCCTTCCACACGTCCGCTCCCTCGGGAGGGAGGAGATTGGTCCTCACCTCCAGGCCCCGCAAAGTACGATTCACCCGCCCCCGGCTGTCGATCCGGGCCGCCAACTCTTGGCCGAGGTAGCACCCCTTGTCAAAGGAGATCGCCGCGTCCGCCAACTCCCCGGTCTCCTGGGGGATGGTCCGGTCATCCAGGTCCCTGCCCACCTCCGGTTCGCCGCTCTCCACCCGCACCGCCCGCCAGGCAAGCTCTCCCACCGGTCGGATCCCACCGGGTGCCTCGCCGGTGAAGAACACCCTCGGAGTGCCGGCCAGAGGGGCGGGCGCCCGGAAGTCCTCGCCGCGGTTTTCCCACCTGTCTTCCTCGACGGCTTCGGTCCAAGGAACGGTGGGTCCCACCAAGGCGGAGACCGGCCGGGGATCGAGGCGGACCTTTGCCTTGATACGGATCCGGTAGTACTCGAAGGTCTCGGCCAGCGGCGCACCCTCGCCCCGGCCACACACCAGACCCAGCTTGTCGCCTTCTTTCAATACCCACAGTGAGAAGCGGACCATGCCCCGGGGAGTCAGGAGGTAGGAGCGACACACCCCCCGCTCCGAAAGTTCCTCCACGTCGGCTGATACCAGGCCCTGGAGGAACGGGACCGCATCCGGTCCCTCCACCCACACAACCTCCCACCGCTCCGACACCAGCCCGCATCCCCTGCGAAGGGCCAGGTACTCACCCGTCACATTCCCGAAGCTGTCGGGCGCCGCAGACCCGACATCGACCGAACCCCCGAGTCCCAAATCAGCCACGGGCGGCCAGGGCGATGGCGGCCAGCGGGGCCGCCGCCTTGTTCATGGTCTCTTCGTACTCGAACCCGGGCTGGCTGTCGGCCACCACTCCCCCACCGGCCTGCACCCAGGCCGAACCGTCGGCCACGATCACGGTACGCAGGCAGATGGCGGTGTCCATCGTGCCCGAGAAGTCGATGTAACCCACCGCACCCGCGTAGGGACCGCGGGCCACCGGCTCCAACTCGTCGATGATCTCCATGGCCCGGACCTTGGGCGCTCCGGAGACCGTCCCGTGCGGGAAGGTGGCGCGCAGCGCATCAACGGGACCCACCTCATCTCGAAGGGTCCCCGAAACGGCCGACACGATGTGCATCACGTGGCTGTAACGCTCTATCACCATCAATTCGTCCACCTGCACGGTGCCGAACTCACACACCCGTCCAACGTCGTTTCGGGCCAGATCCACCAGCATGACATGCTCGGCCCGCTCCTTGGGGTCGGCCAGGAGTTCCTTGGCCAGGGCGGCGTCTTCAGCGGGGGTGGCGCCCCGGGGACGGGTCCCGGCGATGGGACGGGAGTAGACCTTCCCGTCCCGAACCCGGGTCATCAGCTCCGGTGACGATCCCACGATCTCCACCTCCGGCGACCGCACATAGAACAGATAGGGGGAAGGGTTTATGAGCCGGAGCGCCCGGTAGATGTCGAGACTGTCCCCCGAGAACGGCACCGTCAGCCGCTGGCTGGGAAGCACCTGGAAAACCTCGCCGGCCCACACGTAGTCCCGGGCCTTCACCACCGCCGCCTCATACTCGGGACGGGTGAACGTGGAGACAAAGGGCGGGGTTGGCGGCAACTCGGGAACCACAGGTTGAAGCTCGTACCGGTGGGGCGCCGCCAGGCGGGCCGCATCCTGGGTAAGCAGGTCGACGGCCTCCCGATAGTCGGTCACCGGATCCTCGCCCCCATAAATGTTCCTCATCAGGGTGATGGTCTGTGAAAAACGGTCGATCGCCGCCAGTCCGCCCAGGAAGTGCCACAGCATCTCGGGGAGCCCCCGGTCGTCGGGAGGCCGGTCGGGCAGATGCTCCACATAGCGGACACAGTCATATCCCAGGTATCCCACCATCCCCGAATAGAGCGGCGGGAACCCGGGCATCTCGGCCAGGGCGAACTGGCGGTGCAACTCCTCCAGCACCTCCAGGGGGTCTCCATCCGGCAGCTCGATGTCGGACCCGGTTATCTCACATTTCCCGTCCCGAGCGGTAAGGATGAAAGCCGGGTCCCACCCCACGAACGACCAGCGCGCCCAGCGCTCCCCTCCCTCCACCGATTCCAGGAGGAACCCCGGTTGGTCTGTCGCCAGCTTCTGGAAGACCGTGAGCGGGGTCTCCCGGTCGCCGATCAGGTTGACCGCGACGGGAACCACCCGGCAGCGGGCAGCCAGATCCAGGTACTCGTCGAGGGAAGGGGTGACAGTTAGGTTGTTCATACAGAAAGGGTGGTTGAGCGGAGACTTGGGGGAAACTCTGGCTGTTGGTTAGATCTCTGTGAGATTACTGAGCAGGGGGAGCGCAGCGAAGAGGTTGGAGATCACCCTCGACATCCAACTGAGTCCGTTGAACATCATCAGCACCCCGAACGCGGTCATGAGAACCCCGGCCACGATGATCAGCGGGCGGCTGATCTTTCTGACCACCGCAAAGGCGCCGAAGGCTTTGGACAGCCCGATTCCCGAGAGTACGAAGGGAACCCCTATCCCCAGGGAGAAGACAAACAGGAGGAGCATGCCCGCCAGGACCGTGTCCTGGGCGGCGGCGATCGCCAACACCCCTCCCAGAATCGGGCCGATACAGGGAGACCAGCCGAACCCGAAGGCGGCGCCCAACACCACCGGAGACAGGACTCCGAACCGGTTGGACACCACGTGGAACCGCCTCTCCCGGGAGAACCAGCCGAAGATCCCCCAACCGGAGAAGGACATCCCCACCATGGCAACCCCGAACAGTGCGATCACCGCTCCGGCGATCCGGGTGACCACCACCTGGTTCTGCAGGAGAAACCGGGAGACGGAAGTGGCGCCCGCCCCCTGGGCCACGAAGATGAGGGTGAAGCCCACCACAAACAAAAGGGAGGCCCGGAGCACCTTGGAGGTGGACGCCACCCCTCTCTGGAGGTCGGCCACGGAATACCCCGACACCATCGCCAGGTATCCGGGCAGCAGCGGCAGTACGCAGGGAGAGATAAAAGCCAGGAGTCCCCCTCCGAACGCCACCGCCAGTTGCAGTGCCAGAGCCATGTCCAAGAAATCCATCGAAGCGCCTTCCAAGCGTTGACGGCCACAAGCGAATCTATTGCCTTCAGTGGGGATTTTACCGTTGATGACTGCTTACGGCCCTAGCCATGAAGCGGGGTCAGATCGGGCTTGGTTGAAGTGGCGGCTTGCCGGTGTAGAGTTGTTCATCTGTGGCCGGTTCGGGCGCCGAGGGCCGAAGTAACCTAGGTCGGGGTCAGCAACCGGGTGGTCTATCTCTTGGAGCGGTCCGATCCGGCCGGCAACGATGTGAACTGCATCCACGACTGGTACTGCAAGTCGCGGCGGTGGAAACGATTGATGGTCGATCGAGTGCTGCCCGATGTACTCGACGGGATCGACCTTGAGGGCCGGGTGTTGGAGATCGGACCGGGCCCCGGGCTCGTCACCGAGGCGCTGCTCGATTATGGAGTCGCCGATCTGACCACGGTGGAGATCGACCCGAGGGCCGCCGAGAGTCTCCGTGGCCGGTTCGGCGCCCGAGTCGCCGGCGGCGGGTTCGGTCGGGTGCTTATCACGGAGTTGGACAGGCGGTTCCTGTTCAGGGCATCGGTGGCGGTATGAGCCAACGAGCCCAGACGAAGTTGCGGCGGCTGCCGGCGGTGATCTTCGGTCTGGTGTTGTTTGGATTCGGTATGGGCCTCATGGTGGAGGCCGACCTCGGCCTCTCTCCCTGGGAGGCCCTTCACCAGGGGATCTCGATCCACACCCCACTCACCATCGGGGTGGCCGGGATCCTTACCGGGTTCGTCGTCCTGCTGGCTTGGATCCCCCTCCGGCAGCGGCCCGGGCTCGCCACTGTGCTCAACATAATCGTCGTCGGATTGGTGATCGACGGCACGCTGGTCCTGGTTGAAACTCCGGCGTCATTCGTCGCGCGCCTGGCCCTCATGCTGGGAGGGATCGTGATCGTGGCGCTCGGATCAGGCATATACATCGGAAGGCGGCTGGGACCGGGCCCGCGGGACGGGCTCATGACGGGATTGGCCAAGCGCGGCCTCTCGATTCGGCTGGCGCGGTTTCTCATCGAGGGCTTGGTGTTGCTGGTCGGCTGGCTACTCGGTGGAACGATCGGGCTAGGCACGGTGGCCTTCGCCGTGCTGATCGGTCCGCTAGTCCAGGTCTTCCTCGAGCGCCTCGACGTCGCCAGACCGTGACCGATCCGGCGGTCAGGGGTTGAAGTCGAACCCGTACCACTCCCGCCTCATCGGCACTGCGCTCGTTGGTCCGGGGCGGTGACCGCTTACCGCTACACGCCCCTTATCCACTTCCCCAGTCCCCGTCGCCCTCCCCAGGCGAACACGCAGGAGCGAGCCACGATCATTGCCAGGATCGCCCACCACACCCCCGACAAACCCCCTCCCGCCGCGTCCGAGATCCACAACACGCCGGCCGCCGCCACCAGGCCCGCACCCGTGGAGGCGGCCAGGAGACGCACGGCCAGGACCGCCATGAATATCCCGTCGGCCACGAACACCAGGGCCCCCAGGGGCTGCATCAGGGCGGCCTGGGGCACCACTCCTCTCACCGCGTCAGCCACCGCCCGGTCGTCGGTGAATACCCCGCCCAACCAGGGGCCGGACGCCAGCAGCAGTCCGGCGATCACCACTCCCATCACCAATCCCCATCCTAGAAGGCGCCTGGTGACCTGGTGCGCGCTGGCGACATCCCCGCGTCCGGTCTGCTCTCCCACCAGGGCCTGGCCGGCGATGGCCATCGAATCGAGCGTGAAGGAACAGAGGGCCCACACCCCGACCATGATCTGGTGGGCAGCCACCTCCACCGTCCCCACCCGGGCCGCGGCCGCCACGCTCAGAGTGAGGGTCATCACCAGAAACAGGGTGCGGAGGGCCAGGACCGCCCCCATCCCCCAGAAGCGCAGCAGATCGCCCCACCTCGTCCCCCGAAGCGACCATCCCTCCATGGATGCACGCCGGGAGAGCAGCAAGAAGAAGCATCCGGCGCCCAGCCATTGGGCGGTGACCGTCGCCCACCCCGCACCGGCAAGGCCCCATCCCAGACCGAAGATCAAAACCGGATCCAGCGCCGCGTTGAAGGCGTTCACCCCCACCGAGACCCACATCGGGGTACGGGTGTCCTGGTATCCGCGGTAGATCCCGTGGGATGCCAGGTTCAGAAGGGCTGCCGGGAAGGCCAGGGCCCGGATCTGGAGATACTCGACCGCCGGAGCCGTCACTTCCGCCGATGCCTGCATCATGCCCACCAGGGCCCCCGACGCCGTCCAGAACAACGCCACTCCGACCACCCCCAGGCCGATGGCGGTCACCATGGCCTGGTTGACCACCCGCCCCGCTCCGGCCCTGTCCCCCCGCCCCAGGCTCTGGGACACCATGGGAGTGGTCACGAAAGCCAGGAAGTTGCAGACCGCGAACGCCATGCCGAACAGGGCCGTGTCCACCCCCAGCGCGGCCAACTCCACCCTCCCCAGGCGCCCCACGAACGCGGTGTCCACCAGCGAAAGCAGCGGATCGGCAACCAAGGCGGCCAGGGCGGGAACGGCCAAGGCCAGGATGCGCCGATCCCAACCTCTCGTGGAACCTCGGATCACGGGCGAAGCATTCCTTCCATGGGGGGCGGGACCCGTTCAGGAACGGTCCGGCCAGTCGCACAAGCCGTCGAATAACATCTCGCACTCTCCGCATCGAGGCGCCCGGGCGTCGCAGATGTCCCGTCCGAACTGTATGAACCTCATAGAGATGCCGCCCCATGCCTTGGTCGGATACAGGGCCTTGAGATCTGTCTCGATCTTCTGGGGGTCGGTTTGGAGGGTGAGTCCGATCCTTCCAGTCACCCGCCGGACATGGGTGTCGACCGCGATGGCGGGAACGCCGAACGCCTCGGCCAACACCACGCTGGCCGTCTTTCTCCCCACCCCCCGCAGGGTGATCAGTTCCTCGAGTTCAGCAGGCACCACTCCCCCGTACCTCTGCGTCAGGTCCCGGGAGAGTTCGGTGATCGAGCGGGCCTTCTGGCGGTAGAAGCCGGTGGAGAAAACCACGCTCTCCACCTCCTCGATGCAGGCGCCGGCCAGGTCCTCCGCGGTGGGCCACCGCCGGAAGAGGGCCGGCGTCACCCGGTTGACGTTCTCGTCGGTGGTCTGGGCCGAAAGCACGGTGGAGACCAGCAACTCCCAGGGGTTGGCGTAGTCGAGCGCCGTCTGGGCGGACCGATAGCGGCGGATCAGACGATTGAGCACCGCCCGCGCCTTGCCCCGCTGGGCGGGGGTGGGCGCGCTACCGTCCGATAGGAACTTGGATGCCACTCCCCTCCGATGCTAGTTGAGCCCGCCGCCTCTCCCCGGGCATCGAATGGCATGCCGGCGGCGGTCAATAAACCCAAGCCATGAAGGACCTCAGCAGCCAGGCCGTCCGGGAACTGATCTCCGATGTGCGAGACTACTACGGGGAGGGGTGCTTCGCCTGCGGCAGCGCCAATCCTCACGGGCTACGGATGGAAGGATTTCGCACCCGTGACGGCCACGCCGTAGCCGACTTCCATCCCCGCGAAGAGCTGAGGGGAACCTACGGGACCCTCCACGGCGGGGTGGTCACCACCACGCTCGATGAGATCTCGGTGTGGGCGGCGATCCTGTCCCATCACACGATGGTGGTCACCGGCCGCATCGAGGTCCGTTTCCACCGTCCCGCCCGGGTGGACGACCCCGAACTGTGGGTGCGGGGCCGGGTCACCGAACGCCGTGGTAAGCGCCTCGTAATTCACGCCGAGTTGGTGTCGGGAGAGGCGGTATGCGCTTCGTCGGAGGGACTGTTCATCGCCACCGAAAGCCTGGAGGAGATGGGCATCCGGCTCCGGGGCGAATGACTCTCAAGTCACGCCTGCCGACCGTCTGGGACGTCCGCTACCCGGGAGGGGGCATCTCCTGGCGTTCGGCCCACCGGAGCCCGCGGCGGGCGAAGCGGATCCCCACCGCCACGGCCCCCATGCCCAGTCCCACCAGGCCGGTCAGCCGGACCACCGGCAGGTACGGATCCGAGCACAGCCACACCCCGTCCGGACAGATCCCGAATCCACTCCCTCCCCGGGCCAGGTCCAGGGCGGCCAGCAGGGGGATCACCGCCAGGACGATGGCGAACACCACCAGCGCTCCGATCACAACGCGAAAGACGACCGACCCCATGGGAGTGTTACGGTACCGCATGACGGGCCTCCCATATCATTATTAGCTCCATGGCGTACCACCAAGAGTCCTTCACCGAGTCCGAGCGCGGGATTCTGAGCCGTTTCTTCACAGACCTCGACGGGCCGGTGTTCGCTCTGGTCAATCTCCCCGAGGTCGTGAAGGGCGCTTTGTTCGCCCGCTACAGCAGAACCCACAAGTCCCTCCGCCGGCTCTTCCTGGACGAGTTCGTCACAGATCCCGACACCGGAATCGAGGCCATCGCCGACGAAATGAGCCCCGATGATCCCCTCATCAAGCTCAAGCGGGCCGAGGACCTCTACAAACGGGTCTTTTACGAGTACGGAGACGACTCGGTAGCGCAGCTGGGAGGAGTCCATCTGGCCTGCGAGCAGGCCTCGAACCTTCTGACCAAGGTCCTGGAATGGGGACGCCTGGCCGCCTACCTCGAGCAGTCCACCCGCTACATCGCCTACGACCAGCGACTCGGGGACGGCTACCGGTTCTTTCTCCCGCCCGAGGTCGAGGAGTCACCCCTCCGGGACGATTACCTGGCCATGATGAACCGCCTGTTCGAGACCTACCGGGAGATGCGCCCGGTGATGATCCAGTACTTCACCCAGCGCCACCCCCGCCGGGAAGGGGACCCGGCTTGGATACACCGGGCCGCCATCCGGGCCAAGGCCTTCGACTCCATCCGGGGACTTCTCCCCGCCTCGACGCTCTCCAACATGGGCATTTACGCCACCGGCCAGGCCTATGAGATGGCGCTGATCCGCATGCAGGCTCATCCCCTGAGGGAAGTGCGGGACTATGGTGCGATGATGCTCACCGAACTTCGCAAGGTGATCCCCTCCTTCCTCACCCGGGTGGACCTTCCCGACCGGGGAGTGCTGTGGAGCAATTATCTCTCCGAGACCGGCTTCCGTCTGGAGGAGATTGCCGAACGCCTGGGCGTCAGCCCGGCTCCGGCAGCCGAGGTGACCCTCACCGACTGGGATCCCGACGCGGAGCGGAAGCTGGCTGCCGCCGCACTGTACAGCGTCTCCGAACTCCCCGATGCCAAACTGCGGGAGACCGTGGACGGAATGTCATCGGAGCAGGTCACCGAGTTGGTGGCGTCGATGGTGGGAGAACGCCGAAACCGCCGCCACAAGCCGGGTCGGGCCCTGGAGCGAAGCTACTACCGCTTCGACGTGGTGTGCGACTTCGGGGCGTTCCGGGATCTGCAGCGCCACCGCATGATGACCATCGAGTGGCAGCCGCTCACCACGCGGCTCGGCCACGAGCGACCCGAGGAGTTGGCCGACGCCGGCCTGGACGGCCTCTGGGATCGGACCCTGGAAGAGGCCGGGGAGTTCTATGAGCGGGTGCGGACCTCCCTGGGCCGTCAGGTCGCCCAGTACGCCGTGCCATTCGCCTATCACATCAGGTTCATGATGGAGATGAACGCCCGGCAGGCCCTACATCTGATCGAACTGCGCACCCAACCCGCCGGCCATCCCAATTACCGGCGGGTGTGCATAGAGATGCACCGCCAGATCGCGGAGGTGGCGGGCCACACCCGCATCGCCAACGCCTTTAAGTATCTCAACACCGACGGGGTGGATTTAGAGAGGCTGGAAGCTGGGCGCCGCTTAGAAAGGCGTCTCTTGGGACAATCCATGCCCTTGCCGCTGGAGTTTTAGCCCCCACGACCCAGCGGAATGCGCAGTACCAAGTGGCCTTCCTCCACCGACCACTTCGCCGCTCCCACCAGCGAGTAGTCCATGTAGTCCTCCTCGGCCTGCTGGATGAACCGCCGTCGTTCCTCGCCCGCCACCGGAGGGAGCGAGCGGTTCTGCACCGCCTCCGCCCTGCCCCGATAACGGGCGATCATCGCATCTACATCAAGTTGGTCGGCCATTTCTAGTACCCAGGATACTTCTCAATGCGCCATTGAGTTGGCGTCACGTCGAACCTACATGCATAATAACAGCAACAACTATATAATGCATGCAATGCCTACTTCCATCACCATCCGAAATGTTCCTGACCGGACAAGAGACGAACTTGCAGCCCGGGCGGCGCGAAGCGGTCGTTCCCTGCAGGAGTACCTTCGACGGGAGTTGATCGTCCTGGCAGACAAACCTGACATCGAGTATTGGCTGGCTCAAGTTGAACGGCGTGTTCAAGTAAGCCAGACGAAGCTGTCTTCTGAGGAGATCCTGTCCTACATTCATGACGGCCGTCGGTGACGGTTGTTGATGCCTCGGTCCTAGTCAGCGCCTTAGTCGACTCGGACCGCCGGGGAGTTTGGGCCAGATCAAAGCTTCGCAAGGGGCCGTTTGCCGCTCCTCACTTAGTCATCGCAGAAGCGACCCACGCCCTCCGGAGGGCACAGTTGAACAAACGGCTGCCACCCGAAATCGCCACCTTGGCTTTTGCCGATCTTCTCCAAACTCCCGTGGAACTTTATCCCTTCCTTCCCTTTGCGGAACGAATCTGGCAGTTACGAGACACTCTCAGCGTATACGACGCTTGGTATGTGGCCTTGGCAGAAGCGCTTGGAGTACCGATGGCGACTCTTGACGAACGACTGGCGAACGCCCCGGGGCCCTTCTGCCGCTTTCACATGCCGCCCTCTTGACGGGCACTGCATGCGGTGTGGCGGGTGAGAGGGGTGCGGGAAAGACCACCTTGGCAAGAGCACTCACCGGCATCGCCCCGCTCAGGAAGGTCTGTCCGTCGGACGTTTCGCCTGGTGTCTGCCCCCACCCTCCCGCTGTACGGCCGTCAGTAGACTTCTGACCCACGTTTTGTCGAGTCGAACGCAGGTAGCCATGCCATGTTCCTCATAGCTCAAGGGAGCACCACCGTGCCGGCCTGCGGTGATCAGACGAACATCGTATGTGTAAAGGTGTTTGAGTGGACCGGCAGCCGGGTCCTTGCGGACATGGCCACTTGGCTGGTGGGCCCCGGATTGCTCGTGCTGCTGATACTGGTGGGCGGATGGGTGGCTTCTCACGTCGTTAAACGGGCCATCGACCGTTTCACAGCACGGCTCGCACGTCCGGACCTCAGGGAAATAGGGCGGGATCCCACTGTCTCGATAGAGGCGGAAAAGCTACGAGCCAAAGCCAGAGCAGAGACCCTTGCCGGGGTGCTTCGCAGCATAGCCCTATTCGGGATATGGACGTTTACGATCCTGCTGGCCCTCGGCCAACTCAACATCGACCTGGGTCCGCTCATAGCGGGCGCCGGCATCCTCGGCATCGCCATCGGCTTTGGCTCTCAAACCGTGGTCCGGGACTTCCTGAGCGGTGTCTTCACCATGATCGAGGACATCTACAGCGTCGGGGACGACATAGATTTCGGGCGAGGGCGCGGGACCGTGGAGAGAATATCCCTGAGGTCGACATCAATCCGCACCCGCCAGGGTGTCGTCTGGACCGTTCCCAACGGCAACATCGAGTTCGTCGGAAACTACTCCCAGTTGTGGGCCCGGGCGCAGGTGGACATAGAGGTCTCATACGAGTGTGACCTGCGAGAGGCGATAAGAGTGATCCGCCAAGCCGGCGACGACATGTGGAACGACCCCGAGTGGGGCGGGGACGAGTTGTCCGAACCCCCCGAGGTCAAAGGCGTTCAGGAGTTGGGCGAATCCGGCATCTTCATACGGGTTCGGGCCAAGACCAGGCCTTCCCTGCAGTGGCGAACCGAACGCGAGTTGCGTCTCCGGATCAAGGAGGCCCTGGACGCCGCCGGGATAGACATACCCTATCCGCACCGAAAGGTGATCGTGCAGCAGGATCGGAGAGGGGAAGCCAACTAGCGGGCACCCGGCATCGCTGGTTGCCAGGGACCCTTGAGGTTGACACTCCCTGATGAGACGCTATTTCTCGGAGGGTTACTCCTCGAATTCGTGTGCCTTGAAGCCGAGTTGAGCAGCGTTTTCGCTCACCACCCGCATGGTATGGGCGTCGAATCCCTCGGCCTCTGCGTTCACCTCGACCGAGATGGTCACCTCTTTGCCGTCCCGGCGGAGATGCGAGACGACCTCCTTGAGGATGCTCTCCAGGTCGCGAATGGCCCTCACTGAATCCAAATCGACCTGACCGTAGAAGCGGGTGAGGGGAAGCTTGTCGGGATCTGTTCCGCTGTCGGGGTCATCGCCCTTCCCTTCACCGCCATTCCCGTCTGTGTCAGTTCCCCCAGCATTGGGGACATCGGAGTCAGCCTGGATCTGGGCCCATGCCCGATCCGGATGGACCAGCACTGCCTCAAGACTCCGCGTCACGTCCACATGCTGCGCTGTTTGAAGGCCCAGGAAACGGTCGGACTCTTCATCGTAGGACTCGGCATAGGCAAAGGTCTCGGTCTGCCAACTCATACTGCCCACGCCCCCGGAGATCGCGGTAGCGAGAACGCCGAAACCGGCAAGGCGCGGCATGTAGAGGTAGCGGCAGTAGTAGGACCACAGGTCTTGAATGCCGACATGGGTTCCGTCGCCGGGTCCTTTCCACAACCGGGCATCCTTTCGGTCGAGATCTCGACGGACCCGTGTGCCGTGGTAACTCGGGATCAGGTGTTCCGATGATTCCAGTTTGCGGGCCACCCGCTCGGCCAGGTTGCCAACGGAACTTGCTCGTACCGCCGCCCACCGGATTTCAGATTCACCCGGTGCCTGAACCGGGTAGAGCACCTGGCTGAACGTCTCCTCAATCCGCAGTTCCACAGTGCGTTTTGCCTCAGCCCTCCTAGTCTCGGCCTGGCGGACGTCGGCGGGAGTTAGGTTGAGAACAAACTCTCCCTGGTCGTCGATGATGGACTGCCAAGCCATCTGACTGCGAACAGCCTGACGCAACTCGGGAACCCTTGCCCTCTCGGCGGCCAGGAACACCAGCATGTTCCGGTTGATACGAGGCCCACCTCGACGCTGCTCCAGGATTGCTTGGGCCGCCTCTTCCGCCGGAGACTCAGCTCCTCTCTCGTGATATTGCTTTGGGGGAAGGATCACCAGCCGGACTCTGTCGTCCTCATCCGGGACGTCTCCCGGCCCGTCGGGGAAAACATGGACAAAGCCGAGCGGTTCACCGGCCCTGATCTTCTGCATCCGTCCGCGCAACTCGATATCCGCATCGTCGTCGCTGAAGTTAGAGAGCGCCCGGTCCGCCGCCATCTTGGTCAACGACGGCTTGGTGTCGTACCAGTACCTCATCTGCTGGTTGTAGAGGTAGGTGGCCTCGCCCGCCAGGTGTCGGAGGGCGTCACCGAACACACCCGGCCGCTCGCCAGGCTGGACACATCC
Source organism: Acidimicrobiia bacterium (assembly GCA_012270885.1). GTDB lineage: Bacteria > Actinomycetota > Acidimicrobiia > Spongiisociales > ZC4RG35 > Bin76. The sequence goes on along the minus strand of JAAXHN010000032.1, from coordinate 48,130 downwards.
CAGCACGATGCGAGTCCGGTCGATTCCGCGCCGATCAACCGGCAGAGGAGCCGACCCCAAATAGGTGGCGCGGGCCACTCGGCGGCAGGCCCAGTATCTGCCCAGGTTCTTCCGATCCCGGTCAAAGCGCAGAGGCAGCGACCCGGGGCCGTCTACATCGGCGTCGATGATCGGTTTCCAGCGGTCGTCCACATATCGGGTTAGTTCAGTCACCACTTTCGCGGAGTCCATCGGGACGACTCCCGGCATGATCATCAAAGACTTATCGTCGCGGTCCCACAACTCAGAGATGACACTCGCCATCAACCGCAGTACCCCACGGGTCCGCTGGAACCGCTCGAGCGTCGACCAGTCCTGGTAGAGGCGGTCGAAGAACTCAGGATGGATGGGATAGGCGGCTTCCATCCGCCTCAGGTAGTCTCGCTCCCTCGTCTCTGAAGGAAACTCTCGGGCGTTGTCCAGATAGAACCTGTGGTAGGCCTTGACCACTGCGTCCTTGTGACGGGCCATCGACGACTCCAGGGGCTCGAACAGCCGGCGCCGCACGATCTCGAACGACTCTTCGGACGATGCCGGTTGCCACTGTGACGCCTTGCGAGCCAGCACATGGCGCAAGCGGTCGAGCGCCATACGGCCTTTCTCTCCTCCGATCTCAAGACTGTCCTCCCGAGGATCGCCGGACGCCGTACTCGGGTCGCTTGATTCGGGTACCGAGACCACCAGCAGAGCATTGTCCACCGATGCCACGGATTCGGTCAAAGCCTGGGCGAAGGTGAACTGCGTGTCGAAATCACCAGCGGGGAGCAGCCTCTCCCCGTTTGCCATGGGCAGACCACGAGCGTAGGCCACCCATTCGTCGATCAAGATCAGGACCGGACCGTATCTGCGGAACAACTCCACCAGCTTGTCGCCGGGATTGGTGGCGTTGCGATCGTCGTCAGCCACCATCCGAAATCCTTCTACACCTCCCAACTGGTAGGCGATGTAGCCCCACATGGTCCGGATTTCGATGTCTCCCACCGTGACCACGGGCGAAGAAGGCGAAGTCAACTGTCCGGTGAACACCGCCCGCCGCACCTCCTCGGGAACCGACAGGTAATCCTCCTCCAACGTCTCACCCACTCCCGGCAGAGCAGACCGTCCGGAGGCCAGATGATAGAGACCAATCAGGCTGTGAGTCTTTCCGCCTCCGAACCCGGTTTGAAGCTCCACCACCGGGTCGCCTCCCTGGCCGGACAGGCGCCGGGCGGCGTTGCGGATCAGATCCCTCAGCCCGTCGGTAACGAAGGTCCGGGCGTAGAAATCGGTGGGGTCCCCGTACTCCGACGCTGCTTCGCCTCTCACCACCTGGCGCAGATCGGCCGCGAACTCGGCCTGGGCGAAACGGCCCTCTCGCACATCGGGATGAGGCGTTATCACTTCCCGCCACGGCTTCAGACCTGCAAGAGGTGCCCCCTTGGTGGCCCCAGCGGCGGCCCGGCGCTCCGCCGTCCGCCGCTCTTCGGCATACACCTGGCGGAGTAGAGTGCGTTTGATTTCCTGCACCTCCTCTGCTGGCTCTCCGGCCTGGAATGCCAAAAGCATCATCTCACAATGGTCGAGGATGCGGAGGGTTTCGTCGGAACTGAAACGCTTTGTGTGCGCCCATTCGTTGCGAGCCTCCCAAAGGAGATGCAGGTAGCTACGAGTCGATCGGGACTGAGTTTGACGGAAGAACTGATCCCAGGTGGCATCCATTCCCCTCAGCAGAAAGGCAAGATCATCGGGGCTAGTGGGACCACCATGATGGTGAATCCTTCCGCTCACCTGCTGCACCCACTTGTTGCCGAACTGGCCGCGCCAAGTCTGCTCCACTTCAGGACGGATGGCGTCACGCACCAGCGTCAGAGCCTTGCCAACCCGCTCGTGATTGGTAACCGCCATCGCCTACATCCCCTCGAAAGTCTGCTCAGCCGGAGGCCCGACCTGGGCGTGGCTTTGGATGTCGTGCCAGGACTGGACAAGACCGTTATAAGCGGCCGCATCGGACGACCACTCTTTGCGATCCGCTATCTGGTGGAGCAGCCAAGCGAGACGGCGGGCCCGATCACCCAGCCCTCCGCCTACCTTTCGGAGCAGATTGCCGGCCTTCTCCTCAGACTCCGCAAGAAAGAGAATGAGGTATTGGGCAAGTTTCCAGTCAGTCCGCCGCGGGTCCGCCACCGGATCCCACTCCGGTTCCAGTTCGTCACGGGTGAGAATCCGAACCTTGCCCGCCACGTTTTCGATGATGTCAGCCCGCTCGACTCCCGCTACCGAGGTGTTCTTGGCTTTGGACAAGGTGTCAGCATCCCCGAACGGAGCCGCGTCGTGTCGGTGCTGTTCGTACCAAGTCAAAGCCCAGCGGGTATCGGCGTCAAGCTCGGTGTCCTCGGAAGACAGCACCTCCCGCAGGGTCTCATTAATCAAGCCGATAGCCGTGCGAACCCGCGTCTCACTCCCGTCGGCTTCAACCACCTTGGCAAACCGGGAGAACACTTCCATGCCGGGACCGATCGCCGACTGGGCCATATCCACCGGCACAATGGCGTCCCTCTGCATTACCCGAACCCGATCCGCCATCTCCGCTTGAAGGGCATCAAGGAACTCCCGCCGGGTAGCCAGCGAAGCATCCGGCCGCTTCGGACGGCAGGCGATCACGATGGAAGAGGCCAATGCCGCGGTTCCTCTGGCCACGGGCCGGTTGGAGAGTTCGGTCCTGATCGGCCAAGTAGCGGTAACCTGCAACCCGGCATCCACCAAGCCCTGCAGGAATGTCTCCCACCCCGTGGATGTCCTATCTCCTTCCTTTGTCTCCTGCTGCTTGTAGGCATAGAAGATCGTGGCTGGAAACTGCGAGTCTTGAGAAGCGGCAACTTCGCTAAGAACATCAATCATCCCGTCCTCAAAGTGTTCCTTTGCAGCCTGCTTCGATCCCGCCCGATAAGGGTTGGCGATCAACTCCTCAACCTTGGGAGACAGTAAAGTGGCGGTCTCCTCCGGCCAAACATCCCCCACGTTGCGACGCAGCCACACGTAGAAGAAGTCCGACAGATCGGCATAGGAGATGTTGTCGTAATAGGGAGGATCGGTACACACCACCGGTGAGGCGACCTCCCGGATCCGGGCCACGGCGTCCCGCTGCAACACCTCCCCACCACCTCGCCCGGGTGCCGCCGCTACCGCCTTCCGCACCCAGGTGACCTGTCCCATCCAGTTCCCCGAAGAGGTGGAGAAGGGGTTGGCTTCTGTGTAGTCCCAGACCATCGGTATCGCTTGCCGCCCGAAAGTGTTTCGGATCAACTCTCTCCCGTTGTGCCAACTGCAAATGGTGGACCAATAATCGGCGCACTTGTCAACCACGAACGCCAGATAGGTAACCACTGCATCCGCATACGCCACCACCCCGGAACCACCGTCCCGCAAACGGACTCCGTCATCCACCAAACCCGCCATCTTCGCGTCGGTTTCCACCACCGACCGCACCTCACCCAATAGATCCGAGAACGTAGACAAAGCCACAAGCTGACGGTCAGTGAACAAGTCGGCCCACTCGATCATCCCATATTGCTGTACTCGGAACCCCAGAGTTCGCTTAGGGAGCGGGGAGGTTGGTTCCCAGGTTGGTTGAGGTGCCTCTGGTTGTGCAGAAGGCGAAACATATACCCGACCCCGGTTCCCTTCGGCCACAACCGCAATCAACGACCTGCCCATCAGCCCTCGGCGACCCTGTTCCCTAATGTAGGGAAACCCGATTGGCGACCCGGTGGCAACACATCTCCCGCCCCTCCTGTCAACCGTCCCCCTCCCCGGCGGATCGTCTCCCTCCGTAATCCGGTAGCTAATAGTTTGATTGGACCGATTAACTTCCGGTGATATCCACACTGCCGGTTTGTTCTTCTTCGCCCGGCGAACCACCCAGGAACGAACCAGCGGCACATGACCACTCCACGAGGGATCCGGAGACTCGACCGTCCGCGCCCAAAACCAGGCGATCACCGTTGCGTCACCTGTCCCCTCGGAAGCAGGCAGCCTCACCTTCGGATACAGGTGGCCAATCCTCACGTATGCCCGCTCCCTCATCCAACGACCGTAATAGCCGACGTCATCCGCCAATCCCTGCGCACGCTCCCAGGAGCTCACAGCCAGGCCAGACTGGGCATCCGGATTCACTGGCGGCAATCCCTTAAACCGAGGCGGAATCTCGACCAACCCCTTGGAGACCAGCACCGCTACCGGATTTAAGTCACCTCCATAAGCCGGAAGACCGAACCGCCGCGCCTCCAAGGGAATTGCCCCCCCCCCCGCAGAACGGATCAAGGATGTTCGGCAACTCACCGTCACAGGACTTCTCGATCTCGAGCCGGGCCTTCTCCAAGACCCGAGCGTTGTTGGAGTTCTCCCACACGACTAGTTCCTTCAAGATCTCGAACAGTCGCTCGCGCTCCTCGGCCTGCTCCTCCTGGGTAGGAAATGTGTCGGGGTGGGACGACGGGTCGTCCACCAAAGAAGCCCACAGCACGGCCCTGGCCGCCGCCAACGGCCGACGCGCCCACCAAAGATGCAAAGTCGAAGGATGCCCATGCCGGATCGACTTCTCCCGAGCCGATGCCTTGCTGATGGCATCGAGCGGCAAAGCCACCTCAATCAGCTTCCGCTTGTAGGGCACCGGATGACCTTGCCTCTCCATTTCGCCCAAATCCTACCCACCCCCTGTGACAGGGATCGCGAGGCGAGGAGTAGACGAGTTATGGGCCATGAAGTGGAGCAACCGACCGACGGGCGCTCCTTCACCTGCGATGCACCGCCCTACCTAAACCTGAGGTAAAACTTAATACTCACAGGAAAGGTTTGCTATAGCCCACTGCGGCGTGGACCATCCCGAGAACCGAGGCGGTCGGGTGTTCCTTCCCGCAGTGTCGGTAATATAACGCCATTTCGTATAAATCGAGTTATACTGGGGCCCCTCTCGCTCTGGGAGAAGTGATGTCGGCAAACAAGCCACACAACGTGTACAACCGGGATGTGGAATGGGCTGATCTGGCCGGTTTCGTCACCGGACCCGGACCGCGGCTGAGGTTGGGGATCGTATATGGAAGGCGTCGATTCGGTAAGAGCCACCTGCTGCGGGGGTTGGTGGAGGCGGTGGGCGGGATATACCACCTCGCCCTCCAAGAGGAGCGACGAACGGCCCTGGACAGGTTCGCGGCCATTCTGAGTCATCACCACCCCGGAGAGCCCCCCTTTCGCTTCGGCGACTGGACCGCCGCTTTGACCTTCGCCGTCAACATGCTGGGTCAAGCCCCGAGGGGACCAGGAGTGCTGGTGCTTGACGAATATCCCTACCTGCGTCACACCAGTCCCGAGTTGGACTCCACCATCCAGGCCCTGATTGATGAGACCACCGCCGGGAGTGTGGGTGGCGACTGGACCTCGCCGGTTACCGTCATCGTGTGCGGATCGGCTATGTCGGTTATGACCTCCATCCTCAGCGGCGCCTCTCCCATGCGGGGGCGGGCGACGCTCGACATGCCCCTGGCGTCTTTCGACTACCGTCAGGCCCGCGGCTTTTGGGGGATCGACGACCCGGAAGTGGCATTCGCCGTCGACGCCATCGTGGGGGGCGCCGCCGGATACAAGGACCTGACCATCGCCGCCGGGTCACCCCTTCGCACCGACGACCTGGGCGACTGGCTTGCCTCCACGGCGATCAATCCGTCCCACGCCCTGTTCCGAGAGGACGAGTACCTCCTCAGAGAGGACCCCCGAATCACCGCCGAGGCGCCCTACTACTCACTGTTGCAAGCCATCTCCCGGGGTCCGATCTCGCAGGGACGTATCGCCGCGGCGGTGGGTCGGGCCCCCGGTGACATCGTTCATCACCTCAAAGTGATGACCACCGCCGGGTTCGTGGTGCGGGACGACGACCTGCTCACTGCCCGGCGGCCCGTCTACCGGATTGCCGACCCCATCGTCCGCTTCCACCATCTGATCACCCGGCGCCACCGGGCGATGCTGGAACAACGCAGGGCTTCGGAAGTCTGGTCCGCCTCGGCCCGCACCTACCGATCTCAGATCGTGGGTCCCCATTTCGAGTTTCTCTGTCGTGAGTGGGTCAACCGGTATGCGGCGCCGGAGACCCTGGGCGGCCCGGTCGGCACCGCGCACCGCGTTCAGGTCAACGACCCCAACCGGCGCCAATCCTTCGAACTGGACATCGCCGCCGCCGCCCCGGAAGGCGGCCCGGGGCGCCACCTGACACTCCAGGCTGTGGGAGAAGCCAAGGCCTCCCGCCTCGACATCTCCGACCTGACCCGCCTCGACCGCCTCACCCAACTGCTGGCCGGCCGAGACCGAGTCTCTCCCTCCCCCACCCTCAAGCTTCTGCTCTTCTCCTTGGATGGCTTCACGCCCGCCCTAATCGGTGGCGCCAACCGCCGGTCCGACGTGGAGTTGATTGACCCCGACCGCCTTTACCACGGCGCCTGACCCATCACCGAAACACGCTCAGGATTGTCTGCATAGGCATTCTGGTTGACCGTGCGCCTCGGGAATCTACTATGCGAGGTGTGATTCCGGATCGTGACCTGATGCGGGTGCGTCGGTGGATAGACCGACGGAACGCTGCTTTGCCTGCCGGAGCCCAGGGGTTGATCCGATTCGAGATCGACCTTACTCCCCGTACGATTACGGTTCTGGAGTGCCGACCGCCGTGGAGTGATGACATGGGACCCGAGTGGACTCGCGACCCGATCTGCCGCTTTCGCTACACCAAGGTGCGCGGAGAATGGTCGTTGTATTGGAGTGACAGCAACCTGAGGTTCCGCGAGTACGACCTTGCAGAGGCGACACCTTCGATCGAACAACTGATCGCAGAGGTAGAACGCGACCCCACCTTCATCTTCTGGGGTTAAGGCTCGGAACCCCAACAGAACTACAGTTCAACCGAGTCCTCTCGGTTCATGGCTACTTGAGGAGGCTCGTTGGTGACCTCATGAGGGTTCCTGCAGGTTGAGCTCCGACAGCGGCACGGTGATGGCGAACCTGTCAAATGGAACTTCCATGCCTTCAAAGGGTCGGCTGGCGTAGCGCACCGTCGGTTTGGCCTTGCGGTCCGTGGGGACCTCGACAACGGCCAGAATGAAGTGGTCGGGGACGTTCTGGGAGTGGATCACCTGGCGGCCGCTGACCGTTACAGTGTCACTTCCTTCGATCCGGCCCTTGACTTCGATGAAGTAGAGCATGCCGGTTTGTGGATCGCGGCTCTCGATGTCGTAGCCGGGGTTGTTATGGGACATCTCCTTTGGTTGGCGTCCCAGTCTTTGCTCAGCGGCCATCACAGCTTTCACGGCCCGCTCGTCCACCTCTTGGGTCTGTTTTGGGTGGGTATTCGGTGGCTCGTCGTCGCAGTTGGATAGTCGATCCAGGAGGATCTTTGGAACCACTACCGCTCCTCCAACCACCTCGGGAGGTCGGTTGGTTAGTTGCAGTTCAAGATCCAGTTCGTGACAACGCCTGTCCAGTCTCGCCTGTAGTTCGTCAGCCAGGTTCCGTGCGTGGCCGGCAGTGAATCCCCCCTTGGGCCGACGCCCCTGCAGTTGCAGCGTGTGTGCTTTGTTGACGTAGCCATCCCAGTACTGGATGCGACCCCACAGTCGCTCTTCCACTGCGGTTCGCATCCGCCGCACTCGCGACTCCACGGCTCGGTGGACCCGATTCAGATGAGGACGGCAAAGGCTCGTAATGGCGAAAACCCGCGCCTTATCGGAAAGCAGATCATCGACTTGGCTCTGCTCCAGGATGCCCGAGATCAGGTCACGCTCCTCATCGGTTATGGGCTTTAGATCATGGTGACGGGCAGCCCCGGTCTCTTCCGGGTCTCCCCCAACGGGAATCTCGACCGTCCAGTGTTGGCGTGACACGGTGCGGCTCCTACCGTCCTCTATGAGATGAGTTAGCTGTGTGAGTCCTCTCAGTCGATTGTCGGTGGCGTGAGGATCCACGAGTATCGCCCCTCTCTGTAACAGAGCGCCGTGGCTTTCGATCACCGTCTTGACGACAGCTTCCAACAACGGATGCCCGACAGCCAGCAACTGTGCCTGAGGACGGGACTCGTGGTCCACCAACTCCTTTTCGAAGGTCACCCGTTCATACTTCGGTTGCAACTCACCTCCGACCTGGAGTTCCCGCTCCCGGGTTCTCACCCTGGCGGGAACCCTGGTTATCTCGAACCGACCCTTCTCTCGCTTCACGATCCTTCCACCCAGACGGTTGAGAGCCTCGATGAAGAACCTCGATATGAATCCGGGCTGGAGTTTTCGCAATTTGGCTCGCTCCATGTCATCACGGACCTCCCGGATGTCGAATCCGGGAAGATCACCGATAACCAAGCTGCGTTCACTTACAAGTTTCTGGATCTGAGGGCCGATCTCCTGATCGATGACGCGAGTCTGGCGTTCTCTCACCTCGGGACGGTCACCGTACTGGATGGCTTCGATCAGCAGGTCCCGGAGGGACCGGTCGATAAGGGAGTCTCCCAGAACGTCGTAGACCTGCTGGCCGAGAGCCCTGCGCTGCTCCTCGATCTTCTGCAGAAGTCGGTGGAAGACCGCACCCTCCCGCGTCTGGTATGCGACCAGGTTCCAGAGATGACAGACTTCGGTTTGACCAATACGGTGGATACGCCCGAAACGCTGCTCGATCCGATTGGGGTTCCAAGGGAGGTCATAGTTGACCATCAGGTTGGCCCTCTGCAGGTTGATACCTTCACCGGCGGCGTCGGTGGCGACCATCACCTCCACCTCCGGCACGTTCACAAAGGCATCCTGGTGCCGTCGACGATCTTCCCTGCGTACCGACCCATGGATCACTACCACCCGGTCCACTCCACCGAGCAAGCTCACGATGCGACGCCTCAGGTATTCGAGGGTGTCCTTGTGCTCGGTGAAGACAATGATCTTGCGTTTGGTCCCGTCTGGCGCGGTCATGTGCTCGGACTGGAGAATCGATGACAACTCATCCCACTTCCTGTCGGTCCCTGAGCTTCGGACTTCGGCGGCCAGGGCTGCCAGGCGGTGGAGAGTTGCGATCTCCTTCCGTAGTTCCGGAACAGTTGCGGCCGCCGTTGCCTGGTCGATAGCCTCCGTCTCGAGTTGCTCGCGGTCTTCATCGTCGTATTCGTCGAAGTCGAAGAACTCGATGTCCTTCTCTGACAACCCCTTACCGAAGGACAGACGAGAAGTCTCTCCAGGAGCGGCTTTACCTTCCGCGATGACCTCCAGTTCAACCAAGCGGTTCTCCAGTCGTTCGCGCCTCCGGCGCAAGGAGCGATAGATGGCTTCCGGGGAGGACGCTAAGCGGCGTTGCAGGGCGGTCAGAGCGAAGCCCACCACCAGACCCCGCCTGCGGTCCTGCTGCTCAATCTCCTTGGCCTTGTCCATTCCATCCCGGACGTAGCGGGTGACCTCGTCGTACAGGTTCTGTTCCAGCGAGGAGAGTTCGTACTTGGCTGAGTAGGCCCGCCTCTCGGGGAAAAGTGGCTTTCCGTCGAAGGTGAGCAGATCCTCCTTCACGGAGCGGCGCATAATGTCGGAGACATCGGGAGTCCCTCCGTTGCGCTGGCGGCCACCGAAACGGTCCTCATCCAGGAGCGCCAAGAACAGGTGAAAGCTGTCCGGCTTGCCGCTGTGAGGCGTGGCGGTGAGCAACAGCAAGTGGCGAGTTAGCAGGCCCAGGCGTTCCCCGAGTTGGTACCGCATTGTCTTGTGCAGCTTGTTGCCGAAGTAGTGGGCCGACATCTTGTGGGCCTCGTCGACCACGATCAGGTCCCACCGGGAAGCATCCAGCTTGGCAAGGAGATCCTCACTTCGACAGACCTGGTCGAGGCGGGCAATGAGCCGCGGCTTCTCGGTGAACGGGTTGCCGGTTCGTACTGTCTCGACCATCTCGCGGGAGAGTATGTCGAACTCGAGCCCGAACCGATGCCAGAGTTCGTCCTGCCACTGAACCACCAGAGACCCCGGGGCGATGATCAGCACCCGCTCCACGTCGCCACGAATCATCAACTCTCGGATGTAGAGGCCGGACATGATGGTCTTCCCCGCGCCGGGGTCGTCGGCCAACAGGAACCGGAGAGGTTGGAGCGGCAGCATCCGCTGGTAGACCGCCTCGATCTGGTGAGGGAGCGGATCGATGTCGGCGGTGTTGATCGCCACGTAGGGATCGAAGAGATGGGCCGACTCGATGCGGCGGGCTTCTGATACGAGTTTGAACAGTTCCCCGTCGGCGTCCAGAGGCCAAGAGCGTTCGGCGGCGGCCAGGCTGAGGCGATCTTCGTCTGCCCTGGACAAGAGTCCACTTCCGAGATTCCCTTCATCATCGGCGTAGAAGACCTCAATGTCATCGTCACCGTGCCTGGTGACCGCCTTAACAGTCACAGCACTGCCGGGCACCAGCCCAGCTACCAAAGCGCCTGCTTCAATGTCCTCCAGTTTCAGCATGTTGGCACTACCTCATGGCTAATCACAGGATCGAGGGTACCCCCCTACCTGTGACACATCCCCACTCTCTAAACCAGCAACTGCCATCGTGTGTGTATAATAACGCACATGAGAATACACATTCAACTGGATGACGATCTTGTTGAAGACTTGGATCGTAGGGCAGGGCCCCGAAGGCGTAGTGCGTTCATCACAGCTCTGATCCGACGGGGACTCGATGACGAACGGCGATGGGATGACATCGAAGCCTCGCTGGGCACCATCCCCGATACGGGCCATGAGTGGGATGAGGATCCCGGATCCTGGGTACGCGCCCAGCGACAGGGGGATCCCCAGCGGTCCGGCTGAGCATGTCGAGGCTCCTGCTCGACTCCACCGTGTTGATCGACGCTCTACGCGGACGTCCCGCTGCGGAGCGTCTAAGAAGACTTCGCCGGACCGGCGTCGAGCCATGGGTCTGCGCCATCTCGGTTGAGGAAATCTGGCGAGGTCTCCAGCCCGAGGAGGAGTCCGCCGCACGTCGCCTCGTCCGAGGTTTGCGTCTAGCGCCGCTTGGTTCCACCGAGGGACAACGGGCGGGCCGTTGGAGGCGCACCTATGCTGAGCGGGGAGTCACTCTCCACCAAGCAGATTGCCTGATCGCGGCGGCGGCCGTCGGAGTTGGAGCAGCGCTGGCCACCGCCAATGTCACCGACTTCCCAATGCCTGAACTCGACCTTCAGCACTGGCCCGTGACCACATAGAGATAGATCGGCTATGTCCGATCCATTCACTCCCTCAAATGAACAGGTTCAACAACTCCATTCCGGTGGCGGTGATCATTGCATCACCAATCAATCCGAATCCGGGAGGGTGCGATGCAGATGTTTCACCCGCGGGCGATCAACGATTCCGTCCTTCCCTCCGGAGCCAGTAGCCACTCTTTGATACCCGGCCTGGCCCGCTGCTGAAGCTCCATCCACTCGTCCATCGCAACCAGAACAGCTACCTCCACGCCCTGTTTAGTGACAATCTGGGGCCCTTAAACTCGGATTGCCTCCAACATTTCACTGAACCCTGCTTCTGCCTCCTGTACCTGCCATGCCATGGCCGACGTCCTTTCGCTGTCAAGCAGTCTTCAGACTACCGAAACCGAGTCAGGCGGCTACGCCGCGACCACCACTGTATCGGCGCCCAGTAGTTCTTCGAGTTCAGCGATCAATCCCGCCTCCCCGCTCACCTTGGGATCGGAGGTGAAGATGTGGGTGCCGTCCTCCTTGATGTGGAAGACCACCTGTCTCTGCCCTGGGTGGCGGCGCAGCACATCCCCGAGCCGCTGAGCGATCTCGCGCTCGCCGAAGAGGCTCTTGCTGAGGCTGATATTCAGCGATGGAGGGGGCGGCTGGAGCGCCTCGATCCGGCTGGCGATGAGTTGCACCACGTCTTCGCGCCGGTCCACCCTTCCTGAAACCACCACCATCTGATCGGCAACCAATAGCTCCCGGTAACGCTGCACGGCCTGCGGGAAGACCACCACTTCCACTTCGCCGTCCAGATCCTCCACGGTCAGGACCATAATCCGGTCGCCCTTGCGCGTCCACCGGTTCGTAGCCGACACGATCAGGCCCGCGATCTTGACCTTGGCCTTGTCGGGACGGTTCTTCAACTCCGAGGTCACCGCGTCGGCGGCCGCCTGGACAGCCGCGGCCTTCTCCGCCAAGGGATGATCCGAGAGATACAACCCCAGCATCTCCTTCTCGAAGGAGAGGCGTACCTGTTTGTCCCATTGGTGGACGGGGATCTCCGGCAAAGTGAGATCCGGCAGCCCGCCACCCCCGAACAGGGAGAACTGGCCGGTCTCCTCCTGGCGGCGGCGGTCCACCACCGAGTCGACGATCAGGGGCATTACCTCCATGAGTCCGCGCCGGGTGTGGCCGACGCTGTCGAACCCTCCCCCTTTGACCAGCGACTCCAGGGTGTTGCGGCGCAGCGCCTCCACCGACACCTTCTCGCAGAAGTCCACGAAACTCACAAAGGCCCCCTTCTCCCGGCGGGCCTCGATGATCTTTCGTGCAACCGACTCTCCCAGGTTGCGGATCGCAGAAAGCCCCACCCGGATGCTTCCCGACCTGACCTCGTAGTCCATTCCCGACTCGTTGACGTCGGGCACCTTCACGGACAGCCCCATCCGGCCGCACTCCTTAAGGTACAGGGAGGTGCGGTCCCGGTTGTTCTTCGAGGAGGTCAGGAGGGCCGCCATGTATTCCGCCGGGTGGTTGGCCTTGAGATAGGCGGTCTGGTAGGCCACCAGTCCATAGCAGGCCGAGTGGGACTTGTTGAAGCCGTAGCCCGCGAAGTGGCTGATCAGCTCGAACAGGTCCCGACCCGTGGCGCGGTCGTGCCCCTGGGCGACACAGCCCTCCACGAACTTCTCCTCCTCGGCGTCCATCACCGCCTTGATCTTCTTGCCCATAGCCTTCCGCAGATTGTCGGCTTCCTCCATGCTGTAACCGGCCATGGCGCGGGAGACTTCCATCACCTGCTCCTGGTAGACCAGGATCTGGTAGGTGGGGTCCAGGATCTCCTTCAGGGCGGGGTGAAGCGGCGCCACTGCCGCCCGACCGGTCTTCCGGTCGGCATACAGGTTGTGCATGTTGGCCCCCATCGGCCCCGGCCGGTACAGGGCCACCAGCGCCACCACGTCGTCGAAGCTGTCCGGGCGGAGCCGCTGGATCAACACTCTCATCGGATCCCCCTCCAGTTGGAAGACCCCGATCGTTTGGGCGGCCCGCAGCAGTTCGAACGTCTTCGGGTCGTCCAGGGGAACCCGGTCGATGTCGGGACGCTCTCCGGTGGCTTCCTCCACCATGTCCATCGTCCGTTCGATGGTGGAGAGATTGCGGAGTCCCAGAAAGTCCATCTTCAGGAGTCCCAGTTGCTCCACCGCCCCCATCTCGTACTGGGTGACCACTTCCGCTCCCTCACCCTTCCGTTGGATGGGAACCAACTCCGTCATCGGGACCGGGGAGATCACCACCCCGGCTGCGTGGATGGAGTCCTGGCGGCGCAGGCCCTCCAGCCCGCGGGCGGCGTCGATCACCTTGCGCGCGTCCGCATCGAAGTCGTATGCCTCCCGCAAGCCGGCCGCGTTGGCGTACCAGTCCCTGACTATGCCGTCACTCTCGGACGGAGGCGGGTTCAGGCACTGGTTCAAAGACGCCTCCTTCCCGAGAATGGCTGACGGCATGAGCTTCGACAACTGGTCGCCCACCCGGTACTCGTAGCCGTACACCCGGGCGGCGTCGCGTATCGCCTGCTTGCCCTTGATGGTGGCGAAGGTGACGATCTGCGCCACATGGTCGGAGCCGTACCGGGAACGCACGTAGTCGATGATCTCGCCCCGGAAACGCTCGTCGAAGTCGATGTCGATGTCGGGCATGGCGGCCCGGCCGGGATTCAGGAACCGCTCGAAGATCAGCCCGTACTCCAAGGGATCGATCTGGGTGATCTCCAGGCAATAGGAGACCATCGACCCCGCCGCCGATCCCCGGCCCGGTCCGGTCCGGATGCCACGGTCGCGCGCCTCGCGGATCAGGTCCCAGATGATCAGGAAGTAGGTCTCAAAGCCCATCTCCCCGATCACTCCCAACTCGTACCGGATGCGCTGGGAGACCTCGGAGGGGACTTCTCCCCCAAAGCGTTTCCGGGCGCCCTCCCGCACCAGTTCTTCCAGATAGGAGGTGTGGGTATGGCCGGGAGGGGTTGGGAAATCCGGTAGCAGCAGTTCCCCGGTTCTCATGCTTACGTCGGCCCGTTCTGCCACCAACAACGTGTTGTCACAGGCGCCCGGATACAAGTCTGAGGGAAAGCGTTCCCTCATGTCGCGGGCCGACTTGATGTAGAAGTCCTGGGAGTCGAAACGCAACCGGTTGTCGTCGGAGAAGTTGGCGCCGGTGTTGACGCAGAGGAGCACATCGTGGGTCTCAGACTCATCCGGGCGCGTGTAGTGGGAGTCGTTGGTAGCCAGGAGAGGCGCTCCCACCCGCTGAGAGAGCTTTGCAAGTTCGGGCAGGAGGAGGCGCTGGTGCGCCAGGCCGTGGTCCATGATCTCGATGAAGAAGTTCTCCCTCCCGAAGATGTCCTGGTACTCGCCGGCCGCCCGGGCGGCTGTGTCCGGATCGAAGACACCCCCCGCCCCCCCTTCCTCGGTAACGAGGCCAGGAACGAGATGGGAAGCTATCTCCCCGCTGAGGCACCCCGAAGCGGCAATAATCCCTTCGGCATGGTCAGCCAGCAGTTCGCGGTCGGCCCGTGGCTTGTACCAGTATCCGTCGAGGAAGGCCCGGCTACTGATCTTGATCAGGTTTTGATATCCGGCGTCGTTGTAGGCCAGGAGCGTCAGGTGATGGCGGATGTTCTGATCCCCGGTTGGTCGGTCGAAGCGCGAGCCCGGACTCACGTAGGCCTCCATGCCCAGGATCGGCTTGACTCCCGCGTCCCGAGCGGCCTGGTAGAACTCCACCGCCCCGTACAGGACCCCGTGGTCGGTCATCGCCACCGCCGGTTGGCGATCGGACGCCACCGCCGCCATGATCTCCGGCACCCGAGAGGCGCCGTCCAACATCGAGTACTCGGTGTGGAGGTGTAAATGGACGAAGTCCGAGTTGGCGCTCATCCGCTCAGAAGGCTCCCACCCAGGAACAAAGCCGCCCCCACCGCCATAGTCCCCACCACCAGGGCGGAGGCTGCCATTCCCAGGCCGGCCTGGGAACGCCGGCGCTGGGCCGACCACACAACCCCGATCAGGGCCCCGCCTGCCATTCCCCCCAGGTGCGCCTGCCATGCAATGTTGGGAACCAGAAGAGGCAGCGCGAAGTTGATGGCCAGCAGCAATCCCAACTGGGACAGGAGCCGCCTGCCGTAGGGGGTGTGTCGCAACCGGTAGGCGCCTGCCAGCCAGACCCCGAACACACCGAAGATGGCGCCGGAAGCGCCGATCGAGACGGTCAAGGGGTGCGAAAACCAGTAGACGAACAGGCTTCCGACCGCAGCCGATGAGAGATACATGGCCAGGAACGGCAGGGAGCCCGATTCTCTCTCAAGCTGGGGGCCGAACACATAGAGCGCCCACATGTTGAACAGGATGTGGAACACCGATCCGTGGAGAACCACGGCGGTCACCATTCTCCACCACTGTCCGACCGAGACTCCCAGATTCCACATGGCCAACTCGTTTACCAACTCCCTCTCGAGGCCCGGCAACAGCCATGTAAAGACGTAGACCGAGCAGGTGAGGACCAGCAACGCGGTTGTGACCGGCGGGAGGCCCATCCTGGCCGACACCGTCCTGGTATTGCGCTGACCCCGGCCGATGCACCTCGGGCACTTCTGTCCCACCGAGGCGTCGTGCGAGCAGTCCACGCAAATCGGTCGCTCACAACTGCTGCATGCCAGGCGGGTGACGCGCCCGGGGTGCCGATAGCAGGAGACCTGAGCCGGATGGTCGGATGTCAAGAGAATACAGAGAGTAACGCTAGCCGCCGGACAACCCTACGATCCTCCGACCGAGCTCGGGGGGAAAGGGAGAGCGGTGCTGCATCTGCACGGACGGGTCGGCCGGGTGGGGGAACTCCAACTCGGAGGCGTGAAGCCACATGCGACCCGCCCCCAGCGGATCGGGCCGGCCGCTGTAGAGACGGTCGCCCACCACCGGGCGACCGATGGAAGCCATGTGCACCCTGATCTGGTGGGTGCGCCCCGTCTCCAACTCGACTTCGAGGAGCGAGAGAGGAGGGTCGCTCCGGCTTCCCACCACCCGGTACCGGGTGAGGGCGTATTTGCCGCCGGCCACCACCGCCCGTGTGCCCCGCCGGCGTGGATCGGGGCCCAGCGGCGCCTCGACAGCCCCCCTGGCCGCCTCCATTCCCCCGTGCACCAGCGCCAGGTAGCGGCGTTTGACCTCCCGCCGGCGGAGGGCGGCGCCCAACTCCCAGTATGCCATCTCCGAAAGGGCGGTCACCATCAATCCAGAGGTGGCCCGGTCGAGGCGGTGGACTATGCCCCACCTGCTCGGGAGTCCCACCCCTTCGATCTGGGGATAGCGGTGCAACAGCCCGGCTGCCAGGGTACCGGTCTGGGAGGGCACCGCGGTACCGGGATGGGTGATCACTCCCTCCGGTTTCACCACCACCGCCAGATGCTCATCGTCATAGACCACCTCGAAGTCCACCGGTTCCGGCTGGATCTTTCGTTCGGGGGGATCGCCGATCCACAGGGCGGTCCCCGCCTCCACTCGTTCGGCCGGCTTCAGCGGTCGCCCGTGGGGGCCGACTGCCTCACCCGCTTCGATCAGACGCCGTGAGACCGAGCGGCTCACTTCCAGGAGCGACGAGACCACCCGGTCGGCGCGTTCCCCGGCCAGCCCTTCGGGGACGGTCCACTCCCTGAGCCCAGCCGCTTGCGGTTTCTCTGACGCCGCCTCGCCGCGGTCAAGAGCGGGAGGCGGCAATGCTCTGGCGGAGAGCCGACATCAACACCAGGCCCACCCCGACGGTCAAGGCTGAGTCGGCCAGGTTGAACACCGGGAAATTCGGGATTTGTATCCAGTCCACCACCTTCCCGTCCAGCAATCCCTCTCCCCTTGTCGCCCGGTCCACAAGATTGCCCACCGCTCCTCCCATCACGAGGCCTAACCCGATCACCTCCAAGCCGGGCCTCGGGGTCCGCAGGGCCCATCCCACCACCCCCACCGCACCGGCCGCGGCCAGACCCAACCACACCCCAGCGTCCTGGAACATCGAGAAGGCAGAGCCAGGATTCTCCACATAGGTGAACCAGAGGAGATCGGGAACGACCTCCAGTCGGTCGTCGACGAAGCTCTCGGAGGCCCGCCTCTTGGTGATCTGGTCAGCCGCCACCACCACCGCGGCCGTCCCCACCGCCAAGCCGAATGTGGAGATCAGCCTCGGGCGGCGCACTCTATGCAACTGTCTATGTAAGGGAGGTAGCGTAGGCGGGCCACCGGAATCGGCTTACCGCACATGTCGCAGTCCCCGTAGCTGTCCTGGTCCATCTTGGAGAGGGCATCGTTCACTTTCTCCAAGAGTAGGGAGGCGTTGCGCTGAAGGGACATCTGCGTCTCGTAGTCGGTGGCGGCCGCACCCGCCTCGGCGCTGGCCGGATCAGGACTCCGCTCTCCCGCCCCCTCCGCCATCCTGGCTTCTTCCATGGCCTGGCCGTAGACCCCGATCAGCCCCAGAATCCGCCTCCGCTCCTCCTCGAGCCGGGCGCGAAGTTGAGAGATGGTCCTATCGTGCAGCACTCTGGCCATTTAAAGTCCTCCTAGACCCAATTACCGGATTAGAGGTTATCGCGTCACAGAGTGAATTCAACCGCTTTCAACCGCTTTCAACCGCGATTTTCGCCCCGAAACCACTCGCGCTCTCCCACCCACCGCGGTGGACAACATTCGCTCGACAGCCAGGTTGGCTCTACCGGCTTCCGGGCGAGCGTTTACCCGCACCTTCAATGAATCCCCGTGAATGCCATCCACCTGATTGCGGGACGATCCCGCCGACACCCACACTGAGCCGGTACCTCCCCTCCACCACCCGGACGGCCGATGACCAACTTTCCGGAAACGGCGGCAGGCCCACCTGGCAAATGTAGCATTCACCCTTGCTGCCCCGCGTCCTGAGAGAGCATGCCCCCAACCGACTTTGCCCGCATCCCGCCCCAGGTCCACTTCCCGGACCTCGACGCGGAGATAGCGCTCATCTGGGAGGAGATCGACGCCTTCGGTGAATCCATCAGGCGCAGGCCCTCGGACCGTGAGTACACCTTCTATGACGGACCGCCCTTCACCACCGGACGTCCCCATTACGGTCACATCCTGGCGGGGGTGATCAAAGACATCGTCCCGAGGTACTGGACGATGCGGGGGTATCGCATCGAGCGCCGTTTCGGATGGGACACCCACGGGCTGCCGATCGAGATGGAGGTGCAACAACAGCTTGGGATCAGCGGACCCCGCGAGATAGCCGAGTTGGGAGTAGATCGTTTCAACGAGGCCTGCCGGAAGATGGTGGAGCAGACCACCGAGGAATGGGAGGATGTGACCAACCGTATCGGACGCTGGGTGGACTTTCGCAACGACTACAAGACTATGGATCCCGGCTTCATGGAGAGCGTGTGGTGGGTGTTCAAGCAACTGTGGGACAAGGGCCTGATCTACCGGGATTTCAAGGTGCTGCCCTATTCATGGGCCTGCGCCACACCCCTCTCCAACTTCGAGTTGAACCTGGGCGGGTACCAGGAAGTGGACGATCCCTCCATAACCGTGAAGCTCGCAGTGACCGAGGGAACGGGGCCGGTGGAGTCCGGGGACCAACTCCTGATCTGGACCACCACCCCCTGGACTATCCCCGGCAACCTGGCGGTGGCGGTCGGTCCCGATATTCGATATGTCGCCATCCCCCAGGACGGACAGCGTTATTGGGTGGCGGCGGAGTTGGTGGCGGCGGTGTGGGACGATCCCCCGGATCCGGTGGCCGACGGCCGGGGCGCCGAGTTGGTCGGTAGCCGTTACGAGCCTGCCTTCCCATATTTCGAGCGCCTCTCATCCCAGGGAGGTTTCACGGTAGTTTCCTCCCAGGACGTCACCGCCGATGAGGGAACCGGCCTTGTACACATGGCTCCTGCCTATGGAGAGGCCGACTTCGAGACCTTTGCAGCCAACCGGCTCAATCTGCTGGTGGATCCTATCGATGCCGAGGGACGCTTCACCGACGAGGTCCCAGATGTGGCCGGAGAGAACGTGAAGGACGCCGACCGGACCCTGGTCCGCCTGCTGAAAGAGTCGGGCAAACTGATGAGGCACGAGCGTGTCCGGCACTCCTATCCCTTCTGCTACCGCACCGACACTCCCCTCATCTACAAGGCCATCCCCACCTGGTTCGTGGAAGTGTCGGGGCTTCGGGAAAGGCTGGTGGAGTTGAACGAACGCATCCACTGGGTCCCGGGGTATGTGGGCGAACGGCGGTTCGGAAACTGGCTGGGCGAGGCCCGTGACTGGGCCATCAGCCGGAACCGTTACTGGGGATCATGCATTCCGGTCTGGGAGTGTGCGGCGTGCGGCGCGCAGCGCTGTATCGGCTCTCTCGACGAGTTGGAGCAGTACTCGGGTGAACGCCCCTCCGACCTTCACAAGCACATAATCGATCAGATCACCTTCCCCTGCACCGAAGCCGGTTGTCAGGGCACCATGCGCCGGGTTCCCGAGGTGTTGGACTGCTGGTTCGAATCGGGATCCATGCCCTATGGGCAGCAGCACTACCCCTTCGAGAACCGGGAGCGATTCGAGAACAACTTCCCGGCCCACTTCATAGCCGAGGGACTGGACCAGACAAGGGGATGGTTCTACACTCTTCACATCCTGGCCGCCGCCCTGTTCGATCAACCCGCCTTCTCCAACTGCGTGGTCAACGGGATGATCCTCGCCGCCGACGGACGAAAGATGTCAAAGCGCCTCAAGAACTATCCCGAGCCCATCGAGGTGCTGGACAAATTCGGAGCCGACGCGTTGCGCGCCTACCTGATCAACTCCCCGGTCTTGCGAGCCGAGCCGCTCCGTTTCTCCGAAAAGGGGGTGAAAGAGGTGGTGCGCACCGTGCTGCTCCCGCTGTGGAACACCTTCTCCTTCTTCACCACCTACGCCGAGGCGGACGGAATCCGTCTGTCCGACATCTCCGCCGCTCCCCCGCCGGAAGAACGCCCGGCTCTGGACCGGTGGATCCTTTCGGTGTTGCAAAGCCTGATCACCGAGGTGCGCACCCAGATGGACGGGTATTACCTCTACGCCGTGGTCCCTCCCACCCTCGGGTTCATCGACCATCTCACCAACTGGTACGTCCGCCGCTCCCGGCGGCGCTTCTGGAGAAGCCGCGGAGAGAACGACGCCGATAAGCTGGCCGCCTTCGCCACGCTCTATGAGGTGCTGGTGACATTCTCCGAGGTGCTTGCGCCGGTGCTGCCGTTCATCACCGAGAAGATCTACAGGACCCTGGTGGTCTCCTGCGACGGCTCTGCTGCTCCGAGTATCCATCTTCGCGACTTTCCCGAACCCCGAACCGAACTGATCGACAACGGACTCGAAGAGGGGATGGCGCTGGCCCGGACGGTGGTGAGACTCGCCCATGCTCTCCGCAAGCGGCACAACATCAGGGTGCGTCAGCCGCTCTCGGCCGTGGTGGTGAACCTGGCCGCCGAGCACCGGACAGAGGCCCTCGAAGCCCTTTCGGAGTTGGTGCGAAACGAGGTCAACGTTCGTCGCCTGCGGGTTGTGAGCGGCGAGAGGGCCGCCGTCGAGCTATCGGCCAAAGCCGACTTCCGCCGGTTGGGTCCCCGCCTGGGCGCAGGTACACCAGCGGTGGCCCGCGCTATAGAAGACCTGGGAAGAGAGGAGATTCAACGTCTCCTGGACGGCGGAACGATCCAGGTTGCGGGGACGGAAATAACCGGAGAGGAGGTGGTGGTGCGGCGACGGGCCCCGGAGGGGACCGCCACGGCGGTCGAGCAGGATCTCACCGTAACCCTGGACATCGACCTCACCGAAGAGTTGGTCATCGAGGGCATCGCCCGGGAAGTCACCGCCCGGCTCCAGCAACACCGGCGGGAAAGCAACTTCCGGGTCACCGACCGTATCTCACTGACCTGGGAATCCCGCCATCCGGCGGTGGCGGAGGCCATGGAGACTCACGGGAAGATGATTGCAGCAGAACTGTTGGCGACCGAATGGAGGAGAGGGCCCGGAGAAACCTCTCTGGCAGTGGGAGACTACCCTCTCTCCGTCACCATGGCCGTGCTTCCGACCCCCTCAGCCGGCAGGGAAGCGTAGGGTCAGAGCAGACCGCGGATCTGGGCGGCGGCGGCGTCCAACTCCGCCATGTGGTCGTCCATGGCGCCGGGCAAGCCGGTCACGGTCGACTTGACCACCGACATCACTATCCGGTAACGCTCGATCTCGGCCAGCATCAGTTGCGCCGCCCGCTCTCTGCGGCGATCCAGCTCACTCAGGTCCGTGGGGGAAGCGGCAAGCACACCCCCGGTGGACGCCTCGGCCGCTTCCCGCCGAGCCGCGGACACCAGTTGCGAGGCGCTCTCCTGGGCTTCGTCAATGATGCGGCGGGCCTCGGCGCGGGCCGCCGACAGCACCCGGGCAGCCTCTCCTGAGTCCCCTGCCGCCGGCTGGCTCTTGCTCTCGGCAATGATCCGGTCCCGATCAGCCAGGAGTTCCTCGTATTCCTTGAGAGAGAGGGCGACCTCATCCAGGAACTCGTCAACTTCCTCCAGGTGGTAACCGCGCAGCGCGGTGCGGAAGAACTTTTCCTGGATGTCATCAGGAGTGAGGGGCATGTGGAAACCGATCTCTAGACCAAAGCGCAGACTCGATTATAAAAAAACCAGAGCGCTATACCAACCATCTCCCGCCTTGACGGCCGCTGTGACACCCAGGAGACGGCGGCGGTCACTAACAGACGATGCGCTGGAGAATGTAGAGGGCCACGAACAGAGCCAGGGGAGAGAGGTCAACACCCACTGTTCCTGCCTGGACCGGGGGGATCAAGCCGCGGAAAGGCCTCAGCAGCGGATTGAGTAAGCGATCGAAGAGGTCTTTCACACTACGCAGGGGGTGGCCCGTCGGAGCAGGAATCCAACTAAGCACCACCCAGATCAGGACCGCCCATCTCGCAAGGTCCAGCAATTGACACAGGAGACCACTCATCACGTCAAACCCCCATCTTCCCGGTCAGGTACTGGGGGAGGACGGCCACATCCCGATCTTGGACAACCTGGCTTTTTCGCTGGCTGAGACTGAGACGCCCGGCGGGCTGACCAGCACCAGGCCGTCTCCCACCTGAGAGACCTCACCCTGGTTGTAGCTGACCAAACCGGTGGCGTAGTAGACTACCCCCTGGGCCACCTCAGTATGAAGGAACCGCAGATCCAGCATCACCGGAACGTTTGCCTTGTACCAGGATGTGAGGTGGGGGCAATCCCCGAAGCCGTCCACCTGCAGGATCTCGGTCTCCACATCAACGGGAGAAGGCGCAGAGCGCTCCTTGGGGATCCTGAGCAACTCCGGTCGCGGCGCCGCGGTGGTGCGCCAGTCGGATGGCCTATTGGGAATCAAGCGGACGTTTCCCGAGGTGGGACGGTTCACAGATGCGGGTGATGGCGGATCAGGGGTCCAAGCATCATCCTCCTCCACCAAGCCCAAGAAATCCCAGACTCTCCCCATGAAGTTCTTGTTCATGATCCGTCACCAAAGATAGCCCGACCCACCCTCACCATGGTAGCCCCCTCCTCCACGGCTACTTCGTAATCTTCGGTCATCCCCATCGAGAGCTCTCCCATGCCGTGGTATCGCTTGGCCAATTGCTCCGACAACTCGCGTAGCTGACGGAAGTAAGGCCTGGCCTCCTCGGGATGGTCCACCCGGGGCGCCATGGCCATCAACCCCCGTACCTCCACTCCTTCTTCCAGCGCCAACGCCACCAACTCCTCGACCTCGTCCGGTGCGGCCCCGTGCTTTTGTGCCTCTCCCCCGATGTTCACCTGCGCCAGGGCCGGAATCCTCCGGGGGGCGTTCCTGACCCATGCTCTAACCAGCCTGGGCCGATCCAAGGAGTGAAGGAGGTGCGCTGCGGCCCGTACACGGTTCACCTTGTTGGTTTGCAGGGGACCCACAAAATGCCACCGTATGTCCCCGGGAAGTTCCCCCACCTTGGCTGCAAGTTCCTGCGCCCGGTTTTCCCCGAAGTCGCGGATCCCCTGTTCGTAGAGTTCCCTGATCTGCCCTGTATCCCGGCCCTTGGTGATAACGATCAGGGTTACTTCATCGGGGTCCCGCCCAACCCTGGCTGCTGCCGCAGCCACGCGGTCTGAAACCATTCTGTAGCTCACGAGGAGACCCAACCGATCGCCGCCATTCTCTTGAGGGCGCTGTCGCGGCGATGTGAGAAACAACCGGGTTGATGGACCGTGCACCTCTCCGACCACCAGGTCGGAACATCCCCGAGTTGCTCGGCGAGGGCTCCACCGAGATCGACCGAGAGCCTGCCCCGACGGGAAGTGGCCCGTTGGGATACAAACCGCCGGGATACATCGGGCCCCACCTCGAAACAGCACGGCCCGATGAACGGACCCACCGCGGCCCAGGTTGGTTCCACTCCCCCTGATCTCATCGTCCCCAGCAGGGATGTCACCACCCCCGCGGCTGCGCCCCTCCAGCCGGCATGGGCCACTCCCACGCCTCCATCGCCGCCTACCACCACCCCGGCGCAGTCTGCTGCCATCACCGCCACCGGAAGGCCGACCGTCCTCGTGAACAGCCCGTCCGCCCCTCCCTCCAGGTGGCCGGGCTCCGCCACCTCCACCACACGCGTCCCGTGCACCTGGCGCACGGTCGCCCAGTCCGACGGGATGCCCAGTTTCTCCGAGACGATCCCCCTCTTCGTCGGGTCTTTTTGATCTCCGTCGGCCTCCAAGGTGAACGCAGCCCCCGGCCTCCGAAGCAGTTCGATCACGTCTTGCGGGAGCCGGAACTCGGGATGTCAAACACAATCCCCGACCCTGGAGTGCTGCCGCTCAAACTGGAAGCCCTTCCACCTATCTGGCTCGGCGCCGCGCGCCGTGGCAACCGATCAAATCCAGCGGCGATCAAAGTAACCTGCATCTCCTCGCCCAAAGCATCGTTGATGATGGCTCCAAAGATGATGTTGGCGTCGTCGGAGGCCAACTCGGTGATCGTCTCGGCGGCCTGATGGGCCTCGTGAAGGGTCATGTCGCGAGAGCCCGCCACCGACAACAGGATCCCCGAGGCCCCTTCCATGCTTATTTCGAGAAGGGGGCTGGAGATGGCCCGCTTGGCGGCCTGCAGAGCGCGGTCGTCCCCGCGCGCTTTCCCGACGCCCAGCACTGCCGAGCCGCCGTCGGCCATCACCGTCTTGACGTCTGCGAAGTCAACGTTGATCAGGCCGGTCGTGTTGATCATGTTGGTGATTCCCGACACCCCGTCCATCAGGACCTCGTCGGCCAGCCTGAAGGTCTCATTAATGGGCGCAGAGGGGTCCGCCACCTCCAGCAGCCGATCGTTCGGGACCACAACCAACGTGTCGACTTGGTCCCGAAGTTCGCTGATTCCCTTCTCGGCGATGGTCGAACGCACACGGCCCTCGAATCCGAACGGCCGGGTGACTATCCCGATGGTCAATGCGCCAAGATTCCGGGCCGCTTCAGCCACAACGGGCGCTGCCCCGGTGCCGGTGCCTCCTCCCTCGCCGCAGGTCACGAAGACCATGTCGGCCCCCCGCAGGATGTCTTCTATCTCGTCCCGATGCGCCTCGGCCGCCTTGCGGCCAACCTCCGGATCCGCCCCGGCTCCCAGGCCCTTGGTCAGTTCTCCCCCGATCTCCAGCTTGACCATGGCGTCGGATGCCATCAACGATTGGGCGTCTGTGTTGAGCACCACGAATTCCACTCCCTGCAAGCCTGCTTCGATCATCCGGTTAACCGCATTGACTCCCGCGCCTCCCACCCCGATCACCTTCAACACCGCCACATAGGCGCTGGCCGGCTCCCAAATGATGTCCTGCATTAGCTTTGCTCCCTTAGAGGTAGATTTTGAGGTTCAACCTGAAGGTTGATGGATAACAAGATAAAAGTCAAATTAGGAATATCACCTTCAACTAGAGATTTAAACAGGTCTCAGCCGGGCGTGTCGCGATAGATAGCGGGGCGGAGGGGAGAGAACAGGTTGATGACCGAGCCGGGGTCGGTGTAGTCGTCCACGAGCACCACCAGAACGTTGGCCTTCTCATCCAGATCGGCCGGCCTTCCCAGCCGTACGACCCGGTTGGCCACCTGGGCGGTGACCTGCTGGCCGTGGATTTCAATGACTGCTCCCAGACGGAGATCGGGCCGGAGGTGCTCCACGAAGTCAAGCGCCGGCCCGATTGACGGATGGGCCAGGTCCAGAGTGGCCCCGGCCAACCCGGTGATGCGGGGCATGACCTGCTCAGGGTCCACGTCAAGGGCCTCACCGTCGAGCGACAGGGCCCGCCATCCGTCGCCGGTGAGCACCCAGGCAACCGGGTACCGTTCCTCCACGGCAACCGAGACCGTGTTCGGCCACTCTTTCCTCACCTCGACCGCGGCTACCCACGGATCGGAGAGCACCACCTCCCGGACCGTTTCGGTGTCAACCGAGAACATCGGGGCACCTTCGATGAGCCCGCTATTCACAACCCTCTGAGAAGCGGTGGAAGCCACCTCACCGCTCACCGACACCTCCTTCACCGCCAGATAGGGCGAGTGGAGAAGCCAGACAACCACACCTACCACGGTCATCACCGACAGCAGCCACACAGCCCGTTTGACGGCCTGGCTTTCCTCCTTCTCCCGAACTCTGCGGGCTCGCTCCGCTATGCGGGGATCCAACGCCGCCTCGTTGCTCTTTCTTTTCTTTTTCCGTCTCTTGCGTGACAGCGCCGACAGGCTCTGCATGAAACGACCCCTCCGCACGCCTTCGCCCTTTGTAGTCGGGTGTCTCTCCTTCACGCCGGCGCCTCCCCTGCGGGAAATCCCACGAACCTCACTTCCGGCTCCAACTCGATCCCGGTCTCGGCCCGGACCCGCATCCGCACCTCGGTGACCAGTCGGCGCACGTCCTCGGCTGTGGCGTCGGCGCCGGCCACGAAGAAGTTGGCGTGCTTCTCCGAGACCGAGACATCCCCGATCCGCATTCCCTTCAGGCCCAGGGCGTCGATCAGTCGCCCGGCCGCGTCCCCGGGGGGGTTCTTGAACACGCTTCCCGCGTTCAGGGTTCCTCCTGGTTGATGGATGCGCCGCCAGCGGGTGATGGCCCGGATCTTCTCCAAACCCACCGCAGGTTCCCCCGGTGTGAACCGGAACCACGACCTGGTTATCACCTGGTGGGGCCTCACCGCCGAACTTCTGTACCGGAGGCACAGCGAATCGGGAGCGACAAGAGACAACTCCCCGGTTTGGAGGTCGAAGACCTCCACCTCGTCCAGAACATCCACCATCTCAGTTCCATGGCAGCCTGCGTTCTGGTACACCCCGCCACCCACTGTGCCCGGAATGCCCACCATGAACTCGAGACCCAGCCGCCCTTCCCCAACCGCCGAGCGGGCTACCCGGGGCAATCCCACTCCCCCACCGGCTTCCACCCGGTCATCGGGGTGCCGGATGGAGAGAAATTCTCCCACCAATCTGATCACCAACCCCCCATACCCCTCATCGGAGACAATCACGTTGCTGCCCTTTCCCAGCACCAGGACGTCCCCTGCCCCGGCCCCTGCATCCGCCAGCGCCGACAGGTGAGCGTAATCACCGACCTCGGCATACCAGCGCGCCGCCCCTCCCAGCTTGTACGTGGTCAGGGCGTCCAGGCGCATTCCGGAGCGAACCAGACCCCCGGCACACAGTCGTCGCCAATCACCCACGATTCCTCTCCTCCTCGGCCAGTAGCGCCAGAAGTTCGGTGGGAACCACCGTTATATCTCCCGCTCCCATCACAACCACCAGATCTCCCTCCTGCAGCCAGGGAGCCACCATCTTCGCCACTTCCGAGCGATGCGGGAAGTACGCCACCTCTCTGGCTCCGGCGCGGCGGGCGGCCGCCGCCACCAGTTCTCCGGTTATCCCCGGACGGGGCTCTTCCCGGGCGCCGTAGACGTCGGTCACCACCACCCGGTCGGCCAGGGACAGCGCCGCTCCCAGCCCCGTGAACATCTGGCCGGTCCGGGAATAGAGGTGCGGCTGGAAGATTGCCCATAAGCGACGGTGCCCGGACCTGAGGGCCGCCCGCAGGGTGGCGGCCACCTCGGAGGGATGATGGGCGTAGTCGTCAATGACGGTCACTCCCCTCACCAACCCGCGATGCTCATAGCGCCTTCGCACGCCGCGATAGCCGGCAATTCCCTCCACCGCCCGGTCGAGATCGAGACCCAACTCCCCGCACAGGGCCAACACCCCCGCCGCGTTGCGGGCCATATGGAGCCCCGGAAAGGGCACCCGTACCCCCCAGGACGACCCACCGCCGACCAACCGGAAGGAGACCCCGGCGGTCTCCTCCACCACATCGACGATCCTCCATTGGGCGTCGGCGGACAACCCGAATCCCGGTATCGCGGCCCGCTCCGCCACCCGGCGGGCACCCGGATCGTCGATGCCGGCCAGCACCGGACCCTCGACCCCCCGGGCGACCCGGACGAAGGTGGCCTCCAGGTTGTCCACCGTCTCGAAATGCTCCAGGTGCTCCGCCTCCACATTGGTTATCACCAGCCCGGACAGGTTTACATCCTCGAAGGTGCGGAAGGCTTCGTCAACCTCCAGGACCAACCATGGATCGACTCCCAGGCCGGCGTTGGTACCCAGGCCGATGACGTTCTCGCCCACCGCGAAGCTGGGGTTCTCCCCGGCAGCCCGGGAAGCTTCCACCAGCATTGCCGCCGATGAAGTCTTGCCGTGGGTTCCGGTGGGACCCACGGTTGGTACATCCGCGGTCATTGCCCCCAGCAACCGGGGACGCCGCCAAACTTCCACCCCCCCACGGCGGGCCGCCTCCACTTCGGGATCCTGATCGGGGACCGCCGAGGAGATCACCATCAACTCGACATCCGCCACCCGTTCCGGGCGGTGGCCCGACCACACCTCGATTCCCAGGTCGGAGAGAGCATCCAACCGGGAGGAGCGGCGGATGTCAGATCCGGTAATCGTCTTGCCCGACTCGGCCAGCAGTTTCGCAAGGCCACTCATCCCCGCTCCCCCCACACCCACTACGTGGATCCTCCTGCGACCATCCAGATCAAACAAGGCAGCGTCTCATTTCCTCGGCGATCCTCTCCGCTGCCCGGGGGCGGGCAATCCCGGCGGCGGCCCCCGACATCCTGCGCCTGCGCTCAGGGTCGGCCAGGAGCCCCCCGACGACCGACCCCAACTCTCCGAGTCGAGCCTCGTGCAGAGTCACCGCCGCCCCGGCATCTTCCAGCGCCGCGGCGTTGGCGGCCTGATGGCTGGCCGAACCGAATTCCCCGGGTACCAGCACGGAGGGCAATCCGGCG
Source organism: Acidimicrobiia bacterium (assembly GCA_012270885.1). GTDB lineage: Bacteria > Actinomycetota > Acidimicrobiia > Spongiisociales > ZC4RG35 > Bin76. Next base: position 19,488 of record JAAXHN010000032.1, on the reverse strand, counting down.
ATGGTGAGCTCCGCCACCCCTCCCCCGGCCCGGGCCACCACCACGTCGCATGCCGAGTAGAACAAGTCCATGCGCTTCTCGAAACCCACCACCCTCCAGCGGTGAACACTGGCCGCCGCCCGGCGGGTCACTTCTTCTGTGTGGATCTCACCGGCCAGATGGACAACCTGGACGGGTTCGCCCCTCCATCCCCGGAGCATCTCCGAGACGCCCCGATTGATAGCGCCTGCTCCCAAGCTGCCACCCATCACCCCCACGACCGGAAGCCCGTCCGCCAGGTCGTAGTGACAGAAGGCCTGCTTGCGAAGGGACGCCCTGTCGAGGCGAGTGAGATCGGCCCGTACCGGGTTACCCACCCACTCGGCTCTTTTCAGACCCGAGGTCTTCGGAAAGGAGCTAAAGGATCGGGCAGCCCATCGCTCCATCACCCGATTGGCGAGCCCGGCCGCGGCGTTCTGTTCGGAGAGAAAGAAGGGAATCCCCTCGGATCGGGCCGCCCAACCCGCCGGCGCCGCCACATAGCCCCCGGTCGCCAGAACCACCCGCACCACACGGTTCGCCAACTCCCGGCGTACCCGACGAACTGCTCTCGCCAGCTTGGTCGGGATGGTGAGGTTGCGGAGGGTGATCCGTCGCGCAAGCCCCTGGAGCGGGACCGACAGCAGGCTGAATCCGGCTGCCGGGACCGCGGTTGCCTCCAAGCGGTCTCCCCCGATGAACAACACATCAGAGGGCTCCACCCCCTGGGAGACCAGGGCCTCGGCAACGGCCAGACCAGGGTAGACATGTCCGGCGGTCCCGGCCGCGGCGATGGCGAACGTCATTTTCGAACCCCGACTGGACTTCGTCCCTGGCGGGCCACATTGAGAAGCACCCCCAGGGCGCCCATGTTGACCACCAGCGAAGACACCCCGTAGGAGATGAAGGGAAGGGTGATGCCGGTGATGGGCATCCAACCCAACACCCCTCCCACGTTGATCAACCCCTGGAACCCCAACCAGGCGGTGATCCCCGCCGCCACCATCTGGCCGAAGTGGTCGGGGGCCCGTCGAGCCACCATCCATCCCAGAACCACCAGCACCACGAACAACGTGATGACGAACAGGCCTCCCACCAAACCGATCTCTTCCCCGATGATGGCGAAGATGAAGTCGGTGTGGGCGTTGGGAAGGTAGAACCACCGGGCCCGGCTGTTACCAGGTCCCACCCCCCACAGACCTCCGGTACCCAAAGCCACCCACGACTGGATGAGCTGATAGCCGGTGTCCGCCGCATCTCCCCATGGATCGAGGAACCCCTTGAGGCGGTCCAAGCGGTAGGGAGCTATGACTGCCAGCAGGATCGAGAGGCCGGCAGCCACCACCGTGGATCCCGCCATATAGGAGAGGGGGCCCCCTCCCACCCACAGCACCACGAAGGCGCAGATGGCGATCAGGATGGTGGTCCCGAAATCAGGCTGCTGGATCAGCAGGAACCCCACGCTTCCCACCACCAGCAGGACAACAGAGGTGTAGCTCTTGAGATCATCGAAGACCCCCTTGCCCCGACTGATCAGCGACGCCATCAAGACGATCACTGCGAACTTGGCCAACTCGGAGGGCTCGAAGCCCACGGGCCCGAACCGGAGCCACCGTGAGCTCCCTCCCACTTCAACCCCGACCAGCAGTACCAGGAACAGGAGCGCCAGGGCCCCCACGAACAAATACATGGCGAAGCGCTGGTACAACTGGTAGGGAACCCGGGAGGTCACGAACAGCACCACCGTTCCCAGCACCACACCCAGCAACTGGCGGAAAAAGAAATGGTACTGCCCGTATTCCCAGTTGATCCCCACCGTTGAGGAGGCCGAGATGGTGGCTCCCAGCCCGATGACCACCAGGGTGAAGACCACCGCGCCAAACAGCATGATCACCTGATTGTTGGTGCGGAACCGCGACTCGGTCTGGATTCGCTCGGTCCGAGCGCGGTAGATGGTGGTTACGTTGGAGGCCATCAGGTCCTTTCCCGATTGCTGACCAGATCCGATACGAGCCGTGAGAACTGCTCTCCGCGGGCCTGGTAGGAGTCGAATTGATCGAAAGAGGCACAACCGGGCGCAAGGAGCACCACATCGCCGGGACGTGAGAGCCGGAAGGCCGTCCACACCGCCTCTTCGAGAGAGTCGACGGGCGTCACCTGGCCGGGAGGACCTGCCTCCACCAGTTCGGGAGAAGCCTGCCCTATGGAGACCACGGCCCTCACGGGTGGGGTGCTGGTCAGCGGGGCCAGATCAAGTCCCTTGTTGAGGCCGCCCGCGATCAGCACGACGGATCCGAAAGAATGGATCGAGGCCAGGGCGGCATGGGGATTGGTGGCCTTCGAATCGTCCACGAACCTCACCCCGTCAAGCTCACCAACCACCCGGCGGCGATGAGGACCGGGACGGAAGCCTCGGATGGTGGCTTCAACCGCGGCGTCGTCGGCGCCCCAGACCCGGGCAGCCGCGGCGGCGATCAAGAGGTCGGTCAGATACGAATCATCCCGCACCGACAGGTCCGCTACGGGGATTCGGAGGCCGCCCGTCACGAGGTCGCCACCGTCAACCGCACTGGAGACCGAGATTCCCAGGAGGCGGCTCCGGGCACCCCTCACCGCCCGCCGGGCGCCGGGATCCTCGGCGTCGAAGATCAGGTGGTCGTCGTCCCTCTGGGCGGCGTGGATGCGAGCCTTGGCAGCCGCGTAACGATCCATCGTTCCGTGCCAGTCGAGATGGTCGGGGGCGACATTGACAATCACCGCCACTCGGGGAGAGAGTGTCTCTGTGAAACGCAGCTGGAAGCTGGAGAGCTCCACCACGGCCCTGTCCACTTCTCTTCCCACCAGATCTGAGATCGGGGACCCGATGTTTCCCACCACCGGGACCTCCATGCCCGAGCGGGCCAGCATCTCTCCGGTCAACCTCGCCACCGTGGTCTTTCCGTTGGTGCCGGTGATGGCGATCATCTCCGTGCAAAGTTGGCGACAGGCCAACTCCACCTCGCTCCATACCGGCCTCCCCGCCGCAATGGAGTCCCGGATTGGCTCCGATCCCTCCGGAAAGCCCGGGCTGGCCACCACCAGATCGCAGTCGGAGACCCACTCGGGACGCCAGCGCCCCGTCACCGCGGTCCACCGCTCACTCCCGTTGAGCGGTGGTATGGCCTCGGGACAGGCATCGTAGACCCTCACTCTCCACCCCAGCCTCCCTCCGAGTCTGGCAGCGGCCCGTCCGGAGACGCCTGCGCCCAGCACCAGGCAACGTTTCACAACAGTCCCTCCAGCGCCAGGAAGTCCGCATAGAAGAGGCCCAGGCCCAGCGAGACCCCGATCCCCGCCAGTATCCAGAAGCGGATCACGACGGTCGGCTCATCCCATCCGGCCAGGCTGAAGTGGAAGTGAAAGGGAGCCATGCGGAAGACTCTCCGTCCGGTGATTCTGAAGCTGACCACCTGGATTATCACCGACAACCCCTCGGCGACGTACAGTCCCCCGATCAAGATCAGCAGGAGTTGGGTGTTGGTGAGCACCGCCAGGGCGGCCAGGAGTCCCCCGATGGCATGGGACCCCACGTCGCCCATGATGATTCGCGCTGGCGGAGCGTTCCACCACAGGAATCCCAACAACGATCCGGTCATCGCCGCCGCCACGGTGGCCAGCGCCAGCGGATCAACCGCTTCGTAGATGTCGAGGTGCCGGGCCTGCCAGAAGGCAATTATCACGTAGGCGCCGAACATCGACACCGCCGAACCTCCGGCCAGGCCATCCATCCCGTCTGTGAAGTTGGCGCAGTTCGCAGTGCCGGTCAGCATGATCAACAACAGCACAGTGAACAGGAATCCTCCCAACTCGATCCCCAGAGGGCGGGCGAAGGAAAGCTCGGTTACCACTCCCGCCTGGCGGGCCCCCAGCACGAACAGGGCGGCCACGGCCACCTGACCGCCGAACTTGGCCGCCTTGCCCAGGCCGAGTGAGCGGCGGCGGCGGGTCTTCACCAAGTCGTCCAGGAGCCCGATCAGGGCCATCCCCAGCAGGGCGACCAGACACAATAGCCCCCCAGTGGCGATCGGCGTGACCTCTATGGCGAACCCCTGGCTGAAGTGGGGGCGAATGTGGGTGAGGAGATAGGCGACCGTGGCCGAGGCCACGAACAGCACGCCTCCCATGGTGGGGGTTCCCCGCTTGTGACCGTGTTCGCCCTCGAGCTCCTCTTGAATGAAGTCCCCGATGTTCAGGCGGCGGAGCAGCTTGATCCCATAGGAGGTGAGGAACACCGAGAGCAGGAACCCCACCGACGACGCCACCAACAGGTTGATCATCGCGTTGCCTCCCACAACCCGCCGTCGGCCGCCGCCAGCGCTCTTCGAGCCGCCCGGCGATCGTCAAAGGGTATGCGCTCTCCGTCAACTTCCTGGTGCTGCTCATGCCCCTTTCCGAGGATCAGAACCACGTCCCCGGGACGGGCCCATCCCACGGCTCCCCGGATGGCCTCCTCCCGATCCGCCTCCGCCGTGAAACCCCTGCCCTCCAATCCGGCCGCCAGATCGGCAAGGATGGCGGAGGGATCCTCCGATCGGGGATTGTCGGAAGTGAGCATCACGTAGTCGGCGGTTGCCGCCGCCCTGGCCATCTCGATCCTCTTGCTGCGATCCCGGTCTCCTCCCGCCCCTATAACCGCGATCACCCGCCCCTCGGCCGCCGCCCTCGCCGCTCCGATCGCCGCTCCGATCGCCCCGGGGGTATGGGCGTAGTCAACCACCACCGCGACCGGTTCTTCGGCGACCAGTTCGAAGCGACCCGCCACGGGCGGGAGAGAGGAGATCCCCGAGGACACTTCAGAGGGTGAGAATCCCATGCGAAGGGATGCCGCCGCAGCCAGGAGAGCGTTCCTTCCGTTGTGTCGCCCACCGATGGGCGCCTCCAGCATCAGGGTGGCGCCCCCCACCCAACACTCCATCACCGCCTCCGAGAGACTCTGGCTCACCATCCGTCCCCTCACCTGCGCCCCGGGTCCGGTTCCAACCGTTGTGAGAGGAATCTCCGCCCGTTCCGCCAGCCTCCGGCCCCATCGGTCGTCGATCCAGACCACTCCCCTTCTGGATAACTCGGGAGAGAAGAGCAGTTCCTTGCTCAGGTAGTAGTCCTCCTGGGTTCCGTGGAAGTCGAGATGGTCGTGTCCCAGGTTGGTGAAGACCGCCAACTCGAAGCGGACACAGTCCACCCTGTGGAGGGCCAGACCGTGCGAGGACACCTCTATCACGGCCGTATTCACCCCCCGGCCGCGCATCATCGCCAACTGGCGCTGTAGGTCGGACGCCTCGGGCGTGGTTAGGGGAGTGGGGAGCACCTGCTCTTCGATCCGGGCTCCCAGCGTGCCGATTGTGCCGGTGCGTTCGCCGGCCGCCCGGGCCACAGACTCGATCATGTGCACTACGGTGGTCTTCCCGTTGGTTCCGGTGACGCCCACCAATCGGAGAGAACGCGAAGGGTGTCCGTACACCTCGGCGGCGGCCCGCGCCAGGGCCACGCGTCCGTTTCCGACCACGATCTGGGGGGCAGGATGATCAAGCGGCTTCTCGCAGATCACCGCCGCCGCGCCGCGGGCCAGCGCCTCCCCGATGTAGTCGTGACCGTCAGCGTTGGCTCCCTTCATCGCCACGAACAGATCGCCCCTCCGGACCGTGCGGCTGTCATGGCTCACTCCCTTGACGGGAGTCTCGGACTTCCCGCGCAGGCAACCGCCCAGGCGGTGAGCCAGACTCCCGACCGTCATCTCAGGTACTGGGCTCACTGGGCATCTCCCCCAATCGTCGTAGGGCGACTTCCATGATCTCGGAGAACACCGGAGCGGCCGCCGACCCGCCGGTCCGGTACTCTGGTCTGGTCGGGCCGTCGATCACCACCATCACCACCACCTCGGGGTCCTCGATCGGCGCCATCCCAACGAAGGAAGCGATGTTCAACTCCTCCTCGTAACCGTCGAAGCCCAGCTTGGAGGAGGTGCCGGTCTTGCCTCCCACCTCGAATCCTGGGACCGCGGCGGCCTGGCCTGTTCCCTTGCTGACCGTGTCAGCCAGCAGCAAACGCATTATCCGGGCCGTTTCGGCGTCGATCACCCGCCGCCGGGCAATGTCTGCCGGCTGCCGGGTTCCCTCCTCAGTCACCAGGGCCTTCACCAGATGCGGCTGTATCCAGACTCCGTCGTTGGCGACCGCCCCGAAGACGGCCGCCATCTGGATCGGGGTCACCGCCACCGAATATCCGATCGCCGCGGAGGCAAGGCAGGTGCTGCAGGACGGGTCGAGATTAAGAAGACCCTTCGCCTCGCCCGAGAAGTCGATGCCGGTGGGTGTGCCCAAACCGAACTCCTCTATGTAATCGGCCAGGACTCCCCTGGGCAGCCTGTCCTGCACGATGATGGTTCCCACGTTCGAGGAGTGCACGAAGATGTCGGCCACGGTCATGTCGGTGGGCTCGTGGAGGGTGAAATTCCGGTAGCACCCGTAGATGTCGTCCTCGGGGTCCTCGCAGGCATCGGGGAAGATCTCGATCTCGTAGGGGACTTCGGGGATCAGATCGGAAGCCCTCCAGATCCCGGCATCCAGAGCCGCCGCGATGGTTACCGTCTTTTGGATGGAACCGGGCTCGTAGAGGCCGCGGATCGCAAAGTTCGAGAATCCCGAGCCGTCCTCGGAGGCCCGCCTCTCGGGATCGAACGCCGGAACGCCGCCCAGAGCCAGCACCTCCCCCGTCTTGGCCTCCAGCGCAACAGCCCAGCACTGCTCCGCCCCGGTGCGGGCCACACCGTCCCTGCAGGCCTCCATCAGGCTGTATTGCAGCAGAAGATCCAGCGTGGTCACGAGATCCTGGCCCGGGACGGCCTCGGTTATCTCGCTCTGCCCGGTGGGGATCTGGCGGCCCTTCACATCCTGTTCCATCACCGCCCTGCCCGGCTCTCCTCCCAATTCCTCCTCGTACCGATACTCCAGACCCTCGATGCCCACCCCGTCTACATTCACCATTCCCAGCACCTGGGAGGCGACCGACGAAGGGTAGATGCGTTTGGACTCGGGCTCGCTGTACACACCCGCATACCCCAGGTTTAGGATCTCCTCGACGACATCCACCTCCAACTGCCGCTTGATGTAGACGAAATCCTTGCCAGATCGGAGGTCGGCGACCAGCCGGTCGATGTCGGCTCCCACCCTTGCTCCCACCTGTTGGGCGATCAGCACCGGATCCTCGATCTCCGAGGGTATCGCAAACAGGCTGGCGCCCAGCACGGTGAGAGCCAGCGCCTCCCCGTTCCGGTCGAAGATCTCCCCCCTCTCGGGCAGCACCTCTCGAATGGAGAGACGCTGCCTCAACCCGCGCTCCGCGTATCCGTCATCCTCCACTACCTGGACGGTGTACATCTTGAACGCCAGTGCAAGCCAAGCCAGGACCAACACGCTGCCCACCAGGGCCAACCGCTTGGCGACCATCCGGGGACCGGGTGCGGGAGGGGGTCCATTCTCCACTTTTATCCGGGCGGGTCGAAACCCGGTTCTCTGGGAGCCACCCCAGGCACGTGAATGTGCACTACTTCATCGGGATAGAAGAGCCCCAGAGGCTCAGCCAGCGAAGCCATCCGGTCCGGATTCTCCAATCGGGCGACCTCCAGGCGGAGCAGCCGGTTCCTGATTGTCTCCTGCTCAATCTTCGTCTGCAGATCGGCGAGTTGGAAAGCGCCCTCGTCCAGCAGGGTGCGGCTCCATACCATCCCCAGGAAAGTGAAGACCACCAACAGCACGAATGCCAACAGCATCAAGGCTGAGGGGCCGCGGCTACTGGTAGTCGTTCCGGCGGAAATGAGCCTGAGCGGCGAATTGCGAGTGCCGGAGGGAGCCGGTGAGGTGGGGTGGATCGTCATGCGGCGAGCTTCTCCACGGCCCGCAGCCGCGCGGAACGCGCCCGGCGGTTGAGTTCAACCTCCGCCGGACCGGGGCGGACCGCTCCCTTCACCAGAGGCCGCAACCCGGCGTTGAGCCCACATCCGCACACCGGAAGGTCGGGCGGGCAAACGCAGTCTGTGCCACCCCGGGCGAAACGCTGCTTGACCAGACGGTCCTCCAGGGAGTGGTAGGAGATTGCCACACAGCGCCCTCCTTCGTTCAACCGACCGAGGGCCGCCTCCAGCCCGGTTCTCACCGCATGCAGTTCGTCGTTAACAGCCATGCGGATGGCTTGAAAGGTACGCCGGGCCGGGTGGCCCTTGCGACGCAGCGCGGCGGGGACGGCCCCAGCTACCACCTCGGCCAGGGCCAGGGTGTCCACCAGTGGACGGTTTGCAACGATTGCTCGGGCTATCCGACGGGATGAAGGGTCCTCACCGTACTCGGAGATGACACGGTTGAGGCTCTGGTAGTCCCAGGTATTGACCACCTGGGCCGCGGTCAATCCCGACCGGGGATCCATTCTCATGTCGAGCGGACCGCTCCTGTGGTAGGAGAAGCCTCGCTCGGGATGATCCAACTGATCGGAGGAGAGCCCGAAATCGAACAGGACACCGGCCAGATTCTCCACCCCAGCCCAGGACAGCAGGTATTCGAGGTCGGCAAAGTTGCCCAGAATGACATCAAGCCCCAGGGCGGCGGCTCGCTCGCCAACTGCCGGATCCCGGTCAATTCCCATGATTCTTACGTGAGGAGCGATCACCTGCCGCAAACGCAGACTGTGACCGCCCCCGCCAAAAGTGGCATCCACCAGCGTTCCTTCTTGGATGGGCTCGAATAGTTCGCACACAAGGTCGGCCATGACCGGCTCGTGCCTGGAACTATGGCTCATAGCCGGCCCCCCGAAGATCGGCGCCTAATGGAAGCGGGCGGATTGGGGCCTTCTATAGCTCCAGGGAGCCGGCTATGAGCCACAGTCGTGGGTTCGTCTGTCATTCCGGATCGGAAGCGTTCACCTCTTTTACTGGCCTGGCGATGGGCTGTCGGCTTCTTCCACATGGCTTCTGAAGCGCGACGCGCTCCAAACTTCTATCTCGTCGTCCACCCCCACCACCACCACTTCTTCCCCACACTCGATTCGGGCATGCTTCCGAAGTTCGGGGGTAACCGTGAGACGCCCCTGTCCATCCATGGACTGTTGGCTGGCAGCGCCGAAGAACATCAATCGTCGAAACCTCCGTCCGGTGGCGGTCTCTCTGCTGTAGCTGGCCCGGACTTCCATCGCCCGCTGATTCCACCCTTCCTGGGAGTAGATCAAAAGATTCCCGTCCTGGCCCTTGGTGACCACACACGATGGAGCCAACTCGCCCCGGAACAGCTTGGGCAGCACCAGTCGACCTTTGTCGTCGACTCTGCGCTTGGTGGTTCCTAAGAACATCGGGGCCTCGGGGAAAGTGTCCTGTCAATTGGTTTCGCATATGTTAGAAGGTTTTTCCATTCTATACCACTTATCTCTATTTATAGCAACTTTACTCCCACTTTACTCCACTTGGCTTCCCGAAGGGTTGCTTTCATGCCTTCTCCGGCTCCCAAAGAGGTCCTCCCGTCCGCCCCAATAATCACATAAGCGCGAAAACCATCACTATCCCGCCGGCACTGCGTACACCCTGAGCCGGTCCCCATCAAATACGAGTATCGGATCATCTATTGGCAGGGCAGGAGCTTTGAGTTTGGCGGCGTCGTTGAACCAGCCCGGTTCCAGGTCATAGTCACGGGCAACCCGGGCGACGGAGGTCCGCAACAACGGCGTCATGCCTTCGGATACAACGTCCACGTCGTTGGTGATGCGCTGGTTGTCCCACAACAACGCCACTGCCGCTCCCCCGGCGATCATCACATCATGATTTCTGTCATAGAAGCTCGGCTGTGTAGAACGCGCCCAGCAGACCATCCTCCAAGGATGGGCCTACAAACGCCCCTACCGCAGCAACCAGCAACGACGCCAAGCCCCCTGATGGTCCCCCGATTTTGTGGAGTCAGCTTGCTTGAATCAGCGGTGCGACGGTTGGGTTGTTGTGGTAGTGGATTCTTTCGTATTCGATTGGGGTGAGCATGTCTAGGGCGGTGTGGCGACGTTGGCGGTTGTGGAAGACTTCTAGGTACTCGAAGATAGCATTGGCGAGTTCGATACGGGTTCTCCATTTTCTGCGGTCCAACAACTCGACCTGCAAGCGGGCCCAGAACGCCTCCATCAGAGCGTTATCGAAGCAGTCCCCGACGGTTCCCATCGATGGTACCAGCCGGGAGTCGTGGGCTCGTTGAGTAAACGCCCAAGAGGTGAACTGGACGCCCTGATCGGAATGTATGACCGTCCCGGGATCGGGTTGACGATTGTTGATTGCCATACCCAGGGCGGAGGTGACCAGTCCCGAGGTAGCCGAGTTGTCGATTGACCAGCCCACCACGCGGCGGCTGAACACGTCCAACACCACAGCACAGTACACCTTGCCTTCCCGGGTGGGATGTTCGGTTATGTCAGTGACCCATAGCCGGTTTGGTTCGAAGCGGGCGAAGTTGCGGTCGACCAAATCCACTGGTGTGTCCACAGGGCGGGAGCGTCGTCTGGGCCGGCGGTTGCCGCTGAGTCCAGCAAGACCGGCTCTTCTCATCAGCATCGCCACCGCATTGTGTCCCACTGTGATCTGATGACCCAACCGCAGTTCGGCATGTATCCGCCGCGCTCCATAGACACCCCGGAACTGTTGGTGGATCTGACAGATCAGGTCGGTGAGCCAGACATGGCGGATAGAACGAGCCGACGGCGGTCGGGATCGCCACGCATAGAACCCCGACTCCGACACACCGAGCACTCGGCACGCCACCTGGGTGGACAGCCCCTCGGTTCTCATAGTTGCGATCGCTTCGTACCGTCTTTTGGGGACACCACCTTGCCTTTGAGCAGCTCAATGGCTCGCTTGGTCACAGCCAGCTCGGTTTCCAACTCGCGGATCCGGCGACGAGCGTCCCGCAGTTCCGCCTGCTCCGCTGAAGTGGAACCGGGTTCGACACCGCGGTCGATCAGGTCCTGACGTCGCCAGTTGTAGATCGTCTGACCCGACACCCCAAGATCCTCCGACAAAGACACCACCGACCTACCAGCTGCGAGCAGGTCCAGCACCCTGCGGCGGAACTCGGTTGGATATCGATACGGCATGAAGACCCTCCTTTCTGGGTCAGTCACACCGCCAATCCAAATATCCCGACTCCACCAAAGTGGGGGCACACCTAAGCCTCTACCAAAACCGGGGAGATTCAGAATCCGGCGCCTGGGTGTTTGGTTGCTGTCAATATGAATCAGTTCCGTGCCTAAAGCTAACCCCTTGGGGAGGGGTTTTTCACAACCTGGCCAAATACCGGCGGCAGGTGGCAGTACGAAGGCCCCGGGAGGACGGGCGGCCGGGAGGCTAGCCCGTGTCCAGGCGCCTCTCGCCGGCGTAGACCACCATCTCCTCTCCCCGGACGAACCCGGCCAGGGTCATTCCCACCTCCAGAGCCAGGTCGACCGCCAGCGAAGAGGCGGCGGAGATACCGGCCACCACCGGGATGCCCGCCACCGCCGCCTTCTGGGTTATCTCGAAGGAGATCCGCCCCGAGACCGCCAGGATCAGCTCGCCGAGGGGCCAACGTTGGCGGGCCAGGGCTCCGATGGCCTTGTCCACTGCGTTGTGACGCCCGACGTCCTCGGCGATGGCCAGGAGTTCTCCCCCGGGACTGAACAGCCCGGCCGCGTGGGATCCGCCGGTGGCCGCGAACGACATCTGAGCCTGGCGGAGGCGGTCGGGGAGCGAGGTGATCATCCGCGGCGTGAGTTCGGGTCCGGCGGGAAGCGGGCGGGAGGCCACCAGCACCGCGTCGATGGAGGCCTTGCCGCATACCCCGCAGGACGAGGAGGTGTAGGTGTTGCGGCGGAACTGCTCGGGATCGATCTCCACCCCCTCGGCCAGTTCCAGTTCGTACCGGTCCCCCGTGCCTATCGACCGCACGCGGGCCACCTCCCGGGGACCGTCAACGATCCCCTCGGTGATAGCGAAGCCCAGCGCCAGGTCTTCTTCCTCGCCCGGTGTGCGCATGACCACCGCGATGGGAACCCCTCTCATCCGAAGCTCCATGGGCGACTCCTCCACCAGGGGGTCCTCCACCCGGTGGGTCAGGAGGGGGCCGACCTTCAGAACTTGCCGTCCGCTGTACCGGTACATGCCGGAAACACTAGAGGGATAACTCCGAATGGTTTCATGTTTTGGCGGCGTCATGCGACAATTGGTCCCCATGCGAGTTGACAATTTCGGCGCCGGCCCGTGCACCCTACCGCTGCCTGTTCTGGAGGAGGCCCAAGAAGAGTTCCTGGACTTCGCCGGAAGCGGGATGTCGGTCCTGGAGATGAGCCACCGATCCGACGTGTACTCGGCGGTGCATGAAGAAGCCCTCTCCCTGGCGCGAGAGGTCTCCGGCGCGCCGGCCGACTTCGAGGTCCTGGTGATTCCCGGCGGCGCCACCATGCAGTTCGCCATGGTCCCCCTCAACCTGCTGGGCACCCATCGCCGGGGGGCCTACATCACCGCCGGTTCATGGGGAGTCTTGGCCCTGGCGGACGCCCGTCGGTGGGGAGACGCCTATTGCGCCTGGGACGGAGAGCCCCACCGCTACACCCGGATGCCAACCGCGGAGGAGGTCGCCATCCGGCCCGACACGGGCTACCTGCATGTCACATCCAACGAGACCATAGGCGGGATCAGGATGACCGAGTCCCTGGAGGTGGACGTACCCCAGGTGTGCGACATGTCATCGGACTTTCTGGCACGGCCCATCGACTGGGACCGCTACAAGGTGGTGTACGGGGGAGTGCAGAAGAACCTGGCGCCGGCCGGAATGGCGCTAGTGTTCATCCGCCGCCGGATGTTGGAGGACATCTCCGCGGTCCTTCCTCGCATGCTCGACTACCGCTGGTACGCCGAGAAGGACTCGCTGGGCAACACGCCCCCGGTATTCCCGATATACCTGATGGGCAAGATGATGAAACGCCTCCGCGATCTGGGGGGAATCCCGGGATTGGAGGAGCGCACCGCTCGAAAGGCCGGACTGGTCTACGACGTCATAGACCGCAGCGACGGCTACTACCACAACCCGGTGGAACGGCGCTACCGCTCCCACACCAACGTGGTGTTCCGGCTCCCCACGCCCGAAGCAGAGGCTCGCTTCCTCCGGGAGTCCACTGCCGCCGGCCTGGTCGGGCTCAAGGGCCACAAGTCGGTGGGGGGTTGCCGGGCCAGCCTGTATGCCGGCCTGGAGGTGGACAGCGCTGCGCGGCTGGCTTCCTTCATGGACGACTTCCGCTTGAACAGCGCCTGAACATCCCGCTTCTTATAGCCCCGGGGGGGAGGGTTAGACTAGGTTGACGATTGAAGGAGTGACAACCGTACTCATGCGCGACGCCGGAACTATACCCAAGATGACCGCGGCCGACAGGCTCTCGGCCGTGGTAGGCCCCTACCTGGAGGCCGAGCGCCTGGAGTTGGACTCCCTGGAGTTGTTGGGCCACGGCGGAGCGCGTCTCCTGCGGGTGGTGGTGGACGCCGAGGGGGGGATCGATCTCGACCGGTTGGCTGAGACCTCCCGGCGGCTCTCCCGACTTCTGGACGCCGAGACCGACCTGGAGGGTCCCTATCGGCTGGAGGTGAGTTCCCCGGGCCTCGAGCGTCGGTTGCGGACTCCCCGGCAATTCGAGAAGGCGGTCGGCCGGGAAGTGGCGATGAAGGTCCGCACCGAGGGAAGGACCACCAGTCTCCGGGGGCGCCTGGCGGCGGCGGACCTCGAGGGCTGTGAACTGTCGGTGGAGGGTGAGGCTCGTTCTCTCTTGTACGGCGCGATACTGTCTGCCCGAACCGTCTTCCGCTGGGAAGCCTCTCCCAAGCCGGGGAAGCAGAAGGCCCGCTCGTGAAGATCGACTATCAGGTGATGGAGGCCCTGGAGCTCTTGGAGAGAGAGCGGGGGGTGCCTGTCGAGACCATCCTGGACGCGGTGGCGAACGCCCTGGTCTCCGCCTACAAGCGGACCTCGGGTAAGGCTGACGAGGCGCGGGTCACGATCGACCTGGAGTCCGGGGAGATCCGGGTCTTCGGCCAGAACCTCGACGAGGAGGGCGCGGTAACCAGGGAGTGGGAAGAGATGTCCCAGGATTTCGGCCGGATCGCCGCCCAGACCGCCAAGCAGGTGATCGCCCAACGCCTGCGGATCGCCAAGCGGGAGCAGATTTACGCCGCTTACCAGGGGCGGGAAGGGGACCTGGTCACCGGGATAGTGCAGCAGGTCGACGGGCGGTACATAATCTTCGACCTGGGCAACGCCGAGGCGCTGATGCCCGCCTCCGAGCGGATCCCCCACCAGTTGCTTGACCGCGGCAACCGGGCCAAAGCCCTCATCCTGGAGGTCAAGAACGAGCCCAAGGGTCCCCAGATCATCGTCAGCCGCTCCCACCCTGACCTGGTTAGGAGGCTCTTGGAACTGGAGGTTCCCGAGTTGGTGGAGGGCGTGGTGGAGATCGTGGCGATCGCCCGGGAACCGGGACATCGCACCAAGATCGCGGTTATCTCCCACGATCCGAACGTGGATCCCCGCGGAGCATGCGTGGGCGCCCGTGGTTCGAGAGTGCAGCAGGTGGTCAAGGAACTCCGCAACGAGAAGGTGGATGTCGTCCAGTACCAGGAGGACGTGGCTGCCTTCATCGCGGACGCGCTGGGCCCGGCGCGTATTCGGGAGGTCAGGATCAACGAGGAGGAGAAGAGCGCGGAGGTGATCGTCTCCGAGCACCAGCTCTCCCTGGCGATCGGCAAGGAAGGCCAGAACGCCCGTCTCGCCGCCCGCCTCACCGGGTACCGGATCGATATCCGCTCCGACCAGCCTCCCCCCTCCCCGGGGGACGAGGGCGGCGCGCAACAGCCCGGCGCCGGAGTGGCTGCCTCTCCGGCGACCACGGCCGGAACCAATTCACCAACCACCTGACCAGCGGGTCTGCTTCGATGCGATATGGCTAGGGTCAGGATTTATCAGATTGCCCGCGAACTGGGCCTCTCCTCCCAGGACGTGATCCGCCAGGCCAAGGAGATCGGCCTGGTCGTCAGGGCTGCTTCCTCCACCATCTCCACAGAGGAGGCGGAACTGGTTCGCTTCGCGCTGGTGGGAGAGCCCGAGACGGCTCCCGAACCCGAACCGGCTCCCGAGCCCGAGAAGGTCGAAGAGGCCCCCGCTCCGCCCGCACCCGAGGAGGAGCCTCCCGTTCCCGAGGAGGCGCCCATCCCTCAAGTCGAGGAAGTGTCGGTGGTGGAGGTGGAAGATGCGGCCTCGGTTGCCGAATACGCAGAAGCCCTCGGCATACCGGTCGGCGAGGTGGTGGCCCGGCTGATCGGTACGGGACGGGTCGTGGGCGCCGGCCAGCGCATGCCCAAAGACCTGATGGCGGAGGTGGGGGAGAGTTTTGGGGCCTTGGTGGAGGTGATCGAGTCGGTGCCCGAGCGGACCCCGGTGGTACGCCGCCGCGATGTACCGGCCGACGATCCCAAGGACCTGGTGGAGCGGCCGCCCATCGTGACGGTGATGGGCCATGTGGATCATGGCAAGACCACGCTTTTGGACGCCTTTCGCCGCACCGACGTCGTGTCCGAGGAAGCAGGCGGAATCACCCAGCACATCGGCGCCTACCAGGCCACCGTGGAGGGCAATCCCATAACCTTCATCGACACGCCCGGTCACGAAGCCTTCACCACCCTCCGGGCCAGGGGAGCGGAGTTGACCGACATCGTAGTGTTGGTGATCGCAGCCGACGACGGTGTGATGCCCCAGACCGTGGAGGCGGTCAGCCATGCCCGGGCGGCGGGGGTGGAGATGCTGGTGGCGATCAACAAGATCGACCGGCCGGGCGCCGATCCGATGTCGGTCCGGACCAAGCTGACCGAGCACAACGTCATCGTCGAGGAGTTGGGGGGAGACGTTCCCAGCGTGGAGATCTCGGCTACCGAGGGAGACGGCTTGGAGGACCTTCTGGAAACCATCGATTTGATGGCCCAAATCCAGGAACTCAAGGCCTCGCCCAAGCCGCTCGCCTCCGGCGTGGTGGTCGACTCGAGACTGGACCGGGGTATGGGACCGGTGGCGACCGTAATCGTGCAACGGGGCACCCTCAAGAGAGGTGATGCTCTGGTGGCGGGAGGTGTGTCGGGAAGGGTGAGGGCGATGTTCAACCACGCCGGGCAGAGGGTTTCCTCCGCCACCCCCTCGGTGCCTGTGCTGGTAATGGGTTGGAGTGATGTGCCCGGAGCGGGAGATGGCTTCGAGGTGGTCAAGAACGAGCGCCTCGCGCGACAGTTGGCCGCAGCGCAGGCCGACCGGGATCGGGAGCGCAAGATAAGAATGGAGATGCCCACCGCCCGGGACCGTTTTGTCTCCCACCTCGAGCAGCTTCAGTCCACCGAGGGAGAACTCAGGCTCGTGGTCAAAGCTGACGCCCACGGCTCGGTGGAAACCCTGAGAGAGGCAATCGGCAACATCAAGAGAGATGAGGGGCGGATAGAGATCGTCCACGCAGCGGTGGGCGGGGTTAATCTCAACGACGTGAATCTGAGCGACGTCACCGGGGCGGTGATAGTCGGCTTCAACGTGCGAGCCGAATCCAAGGCCGCACGAGAAGCTCGGCAGCGTGGGATCGAGGTCCGTTCCTATTCGGTGATCTATGAACTTCTGGATGACGTGGAACAACTCCTGGTCGGAAAACTCGCTCCCGAGCGCCACGAGGACATTCTGGGAGTCGCCGAGGTGCGCGCCCTCTTCCGGGTGCCTAGGGCCATGGCCGCGGGGTGCCTCGTGACGGAGGGTCGGATGGTCGCGGGCGCCGAGGTGCGTCTGTATCGCAACGACGTGGTGGTCTACACCGGATCCATAGCCTCTCTCCGGCGGTTCAAACAGGACGTGGAAGAAGTGGTTTTCGGCCTGGAGTGCGGGATAGTCCTCGAGCGGTACAACGATGTGAAGGAGGGCGATCTGATCGAAGTGTTCACTGTGAGGGAGGTTGCTCGAACCTGATGGAGGCGGCGGCCATGCGTTTCGAGCTCTTGCTTCCCGCCATCCGGTCGCTGAAGGAGAAGAGATCGGTTCTCCGCCCGGTCGTGGAAGGTCTCCGCAGGACGGCTTCATACTCGGTGGCGGAGGTGGGCCATCACGACCTGTGGCGTCGGGCGGGCCTGGGAGTGGCCCTGGTGGCGCCCGACCGCCGGGAGTTGGAGCGGCTGATGCAACGGGCCGAGCAGTACCTCGACCGGAGGCATGAAGTGGATGTGACCGAGATCCTGATCTCCTATCTCGATCGCCCCGAACCCGGGACGAGATGAGAGAATGGGTGTCGACCGGTTTCCCCGCATGCGGCGGGTCAACGCAATCGTCTGGGAGGTTTTGGCGTCCGAGGTGCACGGCCTCTCCGATCCCAGGTTGTCCGGCGTGACCATCACCGGCGTCGAGACGTCCCCCGACCTGCGGAGAGCGGTGGTGTTCTTCTCGGCTGCCGATATGACCCGCCTGGAGGAGACCGGCGAGGGGCTCACCTCGGCGGCCGGTCGCCTGCAGGCTCTGCTGGCTTCCCAGGTGCGACTCAAGTACACGCCCCGGCTGGAGTTCCGGCCCGATCAGGGCGTGATTGCAGGCATGAAGATCGAGAGCCTGCTGAGAGGAACCCCCACGCCGGGGCCCCGAGGAGAGAAGTGAGCGGGGCCGCGGGACTCTCGGAAAAGATCCGCCAGGCCGCCGAGGTGATCGTCGCCTCCCGCTCGCTGGGAGGAGTCTGTCATGAGCGCCCGGACGGGGACGCCCTGGGGTCGATGCTGGGCTTCGCCGCCTCCGCCCGCCTGGCGGGAAGGTCCGTGCAACTGGCCATCCCTTCCCCCGAGGCCGTCCCGAGCCGCTACCGATTCCTCCCCACCGACCTCCTCTCCGTTCCCCTGTCGCCGTCCGCCCTGCCCCGGACCGTGCTGGCCTTCGACTGCGCGTCCGCGGATCGCCTTGGGAACCTGGAGTGGATAACAGAACAAGCGGAGAACCTGGTGGTGGTCGACCACCACGTCTCCAATCCCGGCTTCGGGACCATCGACCTGATCGACCCGGGCGCCTCGGCCACGGTCGAGTTAGTCTTCGAACTCATACTGGAGTTGGGATGGCCGGTGGACGAGGTGGTCGCCACCTGCCTCCTCACGGGCCTCGTTACCGACACCGGACGGTTCCAGTACTCCAACACCACCCCCCGAACCCACCGGCTGGCCGCCCGGTTGCTGGAGACGGGCGCCCGCCCTGAGGTGATCGGCCAGGCCGTCTACGAGGAGGAGCCGTTCGGACTGCTGTCTGTCGCGGGAGCGGTGCTCTCTCGGGCTCGACTGGACACCGAGCGCAGAGTGGTGTGGTCGGTCCTCTACGCCGACGACCTCGAGAGAGCCTCGCTCAACGGCGAGGAGACCGAACTCCTCATCGACCTGGTCCGCCTCCCCCGGGAGGCGCGAGTGGCGATGCTCATCCGGGAGGCCGAGGACGGCGGGGTGCGAGTGAGCCTTCGCTCACGGGGGGAGGTCGACGTGGGGGCGATCGCTGAAGCTCTGGGAGGCGGGGGACATCACAACGCAGCCGGTTTCGCATTCATGGGTGATCCGTCGGCGGCGCGGGAGGCGGTTCTGGAGAGAATCCCGCTTGCCTGAGGGCTTCCTGGTCCTCGACAAGCCCGCGGGGAAGACCTCCCATGACATGGTGGCCGCGGTGCGCCGCGCGGTGGGCATCCGCAAAGTGGGTCACGCCGGAACTCTCGACCCGATGGCGACCGGCGCCCTGGTGGTGGCGGTGGGGAGAGTCACCCGCTTGATTCGCTTTCTCCAGCCCCTGGAAAAGGAATACCTGGCGGTTGCGCGCTTCGGGGTGGCCACCGACACCCTGGACGCCGACGGTCAGGAGATCTGGAGGCGGGAGATGCCGGTCACAAGGATGGACGTGGAAGCGGCTCTCGGGAACTTCATGGGGGAGATCAGCCAGGTTCCTCCCATGGTCTCGGCGATCAAGGTAGAGGGCCGGCGCCTTTATGAACTGGCCAGGGAGGGACGGGAAGTGAAGAGAGATGCGCGGCAGGTGACTGTTCACTCCCTGGAGATCACGGGTTTCGAAGATGGCTCCCATCCGGTTGTGGGCTTCCGGGTGGTGTGCGGGAAGGGCGTCTATGTGAGGAGCCTCGCCGACGACCTCGCCCGGGCGCTCGGGGGCCGCGCGCATCTGGTGGAGCTGCGACGAACACGGGTGGGAAGCCTTTCGGTGGGGGAGCGGGCGGGCGCCGCTCCCGGTCCCGACGATCTGGGGGAGTGGGAGGAGTGGATGCTGTCCCCTGCCGAGGGCCTGGCCGATCTGCCCGCATGGATGGCCGACCCCCCCACATTGGAGATGGTCCGCCACGGTAGGCGGCTGCCCGCCG